>JAPLEO010000134.1 GCA_026391125.1 Bacteroidota bacterium
CGGCCCACACCACAAACCCCAATAGAAATGTTGGGGTTTGTATTTTATGGATTTACAAATTCTTTTAGTCTCTCTAAAATATAATTCGTTGCGGGAGTAGTGCCATAACCTGCATGTGCATTTACCCATTCTTCAAAATGTATAGTACTCAACATCTCTTGGAATGTATGCTTTAAATATTGCCGAACCTCTTCTTCTGCCCTTTCCATTTCTTCCCAAATCACACTATTGTTTTCTAGAACAAAAATGATGTCTTCAAAATCTGTACTTGTTCTTCCGTCATTTGCACCACGGCTTTTAAAAGCTTCAAGTTTAGACGCGATAAAAAAAGGTGATTGAAAAATGCGGATATTACCATCACCAATATCATAGCTAATAGCGCTTGAAAACCCTGCAGAATACCAACGATTAGAAAACCCTATTACTTCTTTATAGGTAGGCATTATATCTACTGTGATCCCGTTGATTGTATAGCGACAAATTACTCTAGATTCTTGTTCGTTTACAAATCCCAATTTTCTTAGGCGCTCTTCAATTAGCGCATAATCTTTGTAGGCCCACAATTCAATCACCACATCAATATCATCGGTTGGTCGCACATCTTCTGTTCTTCTATCCGTGTATAAAGAAACGGTTGCTCCACCAACAAAGACTACATCATCTTTTAAATCTCCCAGCGCATTCCGAACAGCCCTAATCCTTGTTATATTCTCTTGATGGCTCATTTAATAGTAAATTTGATAGGTAATCAAAAGCAAATTTTTTCTCCCGAACTTTTCCCACACGAATTGCATCCAACATTGCTAAAGCATCATATAGTTTCGGATCTTCTTTAGCAGCTTTTACTTGATTTGGATATAATGGTTCAATAGCTTGTCCGTAATCATTCCCTTCAAAGTCTGGCCAAACATAAGCAGTGGAACTAATTACATGGTTCTTTAATAAAGGGTGACTATGGGCGGTAGCCATACCTCTTGTAAGGGGCCCTGGAGACTGAGGAAAAACATATGAAAATCCAAATTTAAGGAACTCAGAAAGTGAAACACGATGCACTTTTTTGCGGGTAGGATCAACTAGTCCAGCAAAACTACTCCTATGTAGCGATTCTGAAACTTCCGCCCCGCTTATATAAAGGGAGCGTGCAAGGTCTTGGAACTGCCACTCCTGGCTCCCTAGAACCACTATTTTTAGTAGTATCACTATGTCTTGGGGTCGCATACCCTTGTGTTGTCTCATGAGACAAAAGTAATAATCATTTCTCAATTTGCAAAATGCGAATTGAGAAATGTAGGGTAATTTTGGTCAGATGTAATCGCAAAAGACTGAATATCCTTCATTTGGTGAAGTTTGAAATCTACTTTTCATCGCCTACCCCACCAAACCTGCTAGCTCCGACAGTTCTGTTTTAGTCTATAAAGATTACTTTAAGAGAGCCTCAAATTAGTTTAGATCCCCACCAACTTACTATAAATTTGATTGAAATATGCTGCATTTGGTTGTGGATCTGTTGGTAATGGATCTTCAAGCCAATTTGGACTAACCATATTGTGATCCTGTCCGTCTCCATTCCAGCACCAGCCTAAAACGGTCATTCCTTTTGATTTGGCATATTTGACACAATCTGCCCAATCGCAATGTCCTGTTCCGGGTTGATTTTCTATGGGACCAAACTCACCTACTATACAAGGCTTCCCAGTGTGAAGCATCCTTCTAATATCTTGTCGACTAAATGTTGCAGAGCCATTCCAACTGTCTTTATAAATATGGGCTGATAGGGCAATCTTGGAATCTGTGATCATAGCAATGGCATCTGCTGCTACTCCTGCATCCTGACCCCAACCAGGTAAGTCTATGATAATATCTCCGCCATAAACGGTTCGTAATAGTTCAATGGCAGGGTTATAAGCATCTGCATATTCTGTTGAGCTTAAATTATGTGCTCCCCATTCATTCGTAAGGTTAATGATGAAATTGCCTCCTAGGGTTTGATAATTGTCTGCCCACCATTGAGCTGCCAATATGAGTTCTTGTGGGTCATTACTGCCAAGTGCATTGCTTTTATGGTAGGTGGCTATAACAAAATAACCATTGCCTTGAGCCTCTGCAATCCAAGTAGTGGCCGGGATTACCGAGTTCGGCTCTATTTCAATACGCACTGTTTTAATAGCAGGATAAGTTTTCATAAGATCCCATGCAAAGTTTACGTTACCTGCATTATAAAAGGATGGT
This sequence comes from Bacteroidota bacterium, assembly GCA_026391125.1. Classification (GTDB taxonomy): domain Bacteria; phylum Bacteroidota; class Bacteroidia; order Chitinophagales; family Chitinophagaceae; genus Sediminibacterium. The sequence continues at coordinate 2,230 of JAPLEO010000134.1, forward strand.
TGAATATTTACTCCGTTGGGAAGGGCTTGGTTGTTGAGTGTTGTGGGCATGATAATTTTATATATTTAAATATACCAACTACTTGGTAGTTCTTTAATGTTAATAGTTTACGAATTTTAAATTTTATTTATATTAATAAAAGTTAATTCTTAGACTTCCCCACAAGCCTTTTTATTAGCTCATCAGCCCCTTAACTGCAACTGTATGAGACGTAAAATTCTACTTGCTCTATTACTGTTATTACCCGCTGTTTTTTTTGTGAACAGAACATTTAGTCAAGCACCTACAATATCAAGTTTTAGTCCGAGTTCAGGCTCTATTGGAACTCTTGTAACAATTACCGGAACAAATTTAAGCAACCCTTCTTCTTTTACGATTGGTGGTGTTTCTGCGATTGCTGTTTCTAATGATGGAACAACATTGGTGGGTATGATGATGCCAGGAGCAACAACGGGAAATATTTCAATTACAACTTCAGCAGGCTCAATTACTGCAGCAAATAATTTTTCTGTAAAACCTACAGATTTTCCTTCTGTACAACAAGGAGATAAATTAATAGATACTACAAGCCCAACCAATATTGGAGCTCAGGGAACCTCAGTTGCGATAAGTGCTGATGGTAATAAGGCTGTTGTTGGTGACTTTGGCTTTAATAGCGGTTTAGGATGTGTAAGGACATATGTTCGTAATGGTTCTGCATGGTCAATAGAAAGCACATTGACTATGTCAGATACTGCAAGAATATTTTCATTCGGTTGGACACTTGCGATAAATGCAGATGGAAATACATTAGTTGTAAGTTCAATGTCGAAGGATAATTGGCAGAATAATGTCTTTGTATTTAACCATAGCAGTGGTGCATGGATTCAGGAGGGAGACAAATTAGATATTTCGGGTTCTTCTGTTCATCATGGATATCCCTTAGCTATTAGTGCGGATGGAAATACTATTCTTTCTGGTATAAATGGAATTAATTCCGGATTTGATGTTTTTATACGCAATGGAAATATGGTCAAAGCAAACTAGTATTACTAATTTGACAGGTGGTATTTGGGCGATTGCTTTAAGTTCAGATGGAAATACAGCACTTTTAGGGACACAATCTTATGTTGGCATTTACACCTTTACTCGATCTGGTAATAATTGGATACAACAAGCAAATATTTTACCTCCTGCTAATGCTGTTGAATTTGGATGGTCATTAGATATAAGTGCCGATGGTAATACGGCTATTGTTGGTTCCATTGGAACTTATAATGGCCCTGATTCTTCATATGGAGCTGTATACTTTTATACTAGATCTGGCAATACATGGACACAACAGGGAGATAAAATTTATACTGATAATAGTGCATCTTTATTAGGGATGTCTACCTCATTAAGTGCAGATGGAAATGTTGCAGTTGTTGAAGGATTATTATGGGATATGTATCATCAACCTGCAACTGGAAAAAAAGCTGCGTGGATTTTTAATCGTATTAGTGGCGTATGGTCTGCTGTTGGTGATAAAATTACTTTAAATGAACCACAAGAGAATACTTACAAATCATTGGCTTTTAGTGCTGATGGTAATACGGCAATCATTGGTGTTCCTGATGATGGTTTAGGAGGAGCGTTTATTTATGTCTCTGCATCTTATGGAAGTGGCTCTGGCGTTCCAGGCGGCGGTAGTGGCGGATTAGAAAGTAAGAGCCTTGGTGACGCCGTTGGAAATAGGATCTTTAATAAAGCGGTGAATAGTTTACAAGGTCCGGTTGATTATGCGAAACTTCCTGTTATTAATGGTGCGAATAAAAATAAAATGACTGGTGTTGGTACTAGTCTTAGTTTATCTGAAATATTACCTAGTCAAATCGCAGGAACTAAATACAAAGTGTTTAATTCTACTCCTGCTGATATTGCTTCTATCACCAATGCGAAGGATGTTTTATCAATTGATTTCACATTAAACGATCAAGCGAAAGCTGTTGCATTTGGTACAAAAACGCAAGGCGAAGTGTATGATCATACCAAAGCTATTTGTGACAGACTAAAAGGTTCTGAATTAGTCAACATTGAAAATGTTGTAGTGAACAATGTTAAATTGGTTCGATACGATTTGAAGAATACCAAGGGTCAAATGGAGTATGCATTTAGTTTTGTAATTGGTGCAAAATCGGGCAGATCAAATTATACGATCCAATCAAATTGGTTGAACAAAGATTATACAGCCGATGAAGTCATGTATAATATTCAACTCTGGGCTGAAACGCCATCACTCATCATGAACATGGCTACTGATATGATGAACAGACTTACTGCATCTATGCCAGTGAAGGAGGTTTTGAGTACGGGCAGTATCCCTAAAACCTATGTCAGCAAAGGAAATCGTGATGCAGATAATATTGTGATGAATATTACCAATACCACTGCTGGTACCAATGGATATTTTGAAGTGAAGGTGAAAGACAATGAACAATCGAGTGGATACAATACGAAGCAAGTTCCATTCACCATCACCACCAATGGAAAAGCTAGTGTGAAAGTTCCTGTGGGTGATTCTTACGAAGCGTCCATCAATATGTATCTGAATAATGTGATGATCGATCAATTATTTATGACCGATGGAAACTGGGCTACCGCATCGCTTTCAAATACGAATTCAGTGAACTCGTTCAAAGTTTCTAACGATCCTAAACGCATTGCAGATAATAAAGATGATTATCTAGTGTATAGAAATATACAAATGAAAGCTGCAGTTACAGATTATATCAGTGTCTACAAAATATTGAGAGGTGCTGGTGCAGCGCAAGACTTAACTGGTTATAAGAGTCTATTATTTAATGCCAAAACCACTGGCGTGAATATGAAAGTAATATTGGTGAAAGAAGGTATCACCAATTGGGCTGATCAATACACATTAGTTGTTCCGATGTCTGACAATGCAAAAGATGTGGTACTTAATTTGAATGATTTTGTATCAACAAGTACAAAGGATAAAATCAATCTAAACGATATCACAACCATCATATTTAGTTTGATGAATCCTTCAGGAAAGATGGTGAATGTAACAGCAGATATTTCAAATGTCGCATTTTCTAAAACAGATTTTGCTTACTTAAACAGTTTAAAATCGACTGAACTAAATGCCTATCCAAATCCATCAAACGGAAGATTCATAGCATCCTTCAAATCGCCTAAAGCAGACAACCTAACATTAACGCTAAGAGATGCAGCAACAGGAATTCCAGTGTTTACAAAACTCGTGAATGCGCAAATTGGAGACAATGCAGTGCCGGTTAGTGTTGAAAGAAGAACTGGATTAAATACTTATATCCTAACCCTTGAAGGTCCAAATGTTAAGTATCAGGCGAAGAAAGTGTTTATGGATAAATAAGGAGAATGTTGACGTCGTACTTTGATTTGTTGAATAAATAGTTTGCCAAATCAATAATGTTCAATAAATTTGATTGTTCATGAATCATGAACAATATATAAAAATGAACAAAGAGGCGCAAAATATATTACAGAAGGGGATAAATCAGTTTACACTGGCTACTGGGATTGGCGTTAATATATTAGATAACCAACCGGAAATCAACCAATTAATGATAGCAGATGCGTGCATTGAACTAAAAGCAGGCAATCAACCCATTAGATTTTTTGTAACTATTAAAAACGAGATCAGAGAGCAAGCCGTTCCAGAATTGTTGCAACAAATGAATAAAAATACAGGCAACTGGTTATTGGTATGCCGATATATTCCTAAACCCATCAAGGAAATCCTGAAAAACCAGGAAATTAACTATCTCGAAACTGCCGGTAATTGCTTTATTAGAAAAGAGGGTCTATACTTTTATATTAACGATAAGACTGTTACAAAGGAACGTCAACCCAAGGATGGCAAACTATGGAAAACCGCGGGTATCAAATTTATTTTTGGCCTCCTTTTACAACCAACCCTTTTAAATGAACCCTATCGGAAGATGGCAGAAATCACCGGAGTTGCATTGGGTAATATTGGCCTATTTCTAGATGAGTTGAAAAACGAAGGGTTTTTAAAAGAAGGAATTGGGAAAGGAAATCCAATTTTGTTCCTTGAAAATCTGGAGCTATTGCGCAACAAATGGATAGTAATGTTTAACGCAGTGTTGAAACCAAAATTAAATCAGGGTCGTTTCAGGTTTGCAGATAAACATATTTTAGATCAATGGGAACAGCTTCCCAATGCTGATTTCTTTTGGGGAGGTGAAACGGCAGGCGCAGTTTTAACCAAACACCTACATCCAGAAATATTTACTATTTATACAAAGCAGCCTAAAATAATTATAATGAAACATTTAAAGCTGGTACCAGATCCAGCAGGAAATGTAGAAATTTTGGACGTATTTTGGCATGATCAACTAAACTATAAACAAGGGGTAGTTCCACCACTACTTGCCTATGCTGAACTGGTTAATAGCCTCGATAGCAGAAATAGAGAAACAGCAGATAGAATAAAACAGCAATACTTTGAAACAACCCATTGACTTATTAAATCCATTAGTAGCTGAAATGCTGAAGACCATGGAAACCGTTTTTCGTGCGTTTGAAGTTATTAACTGTTCTATAAAACAACCTGTTCACGAGCAGATGAACTAAAAATTAAAATAGAAAATTCAAGTCGGATGATTTTAAAAGCCTTTTTGATTTGGATGATAAAGAACCCCCTTTAGAAGTCTTAGAACTGCATTTCCTTGCAAATCCGCATTTATTATAGTAAAATGGTGATGTAATCCGATATTATTATGTAATTTATGGATTGTAATCCGACAATATGATACCAAGAATATTAAAAGCCAGTATTAAAAACGACCTGTTTAAGGGGAAGGCAATCCTTTTGTATGGCCCCCGCCAATCAGGCAAATCAACATTGATTCAAGAGATATTGAAAGATCAAGAGCATCTATACCTAAATGGAGATGATTCAGATGTCAGAGAAATCCTGACCAATACAACTACAACAAAATTAAAGGCTGTGGCTGGGAACAAAAAGATCGTCTTTATTGATGAAGCTCAGCGTATTCAAAACATTGGCCTAACCCTTAAATTATTTACAGATCAAATCAAGGATGTTCAAGTGATAGCTACGGGTTCATCGGCTTTTGAATTATCAAGCCAAGTAAATGAACCACTAACTGGTCGAAAGTATGAATTTTTGATTTATCCATTAAGCTTTTCAGAAATGGTAGCATACCATGGATTGATACAAGAAAAGCGTCTCATCGATCACCGTTTAGTGTATGGTTATTACCCCGAAATTGTAACAAAGCCAGGAGAAGAAAGAAGACTATTAAAATTGCTTGCAAGTAGTTATCTGTATAAAGATTTATTGATGTTAGAGCAAATAAAAAAACCACTAATTCTTGAAAAATTAGTTAAAGCTCTTGCATTGCAAATTGGAAGTGAAATCAACTATCAGGAACTTGCTCAAACTATTGGGGCTGATGGAAAAACAGTTGATAAATATATTGACCTATTAGAAAAAGCGTTTGTTGTTTTTAGATTGCCAGCACTGAATAGAAATGTTCGCAATGAAATTAAAAAGGGTAAGAAAGTTTATTTCTACGATTGCGGTATCCGCAATGCAGTTATTAATAATTTCAAATCAATTGATTCAAGAACTGATGCAGGTGCATTATGGGAAAATTATGTAATGGCAGAGAGAATGAAATACTTACACTATAATAATATTGATGCCAAACAATATTTTTGGCGAACCACACAGCAACAGGAAATAGATCTTGTTGAAGAAAACAATGAAGAGTGGGCAGCGTATGAATTTAAACGAAATCCAAAAGCAAAAGTTCGCTTCCCTCAAACGTTTACTGACAATTATAAAAATACTATTCTGTTAGTTGTTTCTCCGGCAAATATTGAAGATTTTTTATCATAAAACATGAAAAGAAAACGCCTGTAATTTAATATATGAAGATACCAATTAATGAATTTGAATTACATATTGATGAGCCTATTCTAAAAAAGGGGCTATCCTATTTTAAAAAAGATAATGTCAAAGAAGTTATAGAAACAGCCAAGGGTGAATTTCTGGCTACTGTTATTGGGACTGAAGTATACGAAGTTTCAATGTCAATTAAAACAGAGGTCATCACAAAATTTCATTGTAACTGTCCTTACGATCAAGGAATTCTATGCAAGCATGTGGCAGCGGTGATATTTTATTTGCAGCAGGAAAAACTGGATATAACAGTGACTGCAGTAAAATCAAAATCAACAAAAACTGTTGTCAAAAAAACCATCAAAAAGAAAACAATTCCAGAACAAGTAGCAACAATTGCAGATCAGTTAGAAAAAAAAGAGCTGGTTGATTTTATTAATTTCCTCGCAGAAACTGATCAAAGTTTTGCGCAAACATTTATTGGATATTTTGCAAATAAGAACGAGCTTGAATCAATTGCATATTATTCAAAGCAGATAAAGGCAATTATAAATCCTTTAGCAAATAAAAACAGATATAACTGGAAAAACATAGGATTGATAGGTAAAGCAGTTTTCGAAAAATTCAAAATTGCCACGACTCATATTAGAAAAGGAAATTACAAGACGGGCGTTTATATCTGTATTGCCATTATGGAAGAAATGGGAAAGGCCTTAGATTATTTAGATGATAGCAACGCCGATATCAGTTCTAATGTATCAATTGCATTTGATGCCTTATTTGGGCTAAAAAAGCAACCCATACCTATTGAGCTTCGGAACGAAATTTTTGAATACGCAGTAGATGCTTATAAAAAGCAAAAATATAAGGGCTGGGATTGGCATATACAAATTTTAAAATTAGCAGCCGAATTTAAAAGGGACGACAAAGACGTTATTAGTTTAATTCAACTAATAGACGGAGAACCTAATCATGAATACGGAACAGAAGAATTACAAATTATCCGTTTTAAACTTTTATTACATTCAGGAAGGGAGCAGGAAGCAAATAATTATTTAGAAGCAAATTTACAAAATAAGGCTTTTAGGATCGATGCAATTAAGAGTGCCATTGTTCAGAAAAATTTCGCAAAAGCCATTAGATTAGCTGAGGATGGCATCAAACTAGACACCAAAACAAAACCTGGATATGTAAAAATATGGTGGGAGTGGTTGTTGGAAATCTCATTAAAGCAATCGAATGTAGCGCAGATTATTTATTATGCACGGTTGTTATTCATGGATCATTTTAGCCGGAAAGAGGAATATTACAAGATAATGAAAATGCATACTCCAAAAGACAGATGGTCAGAATTTGTAGAAACCATGATATTAGAATCAACCCAAAAGCAATTATGGGTTGATGTGCATTTTCGGGCAAATATTTTTATTTGGGAGGAACAATGGAACAGGCTTTTGAGCCTTGTAACACAAAAACCAAATTTTTCTTATTTAGAGCAATATGAGTTGCCATTATATCAACATTTTCCGGAGCAGTGGAAAAGTTTATATGCTCAATTAATCATCGATTTTTCCAAAACCGCCAACACAAGAAGTGCATATAAACAAGTATCAAAATATCTCATCAAGTTGATCAAAAAAGGAGGTGAAGAAAACGCTCAAAAAATTGTTATTATTCTAAGAACAGTATTTAAACATCGGCCAGCACTGATTGAAGAGCTGAAAATATTCCCATTTTAATATTTGAACCAATAAAATCAGTAATTAATTGTCAAGTAAAATTTCCAGTCGCTCAATTATCGTTGGGAATTATTTAGTCGTTTTAAAATTGCTTCATCATTTACTAATCTTGTTCATTGATATAGTTTTTTGTAATGAACATTTAAACCGATTGATTCCTGGATTACGCTTTTGTTCGTTTTGAAAGAAGAACTGGATTAAATTCTTATATCTTAACCTTAGAAGGTTCAGGCGTTAAGTTAGCGAGGGACATCAGATAAATTAATATATAAAGGAGCTATAGAAGTTGACTTACTGCCCTTTGGAGAAATTGAAAATGATGCAAGACAACTATTACTTAGTAGACATACTTTGTTGATGATGGACACACCACAAACCTCAAAATAATTTTTAGAATTATTTTGAAACAATTCGAATAAAAAATTAGAAATAGGTATTCACTGCAAATTCAAACTGTCCAATAAACACTTTCTTGAGGGGATTAATATTATTTTGTTCGTAAAAAATGAGCATCGCTTTCTTGTACTCAATTGAATCAATAGTTCTAAAAGAAATGGGGCAATAATGATGATTCATCAATACTGCATTACTTATAATCCTGGCAGTTCTTTTATTGCCGTCAGCAAAAGGCTGTATGTATGATATTAGCACCAACGCTAGTAGCGATTTTTCAAATACATTCTCTTTCGAGTTTATAATAGTGCACATGTCATTTAGTGCCTCTTTAATTTGAAATTCATTATCAAGTGGCTTGTAATTGGTTCCTGATATACCTACGCGCCTGTTTCTGATATTTCTTGTAATATCCAGTTCCTTAATTAAGATGCTATGAATATCCTCGATACTTGATACTACTAATGGATTGATATAATCAGGATGTGCTATAATAAAATCCAATGCATCCTTATGATTCAACAACATGGTTGCTTCATCCTTTGTTTTCCCTGCAGCAGTTTCTTTGTCTTTTAATAGTCTCTCGGTTTCCAGTAAGGAATAAGTGTTCCCTTCAATTTGCGATGACTTCCAGCTTAAATCAATGGCTAGACGTTCCATTTCGTTCCGGTATTCGCCTGAACTTAATCTGGATGCATTTGATTTAAATTTTTCTTGTAGCCCATTTAAAAATTCTAATTCGGCAGTAGTAAAAACCGATACATTTTTGAGCGTGTCTCTGATCAATGTTTGATTAAAACTGGTTTGTATGATCCTTTCGTCAATTTCCTTTTGAAAATATAGTTCAACATCAATGGGCCTTATTACTTCATAGGCTTGGCTAATTTCATATCTTCTACTCTTCAATTCCCCTTTTGCATTGACAAAACCATTTAACACCATCTCTTGTAGGCTTCTTTTTAACGTAGCAATACTGATTTCAAACTGTATTCCTGCAAGTATCTCATTCGAGGAACAGTTCGGATGCTCCTTTATAAATTGAAGAATTTCATTGCTTCTAACGGTAGATTTCTTAGCCATTTTCACATTTTATCGCTCACGAAAATACTATTTATCGCTCAATAATGCATAAAAATGAGCGATATTTTAAGTTTTAATGAGCGATAAAATCATTTTTAACATAAGAATTGTTTGCCAGTTGATTAACACATATTAGTTTAGATCGCCACTAGCTTACTATAAATCTGATTGAAATAAGCTGTATTGGGTTGCGGATCTGTTGGTAATGGATCTTCCAGCCAATTTGGACTAACCATATTGTGATCTTGTCCGTCTCCATTCCAGCACCAGCCTAAAACGGTCATTCCTTTTGATTTGGCATATTTGACACAATCTGCCCAATCGCAATTCCCAGTTCCGGGTTGATTTTCTATGGGACCAAACTCACCTACTATACAAGGCTTCCCAGTGTGAAGCATCCTTTTCCACACTATTCGCCTTATTTATTAATATTCGCCTTAAATTATACGGCAAATAAAAGAGAAATAGTGTCCATATTTTGAATATTAATGAGCGATAAATTTAAGCCGGTTCCTGTATTGGATTTTGTACTGTGCAAGACAGATTTGTATGATTTATTTTTTGCTAAACTAATATATGTTTCTTAAATTTGTTATTATTAACAATATTAAGAAATAAAATGACCTATCATCAATTCAGAACATCGTTTCATGGGTTGAGTGTTTTCTCCACCAGGGATGTTGCTAAACTATTTCCCGACTTTGATAGTAGGCGTTTAGTGGAATGGCAGCAGAAGGGTTATTTGAAAAAGTTGGTAAACAAGTGGTATCTTTTTTCTGATATAGCGATGGATGATTTCTTGCGCTACCGTATCAGTAACTGTCTTTACCGACCTTCTTATATTTCCCTTGAATCAGCCCTATCACATTATAATTTAATACCGGAAGGAGTTTATACTATTCAGAACATAACTACCCGAAAGACAATTTTATATGAAACTGCTATTGGTAGTTTTCAATACAGGAATATAAAGTCTGGCGTATTTTTTGGCTATCAGGTGGATCGCATTAATAATTTACCTGTATTAATGGCAGATCCCGAAAAGGCCATTCTTGATTTCCTGTATTTAACACCGCGGATTAAGACGATGGCAGATATGGAAGGATTGCGTTTAAATATTGCTGAATTGAATAACAATATTGATTGGGGGAAGTTAGAAAAATATACTGCCTGTTTTGAAAGTGCTGTGTTGAACAAAAGAATTGAATTATTAAAGAAATTAAAAACCCATGCTGACGCTATCCGAAATAGAAAATAATTATCCTGAAAATCTTCGTGGATATAAACGGTTTATTTTAAGGGAATACCTGCAACATAAATTATTGCAGATTATTTTCGACAGTGAATACGCCAATCAATTTTGTTTTTTGGGCGGCACCTGTCTGCGTATTGTTCACGGAAATAACCGTTTTTCAGAAGATTTGAATTTCGATAATTTTAAAATGAAAGAAGATATTTTTGAAGAGCTCTCTATTGTTCTGAAACAGCAATTAGAAAAGGAAGGGTATATCGTAGAAATCAAAACGGTTTTTAAAGGTGCTTATCATTGTTATATAAAGTTTCCTGAAATATTATACAAAGAAGGTTTATCGGGGCAAAGAGAAGAAAAGATACTGATACAATTAGATACAGAACAGCAACAGTTTAATTTTGAACCTGATAAATTTATTTTGAACCGATTCGATGTGTTCACACAAATATTTATTACGCCACTTGATATTTTACTGGCGCAAAAATTTTATGCCATTTGTAACAGGGATAGAAATAAAGGAAGGGATTTTTTTGATGTTGCTTTTTTATTGTCGCTCGTTGATAAACCTAACTACGATTATTTGCAATTGAAATTAAATGTGTCTAATGCATCACAACTGAAAGAAAGAGTATTAGACAGGTGCAGTAAAATTAGCATGGATGAAATGGCAAAAGATGTTGCTCCTTTTTTATTTGATTCAAAGGATCTAAAGAAAGTTACCCTGTTCCCGGAACTTATTAAACAGGCAAGGCTTTAAAAATCTAGTGATAGGAGGAATGTGTTCAGAATGGCACGGAGTTATTTTTAAAGAATGGACTAAATATGTATTCCTGGTAAAAACTGGAACTTTGGTAAAAGGGTTGCCAACCTAGCACTACAACGTTTGAGTAGATTCTTCTAAGGAACCATCGCACTAGCAGCAGTTTTACAGTTTTTAGCATTTAAATTTAGCATTCAAAAATTACTGACCATTAAATCGAACAATCATGGCTACAAATCGTAGAGACTTTATGCGCAACCTTACCTATGGTGCGGTGGGTGTTGGTATTTCTGGAATTTCATCTGGCTTTACGGCCAAGAGTTATAATAGGATCATTGGTGCCAATGAAAGATTGAATGTGGCGCTGATGGGTTGCGGGCGCCGCGTGAGTGCTTATTATGAAGCCCTAAAAGATAAGAACAACAATGTGGATGTAGCTTATATCTGCGATGTAATGAAAAAGCAGCGAGAGAAAGTGGGTAAGGACCTGAACGGCAAAATATCGGGCCCCGCCAAACTGGTGAGTGATATTCATGATGTGTGGAACGATAAAAGCGTCGACGCCATTTTCAACGCCACCCCAGACCATTGGCATGCGCCAGGTACCTGGATGGCCATGCAGGCGGGTAAGCACGTGTATATTGAAAAACCATGTAGCCACAATCCCCGCGAAGGCGAATTGCTGGTGGCTTTTCAAAAGAAATATGGCAAAGTGATTCAGATGGGTAACCAACAGCGATCGGCCAAGGAGTCTCAGGAAATTATTGGCGAGATTCACAATGGCGTGATTGGTAACGTTTACAAAGCCCTGGCTTTTTATTCTAATACCCGTGGCGAAGTGCCTGTTGAGAAAAAAGCGCCCGTACCCGAAGGCCTAGACTGGGAGCTATGGCAGGGTCCTGCTCCGCACCAAGAATACACAGATAATACCTGGGACTATAACTGGCATTGGTATGGCTGGCATTGGGGTACCGCTGAAACCGGTAACAACGCCACCCATGAACTTGACGTGGCTCGTTGGGCCTTGCAAGTTACCTATCCTGAAAAAGTAGAAGTAGAAGCAGCCAAGCGTCATTTTAAAAACGACGGCTGGGTGATGTACGATACCATGGATGCAACCTTCCGTTTTCCTGATAACAAAATCATTCAGTGGGATGGTAAAAGCCGCAGTGGTTATAAAACTTATGGCAGCGACCGTGGAACCATTATCTATGGTAGCGAGGGTACCGTTTTTGTGAATAGAGGCGGCTATACCTTATTTGACCGCACGGGTAAGAAAATCAAAGACAGCAAGTCTAACAGTAATGAAGCGGGAACAGCGCTTGGTGGCGGTGGCGATATGACCGATGCACACGTGGCCAACTTCTTTAACGTGATCCGCGGCAAGGAAACCAAACTGAATTCTCCTATTGAAGAGGGTGCTATTAGCCAGATGATGTGTCACTATGCGAATATTGGTTACAGGATTAACAAGTCTTTCAATGTGAATACCCAGAACGGGCATATCCTGGATAAAGACGGCATGAAATTGTGGGATAGACAATATGAAAAAGGTTGGGAGCCTAAACTATAAGATTGAGCTTCTTTCTAAGAACAGTTCCATCCATCCATTTCTATTTGTACTTTTGGTCTTATAGAAAAAATTAAAACAATAGCCGTGTATAAAATATGGAAGATAATAGGGTTATTATTTGTTTTATTTATTTTCTCTTCCACAAAGGCTCAAAATTCCAATTCAGGAAAATTAAAAGTATTTATTGATTGCAGAGTGGGTTGTGATCTTACTTATTTTAAAACTGAAATAAACATTGTTGATTTTGTTTTAAACAGGGTAGATGCTGATTTATATGTTCTATTGAATGCACAGAGGATGGGTGGCGGGGGAGTTGAATACACAATGAATTTTTTTGGACAAGACAAGTACCAAAATTATATAGATACCCTTGTGTTTACTACAGCACCAAATGCAACTGCATCAAAAGTTCGCACAATCATGTTGCAATATTTTATGTTGGGATGTTCTCCTTTGATAGCCAAAACGCCTTATGCTTCAAAGGTAAAAATCGACATGAAAGTTGCAGGCGCTCACGATTTATCAATCAATGAAAACACCACTCAAGATCGTTGGAATTACTGGGTGTTTAATGTTGCTGCAAGCGGTCAATTCAGTGCTGATCAAGTATATAAAAATAGTGGGCTTAATTCGAGTATATCGGCGAATAGAACTACTAATAAAGTAAAGCTAGGGTTCTCACTGAATGCAAATCTGTCCAATTCTTTGTATACTTATGACACTACTCAATTCAATGTAAAAAACAGTAATTACAGGTTGTATCATACTTTGGTGAATTCTTTTAGTGATCATTGGAGTTATGGATATCAGACTACGATTTCGAGTAGCACATTTGATAATTACAAACTGAAATTGTCATTTAACCCAACGATAGAATACAATGTATATAAATACAAGGAAGTAACCGATCGATTTTTTGTTTTTAGGTATGGCTTTTTTGTAAGCCACAACGATTATTATGATACCACGATTTATAATAAAATGAATGAGACCTATTTTGGTCACAGGTTTTCAGGAGCAATTACTTTAAACAAGATATGGGGCACTTTTAATGGTGGAATGTATTACAGTAACTATTTCTATGATTGGAGTTTATATACCATGGGAATAAATGCGAATACAGATGTTAGAATTGGCAGTGGGCTATCATTTTTTGTTCATTTAAATGCTAGTATCGTGCATAATCAAATCAACTTGGTCAAGGGCAACATTTCTGAACAGGACCTGCTTACCAGACAGCGGCAATTGGGGTCTACTTACAATTATTTTACTTCATTTGGACTTGCATTTCGATTCGGAAGTATTTTGAACAATTTTGTAAATCCCCGTTTCGAGGGATATGGAGGTTTTTAAACTATGACAAGGATACCTTTTGATGAAATGAAGGCCACCATCAAAATGGCTTTTACCCTGGCGGGGATGCCAGATGACAAGGCAGAAATTTGTGCAAGAACGCATACCGAATCTAGCATGGATGGCATTTATTCTCATGGCCATCCCAAGAAAAGAAGGCCACCTGGTGTTGGACATGGCCATGTCTCAATATTCTTACGGAAAATTGGAGGCACTCGTCCGGTTTTCATCGCCATCGATCCACTGAAGATCAATACCCAGGAAATGATTGACGAAGCGCTCAATTCAACGATAAACCAGCTGAGGTCATCTGTTCCAGTAACTGAAAACGGCGAGATACTATACCCAGGCGAAAGATCCCTCACCGCAAGAGAAGAAAACAGGACGCTGGGCATTCCTGTAGACGATCGGGTCTGGAATAAAGTGAAAGTACTGGCGGGGTTGATTTGCTAGCTGATTTTCTTTAAGTACTTCTAAATCAGCCACTAACCCATTTTTAGTCAACTTACAGACTGACAAATTTATTTAATTTGTCAGTCTGTAAACTTACATATAACTTTGTTTTGTCAGTCTATAAACTTACAAAATGAAAAACCAATCTTTACAAATTCAACAGCTCAATGGTAAAATGCAGTCTATTGCTGCAATAAAACAAATTGCACCCCCGCCAATTGGTTGGATCAAGGCGGTTCGAAATACTTTGGGTATGACGTTGCAACAATTGGGTAATAAGCTATCAATCACTAAACAGAGTCTCCAGTTAATTGAAAGAAGGGAAGTAGATGGCACCATCACCCTCAAAACTTTGCGAGATGTTGCAAATGGTTTGGATATGGAATTGGTATATGGTTTTGTTCCCAAGGATGGGTCTTTAAATGCTTTAATTGAAAGAAAAGCAAATACGCTGGCTACTCAAATTGTAATGCGCACATCCAATACCATGAAACTAGAGGATCAGGAAAATTCGAATATTCGGATTCGGAAAGCTATCCAGGAAAGAGCAACATCAATTCAAAACGAAATGCCTAAAATTTTATGGGATTAGAGTTAGATTATATAGATGGTCAAACTCCTTTGGACGAAGAAGAAAAAGAAGGACTACTTATTACAACGATAGCCACTCGTGGTGAATTAGATGAGTTTGAGCAACAGAATATTGAACAAGCGATACAATGGACCTTGACAAGAAAGTTCAAAGAAGAACTTGTTTTTTCTGAAGGCTTCATTCGAGAAGTACATAAACGGATGTATGGAAATGTTTGGGCTTGGGCCGGTGATTTTAGAAAAACCAATAAAAATATTGGGGTTGACTTTTGGCTAATACCTATTGAACTAAAAAAATTAATAGATGATGCAAAACATTGGCATGAGCACAAAACGTACCAGCAGGATGAATTTGCAATAAGGTTTAAGCATCAACTAGTAAGCATTCATTGTTTTCCAAATGGTAACGGAAGGCATAGTAGATTAATGGCAGATATTATCATTGAGAAAATTTTTAATCAACCCGTTTTCAGTTGGGGTACCACTAAACTTTCAAATGAAAGTGATAACAGAACAACTTATCTCAAAGCAGTTAAATTAGCTGACAAAAACGACTATAGTTTACTACTTGCTTTTGCTAGGTCATAATCATAACCTCATTTCATAAATCAACTAATGGCAAAAAATAATTTATTTATTTGTTTGTTCTAAAAACTCTTTTAAATAATTGCCCCAAATTTTTGGCAAAGAGTGTGTTCCGTGTCCTCTTGTTTCAGAGGTAACGGGCAAAAGAATAAATTTTCCTTTTTGAACTTTATTAATTGCTGTATCTAAAACTTTTAATTCAGGAGGATTTACTTGATCATCCGCAGAATTAATTGCTAATAAAGGAGCTTTTATTTTTTGCAAATAAGGGGAAGGATCATATTTACGCGATGCATCAAACTGATAGATCATGTCATTTGCATCTTTACCTTTCTGTGCTTTTGCTAACCAGTTCTGAAGAAATAATTCAGCTGCCTCTTTTGTTGGAGCTTCTTTTTGCCAATATAAAGGAACACTTGACATCATCATTAATAAATTCAATGCATGTTTTAAACCTAATACAGGTCCCTCTTTATAATTTCCATTTTCCCAATTAGGATCATCTTTTATTGCATCAATCATCATTTTTCTAATCATTCTATTTCTTCCCGCGATCTCAATAGGTAAACTTGCTAGTGGCATTAATGCATCCATAAAATCAGGATAACGATATCCCCAAACCCAGGTTTGCATCCCACCCATAGAAGTTCCCATCACTAATCTGGCATGACTAACATTAAGGTGTTTCGTCAATAATAAATAATTAGCATCTACCATATCATCATAAGTGTAAGCGGGAAATTTCATTTTTAATCCGTCACTTGGCTTACTTGATTTTCCATGTCCAATTGCATCAGTTAAAATAATAAAATACTTATTGGCATCTAAAACTTGTCCTGCTTTAAATAATTGCCCTGCAAAATTTTCTGTTAAAAAATTTTCACCGCTTCCTCCAGTACCATGCATAATTAAAATGGCGTTATCAACATTTCCCTGCTTATCTAAATGGGGTTTACCCACATAATAATAATGCAATTTGATAGAGTCTAAAGATGAACCATCCGAGAATTTAAAATTTTTAAGCTCAAAAAAATCATCCTTATAAGGAACAACTTGTTGCGCGACAACAAACTGTTGGAGCAGAGAGAATACTATTAAATAGAGAACTCTGCTATACTTTTTCTTGTATTGTAAATTCATTCGAGAGATTTTAAAATGTAATTCAAACTTTATTTATTCTTTATTGTTTTTTCTTTTCATTGTAATTGCTATCATCGGATTGCAGTGTGGGATTTAAATTTTGAACTTCATTGATTTATCCAAATAAAATCTCAGTAAACCAATTTCCAGTTTCGAACTGATGTTGCACTCCTGCAATCAAATGGTCTCCGCTAAATCTGTTACCCAAACCTTTTAGCGTAATAAATTTTCCTGGCTCAGCTAGACTTGTTCCTTGAACCTTTACTTGCCCAGCCACTTCAGTTAATTTTAAATTCAAATCTGCATTCAATGAAATAAGATTGTCGCCATAAGTGATCGTAAAAACCGAATTGGTATCGGCATTTGAATTTGATGGAATGTTTTCAAGAGCTACTCCCTGGCATTCAATGGTTAGGGTTGATCTCATCCGTTCTTCAATATTGATCGATTGTTGAGTAACGATGCCTTGGAAGATCAGGGTATTAATATTGTTGTAACCAGCCTCAATAGTCAGTTCAGCACCAGCTACAAAAATGGGAGATGAGCTAATATCAAAAGTTTCTGTGCTTGCATCGCCATCTAAAATAACGATCCTGGCTAAAGCAATTTTATTGATATGCTTTTCGATATATATTGACGCGATGCTAATTGTATTAGGTAGGGGACTGCCTGATACTGTCACTAACAAACTTACGTTGCTATTGCTGTTGGTATTACTAGATGTTGCCATTATAAAGATTGATTGTATCGTAAAATAACGTTATATTTGAATGAAATTTTAATTATGTCTTCCAACTCCAGTTCAACTGATTATATCATAATTAGTAAACACGAAAATTGTGAAGTAAGACAACAGTTAGCAAATAAGCAAAATGGACTGTTCTCGAATGCGGCATTTAAAACTGGCGATTTGATCGTGGCATTTGAACCCTCTAAAATTGTAGATGAACCTAATTATTTAACTGTTCAAATTGGCGAACACCAACATATTCATTTATTACCCGAATACCTGCAGTTTGTTAATAATTCTTGTGAACCGAATGTTTTATTTAATACCACTACCATGCAATTAGAATGTGTTAGTGATATTGCAATAGGTGACGAGCTTCGCTTTTTTTATCCAGCTACAGAATGGCGGATCGCACAGGAATTTAGTTGTCAATGCGGCAGCACCAATTGCATTGGATTGATAAGGGGCGCTGCGGATACGCCGATTGCAATTTTAAATCAATATAAGATCACTGATTTTATTAAATTCATGCTGGCTCAACAGAAGCACTTTTAAACTAACCAGCCAATTGATCCGCATCTTGCTGTTAGTTTCATAAATTTGAGTTGATTTTCTAAAAACCGTTAATTAATTATCATGAGTTACCAAGCCAATCCCGCCCGTTATAAAAACATGCCTTACCGCCGATGTGGCAATAGCGGCTTAATGCTTCCTGCTTTATCTCTTGGTCTATGGCATAATTTCGGCGCCATTGATAATTTAGAAAATGCTCGCGCCATCTTACAACTGGCTTTCGATAGTATAGTGGCATCACGCATTTTGACTTGGCAAATAATTATGGTCCGCCTGCAGGCACCGCCGAAGAAACTTTCGGTAAGATCTATAAAGATGATTTTAAAAAATATCGCGACGAGCTCGTGATCTCTACCAAAGCAGGATGGGGTATGTGGGAAGGTCCTTACGGTGATTGGGGTTCGAAAAAATACTTGGTTGCTAGCTTAGACCAAAGCTTAAAAAGGATGGGACTGGATTATGTAGATATCTACTATCACCACAGACCAGATCCAAATACGCCTTTGGAAGAAACGATGGGCGCGTTAGATTTAATTGTGCGACAAGGAAAAGCTTTATATGTAGGCATCTCTAGTTATAGCGCTACTCAAACAGAAGCTGCTGTAAAAGTTTTGAATAGCCTCGGCACTAAATGCCTGATCCATCAACCGCGTTATTCTATGTTTGATCGATGGGTTGAAAATGGTTTATTAGATGTGCTTGGTAAAGAACAGATCGGTTGTATTCCTTTTTCACCTTTAGAGCAAGGACTCTTAACCAATAAATATTTAAAGGGCATCCCTGCGGATTCTAGAGCTGCTGCACATCGTGGTAATGGTGCCATGGATGAGAATGCGATTACTCCTGAGAAAATTGAAAAAGTGATCAAGTTGAATGAGATCGCCATTAACCGCGGACAAAATTTAGCACAAATGGCCCTCTCCTGGATCTTAAAAGATGATCGTATCACTTCTGTGTTGATTGGCGTTAGTAAACCAGCTCAAGTAACTGACTCGATCAACTGCCTTGCGAATACTAGCTTTTCCAATGATGAACTTTTACAAATCAAAAATATTTTAGCGCCTTATTAAAAACATAGCCTTGAAAAAATTTAAAGCGTACTGTTATTATTGCATCTTTTGTCTACTCCCTTTTTTGAGTATTGCACAAAATGGATTGAACCAATCAACCATTCAAATCAACCAACTTGGGTTTTATCCAAATGCACCGAAGATCGCTGTGCTAACTTTTCCTTCAAAAGCAAATAGTTTTTATGTGCTTTCAGAAAATTTGAAAGACACTTTTTTTGTTGGAAAAATTGGTGAGCAGAAGCAATCGGCATTTTCAAATACCAAGACCAGTATTTTAGATTTTTCTGCGTTGAATAGAATAGGACATTATATTATTAAGGTGGATGTTATAAAATCATATCCCTTTACAATTAATAATGATGCAATTAAATCTTCTGCCATTGCTTCTTTGAAAGGATTTTATTTTCAACGTTCATCCATTCCGCTCGAAGAAAAATATGCGGGACAATGGAAGAGAACTGGCTTTCATCCCGACAATCAAGTGCAGGTGCATGCTTCTGCTGCTAGTAAAGAACGACCAGAAGGATTTGTATTTTCATCTGTTGGTGGATGGTATGATGCTGGTGATTACAATAAATATATTGTGAATTCAGGAATCAGTAACGGCACTTTGTTTTCTGCTTATGAAGACTTTCCTGCTTACTTTGAAAAACTACATACACAAATTCCCGAATCTAATAATGGCGTCTCTGATCTGCTCAATGAAGCGATTTATAATTTACGTTGGATGTTAACGATGCAGGATCCAAATGATGGTGGCGTGTATCATAAATGTACGAATGCAGTGTTTGATGGAATGGTGATGCCCGGTGTTACCAAAGAGATTCGATACGTTGTTCAAAAAAGTACAGCAGCGAGTTTGGATTTTGCTGCTGTAACAGCTCAGGCTAGTAGAATATTTAAAAGTTTAGAAAAACATTTTCCGGGCTTAGCGGATAGTTGTTTGCAAGCTTCTAAAAAAGCATGGAACTGGTCTCTTGCTAATCCGAACAAATTGTATGAGCAAGATAAAATGAATCAATCTTTCAAACCCGCGATCACCACTGGAGCATATGGCGATAATAATGTTACCGATGAATGGGTTTGGGCTTCCGCAGAATTGTATACTACTACGAAAGAACAACAATACTATACTAGTTTTAAAAAATTTAATAACAATTTCAAAGCAAGCTTGCCCTCTTGGAATAATGTTGGCTTATTGGGTTATTATAGTTTGTTGCAAAATAGTCAGAACAGGCCCGCATTTTCTAATCAAGAAATTGATCAATTAAAAACCACTGTAATCAATATTGCCAACCAATATATTAATAATGTGGGAGCGAATGCTTTTCAAACTGTAATGGGACAATCAGCGCGCGATTTTAACTGGGGTAGTAACGCTAACGCAGCCAATCAAGGAATCCTGCTTGTTAAAGCATACTTGTATTCGGGCGATAAAAAGTATATCGACCATGCATTATCAAATGTTGATTACCTATTAGGAAGAAATGCAACGGGTTATAGTTTTGTTACAGGCATTGGTTCTAAACCAGCCATGAATCCGCATCATCGTCAATCTGTTTCTGATGACATCGTAGATCCCATACCCGGCTTATTAGTGGGTGGTCCCAATCCAAAAATGCAGGACAAATGTGTGTATCAATTTATTGAAGCAGAAACTGCATACACTGATCAGTCCTGTTCTTATGCTTCCAATGAAATTGCCATTAACTGGAATGCACCATTGGTATACCTCAGCAACGCCCTGGAAGCATTAAAAACTAAAGTTGGGTATACTTTAAAATAAACAATTAACAAACACAGGATAAGTTTTACTATTTCTTTAGTTACATTTAGAGAAGAAGAGATTATAAAATTTATATGGAAAACAAAACCTGGCACCAAAGACACGAAGAAAAACTAAGTTTTAGCGATCGCCTTTCAGACTCTGTTGCAAATGGAATGGGTTCTTGGAGTTTTATTATTTGGCAGACACTTATCGTGATCATCTGGATGACTTTAAATGTGGTTGGATTTATGCGTCACTGGGATGTGTATCCATTTATCTTATTGAATTTAATTTTTTCAACCCAGGCTGCCTATGCAGCACCGATCATTATGATGTCGCAAAACAGACAAAGTCAAAGAGATAGGGAACAAGCTGAAAATGATTACCAAACTAATATTGATGCTAAGAAAGAAATCGAAGCATTACAATTACATTTAAGTAAAATTGAAATTGAGAAATTAGATAAGATTTTAGAATTACTGAAAAAGCAGTAAATATTTGAAACGCATTGTTGTATCAGACCAGTTTATTAATACTGGCGATAGTGGATGGGCTTGGTATGTAGGCATATAAGGTAAGCCTAGATTTTAATCGTTTTTGAATGATGGATAATCAATTATTACATTAGAATATTCAGATAACTGCATGTTCATTTATTAAGTATTTTCATCGAATGAAAAACCATAGAATAATATTTTTGTTCCTCATTATAGCTTTGTTAATCTCTACTCTTGATAGTAGTGCTCAAAAACCTGCTAATAGTTTGATTCAATATGTTTGTTCTCCTTGTGGACAATCATGCGACAAAGAAATCTATTCAGCACCAGGTGTATGTGCAAAGTGTAATATGAAACTGGTTGATAAAAAAACCATCGTTCACAAGTCTATCGCACCTGCAGAATTATCTGCCTTTATAAAATCAAATCCTAAACTGCTCATACTTGATGTGAGAACGAAAGAGGAATTTGAAGGTAAGGCTGATCCAAATTTTGGTACGATCAAGAATTCTATTAATATACCTATCAGTGAAATTGAAAAGGGTGCGTATAAGAAATTGGATAAAATCAAAACCATCTTAGTGTATTGTTCACACGCACACAGGAGTAATGTGGTAAGTTATATACTTACACAAAATGGATTTAAGTCGATCGTTAATTTATCGGGCGGAATGAGTGTTGTTACTGATAAATCGGTTATGAAGTAATTAGTAAACTCATTGAATGACTATGCCTTAGTTACTCCAGCTTTTAGGGCCTCCACAACTTTCGTCATTTCTTGCACTGTACCGATACTAAGTCTTAACCATGTACTATTATCCTCAAAAGATCTTGCGCCGATAATATTATTTGCTTTTAAAACATCGGGGATGCTTTTAGGATAGGTCTTCGTATCAAAATAAACAAAACTGGTAAAAGACTCAATGTACTTGATTCCAAGATCATTGAATCCTTTGTATAAGATTGACTTGGCTTTGATGTTCTCTGCTTTCACATATTCTACGAAAGCTTTATCGTTGATCACTCCTAGAGCACCCCTCATGGATACTGCAGATGGACCAGCATTTGCCCACGCCATAAATGCACTTAACTCTTTGATAGTATCTGGATGTGCCAAAACATAACCCACCCTTGCACCGGCCATTCCATATGTTTTAGAAAAGGTTTTGGCAATGATCAAATTGGGATTGCTGCTTACTAGATGAGACATAGATGGACTATCATAATAATCAGTATAAGCCTCATCCATCAATAAAATTGTTTTTGAAGTCACCGTTTTTACAAATGCTTCTAAATCACTTTTCGGCGACACGGTACCCGTTGGATTATTAGGGTTACATAAATACAGCAGTTTGGTATCTGCATCCATCGCATTACCCAATGCATTTAAATCGTTATGCTTACTGCTTGTTAGTGGAACTAATTTTGTTGGCAGCCCTAATTTTCTTGCAGCAGGTAACCACACTTTGAAAGTAGGTTCTGATGCAACAATGTTTCCTTTCTTATAAGCTGTCCAAGAAGTTACAACGCCTAACAATTCAGAAGAACCTGCACCTAGTAACACATTATCTTTTGTATGACCGGTTAACTTACCAATGGCTTCGCGTAATTCCGTATTGATATCAAACTGATACCTATTTGAAATGATCACCGCATCGATCATTGCTTTTTTAGCTGATTCTGCTGGTCCGTGTGGATTCTCGTTCGAACTTAATTTGATGATCCCGTTATTTGGTCCCTCAACATTTTTTGAGAAGTACCTCTCTCCTTGTTTAGCAAACAAGTCTTTCGAAAGAGCAAATGCAGCTACAGCAAAAGCGCTGTTTTTAATCAGTTGACGACGTTCCATAATAAATTATTGATTCGTTACTTTTTTTAAATAATATCCAGTGGGATCAATTGTTGGAGGCAAATTACTTTTTATTTTAATTCCCTCTTTACCAATGATTCGTTTTTCTTTTTGTCCGTTGATCAAAATATCAAATGGCAAATCCATAAAATAATTATTGAGTTTGATCTGATATTGTTGATAGCCAATTTCTTTCACCGATACGTCAATCACATTAGTTGTTCTCAGATAAAAATCGAAAAATGGTTTTAGTGAGTAGCCTGCTGCTTTGCTAAACAATTGTTCTACATCGGTGCTGGTTACAAAATTGTCGTAGGTAGTGGCAGGATCGGTTGCTAATTTTTTCAATGCTGGAAAAAAGATTTCATCGCCCAATAAATATCTTAAGCTATGCATGAAGAAAGAACCTTTCACATAAATATCATTCTTAGCATAGGTTTCATCCTCCGACATTTCTTCGCCGCCTACTAATGGTTTGATGTACTTGATACTTTTTTTATGATTCGCGATCATTTCGTTGTAAGCTTCTTGTCCGCCCAACTCATACATACACAAAGCCTCGGCATAAGTTCCAATCCCTTCTTGGATCCACATATGCGCCCAGTCTTTATTGGTTACTTTATTAGCCCACCATTCGTGTGCATATTCATGAAACAGGTTGGCCGAATATTGTTGCCCACCAATGGTTTGGTAAGAAAATTTATTATCGAAAGTGATCATGGTCTGGTGTTCCATTCCTGAATTAGGCACTTCGGCTACACCGATCTTTTCTTTTGCCCAAGGATACTCACCAAAATATTTTTCCAAAATTTTTGTGTCGCGAATTTTTGTTTCAATTACTTTTTTAGCATGAGCACTATCTTCTTCTAACACATAAAATTCAATCGGAACAATATTTCCATTGATGGTGGTATAGCTATCTTTTGCAACAATGAATTTTCCAATATTAAAGACAACGCAATAGTTGCTGATGGTATAATTTGTTTTCCAAGAGAAGGTACTCTTGTTATTTTTTGTAGTTACTTTTTGTAAAAGACCTGGTCCTGCAACAGATAAACCTTTAGGGATCGTAATATTCATATCTACACCTTCATTAGGTTCATCGCTCGGATGGTCTTTACAGGGGAACCACAATCTTCCACCTTCTTTCTGACAGTTGATCGAGATCCAATCATTACCACTACGATCCTTGCCCCAGATAAATCCACCGAACCAAGGAGCACGAACTGCAATGGGCGGATTGCCACCGTATACAATATCTACTAAGTGTTTACCTTCTTTGAAATTGGTACCGGTAATATATATTTTATCATCGCCCTGTGTAAACGTGGCGGGCTTATTATCAACTTTAACCTTCTCTACGGTAAGTAAATGCACCAGGTCTAATAAGATGGTATCTGTTGTTTTCGATAGGTTCATAGTCACCACCGTATTTCCATGGATCGATTTATTGGCAATATCCACATCCATATTGATGGTATAATGCCGGATGTCCATGATCGCTTGGAGAGGTTTAAGCTTTCCGCCGGATGACATATAACTGATGTCTAAATTTTGGGCAAGAGCTGGCTGAATAAGCAAACCCAAAACTAAGATTACTAGAAATTGATAGACTGGTTGGCTGTTTTTGATGGTAGACATACGCTGATTTATTCAACCAATTTAATCTAAAATTTATTTTGATGTAGATAAATTACTCAGGTTATTATCCTAAACAATGTTGTAAATATCCAACAAAATGTATATTTATGTCAATATTGATGGAATAAACCAACAAAATATATTTTGAATAATGTTGTAAATAACCTACATTAGTGCTATAATTCAATAATAATGATTGAAATAACCAACAAATATAACAATTCAATTAGTGATAAAGCGTTATTAGAATTAATTGGTAGCTATCTTAAAGAAACCCGTTTAAGGCAAAACAAAACGCAGCAAGAGTTGGCCGAAGCGGCAGGAATTAATCGCTCTACGTTGGTTCAAATTGAAAGTGGCGGCGGCGGTGGACTTTTAACTTTTGTACAGATCATGCGTGCATTGGATCAACTATCGGTCTTTAAAAACTTTGAAGTATCGGAGCAGATCAGTCCGCTATTATTAGCAAAAATGCAAAGGAATAAAAGACAGCGCGCATCGAGCGCCAATAAAACATCGTTACCCAAATAACTTCAATTTAAAACCGCCACAAAATGATCTCTATCGCGGAAGTTAAAATTTGGAATAAAAAAGTAGGCGCCGTTGCTTATGATACAGAAAGGGGTGAAGGCAGTTTTGAATTTGAAAATTCATTTCTTGCAACGAATTGGGATTTGTGTCCCATTAAAATGCCTTTATCAATTGCGAAAGGAAAAATATTTTCTTTCCCTGAATTAAAAAATAGTCAAACTTTTAAAGGGATGCCTGGTTTATTGGCCGATGTGTTGCCTGATAAATATGGTAATGCATTGATCAATGCATGGCTTGCAAGAAATGGTAGACCAGCTGGTAGTTTAAATCCTGTTGAAATACTTTGCTTTATTGGTAAAAGAGGAATGGGGGCATTAGAATTTTCACCTGTGCAACCAAAGTCCTATGATACGCAAACGAAAATAAATATTAACGACCTCGTTCAAGTGGCCGAAGCAATTTTAAGTGATCGCAAAATATTTTCTGCAAACCTTTCAACGGATGATGAAAGAGCCATCACAGATATTTTAAAAATTGGAACAAGTGCTGGTGGTGCCAGAGCAAAAGCCATCATTGCATTTAATCCAATCACAAAAGAAGTTAGAAGTGGTCAAACAGCTGCTGCGCCAGGGTTTGAACATTGGCTAATAAAATTTGATGGAGTTCAGGATCTACAATTTGGTACAAGTAATGGATATGGAAGAGTGGAGATGGCGTATTATGAAATGGCAAAAGATTGTGCTATAGAAATGATGGAAAGTAGGTTGTTAGAAGAAAATGGCAGAGCGCATTTTATGACCAAAAGATTTGACCGACCAACTGAAAAAGAAAAATTGCACGTGCAAACATTTTGTGCATTGATGCATTACGATTTTAATGAAGTTGGAATATATAGTTATGAGCAGATCTTTGAATTGATGCGTTTATTGAATTTACCTTATCCGCAACAAGAACAATTATATAGAAGGATGGTATTTAATGTAATGGCAAGAAACTGTGATGATCACAGCAAAAACTTTGCATTTGTGATGCATCAAACTGGAGAATGGAAACTATCACCTGCATATGATATCTGCCACGCCTATCGGCCGGGTAGTACCTGGGTTAGTCAACATAGTCTTAGCATGAATGGCAAGCGACAAAATATTACCAGAGAAGATCTTTTAGAGACTGCAAGTAATATGAATATTAAAAAAGCAAAACAAATCATTGATCATGTTAGTGATGTTGTGAATCATTGGAACGACTATGCTGATCAACAAAAAGTTGATCCAATACTAAGAGATACTATTCGAGAAACATTAATTCCCTGATGCTCATTCAGCCTTCTTCACAAAAACAATACTAGTATGATCTGCTTTGTAGATCTTGTCAAAGTAGATTACTAGCTCGGCATAATCAGTTGGAGGAATGACAGCCACATTTCTTGTTTGTGTTCTAATAACTTCTACATGATTATTAGTGACTGCAAAACTCATGTCAAAATTTCCAAACTGATTATGAATGCTCACTTGTTTGGGCAATGATTCTAATTGATACATTTCAGGTACATCAATCTGAATGGTATCGATATCCTGAAATGCAGATTTAAAACTGATGGGATACTTTCTTTCATCATCTGTTGTTAACCTGGTTTTTGATTGATTCACAAAATTTGGAAATAGAAACATGCGCTTACCTGTAACAGATGCATAGTTAAGCGATTGGATATGCAGGTATTCTTCTACCACCGGGATCCTGCCTGGTGTTTCTGTATAATTTGATCGATCAATTTCATAAGTAGGTAGGGTTAATGCATTGTTCAAATATTTCTCACGGTCTTCTTTGCCGAAGTCGTGTATCAACGAATGTTGCAACTCCTGCTGTTCGCCAGAAAAATGGGTATTCACATCTGCAAGCATTGATCCATCAGACTTTACAACAGCTTTTGTTTTTCGTATTTGGATATTGTCTTTTGCGCTTAATACGGGTGTTTGTACAACATGACCACCATCTTCTGCAATCAACATTACTTTTCTATTGCCAGTAAAAGTTCCCATATAACCTGCGGGGTTATTTTGACTGGTACACTCTAACCAAATAGAATCTTTTCCATTGGGCACACAGGTAATTACATGATTGAAATAAGAAGGCGATGGAAAATCTTCTACCAATCCTTTTTCACCTTCACCAGCAGTTGCTACCACATAGTGTGCTTTGATGCCCGCTTCTTTTAAGATGCTTACCATATAATTTGATAAGGCCTTGCAGTCGCCATATTTATTAGCTGCCACATATTTTGCATCAAAAGGTTGCCAACCGCCAATGCCTAATTGCACACTGATGTATCGCGTATTGGCTTGCAGGTATTGATATAGTTTATTTACTTTTTCTTCATTACCATTTAAGCCATCCACTATTTTATGTATGTCTAGTTTTATATTGTCGGGCAACTCGTCTCTTCCTTTGTTTAGATTGGAATTTAATTTTCCTAATCCTAACCAACTACGCATATCACCGGTATAATTGCCCAATGAAAAATCGCTGGCACCAATATATACGATGGGCAGAATTTCGTTCATAGGAGGTTGTAGTGGTTCCTTTTCAATGGCTTTTCCATTGGTCAATTCCCAGCTATAAGTATTGGTTTTTCCTTTTGTGATTTGTGGCGACTTATTAAAATTTAATTGCTTAATTCTTAATTCATATTCTGGTGCAGTTTCTACGATAAACTTACTTTGCTGTACCGAAAAATGGGCTCCCTCAATTGGCATCCAAGTGGGAAGAAAATAGGAATTATTGATTTCTTCTTCATCAGAATACTCAATGGTATAAGGATATTGCCTGCAATAAAAATTATGCTTTTTAATTCTCGAATCGAGCATCAAGCTAAATCCGTCTGAATTTGATGCATCGATGATATCTTTTTTCTTAACCGATTTCAATTTTTTTCCAAAGGCATCATATAAGTTGCCCTCAATGCTACTTAAGTCTTGCATACTGCTGTATGAATTAATATAGCCCGACTCTCGATCACCCAACTCATCTAAAATTGTAATGGCATATTTATTAGTTACAACAACTTTGTTGAGCGCTTTGATAGTAACATGCAACTCTTCCATCCGCTTTACCGCGTGTGCATTTTTTTTAAGGGAGTCAGGAATTAATTGAACGTTATAAACCTGTGCTTTTACTTGAACAAAGCCAATGAGCAATGTAAACCATAGAATTTTTTTCATAGAACCTACTTAACCTTTTTTAATACGATCTGCTCGTTTTGTTGCTTAATGATAAATGCGTAGAACTCTCTGAGTCCCTCATAATCATCCATCGAAAAATTTGCTTTGTTTAACTTAATGCTAGAGCGGATTTGAATTCTTCCATCCCGATTGGCAATTAAATATTCAAACATTCCATCGTCTTCATTTAATTTATAACGTACCGACTTTGGCATCTCTTCCACTTTGTACCCAGCAGGTATTTCCATATTCAATACAAAATGATCGTCTTTTAAATAAGGCATTTCAATTGGATAGTTGCGCTTTGCAGAACTGAAAGGATTTTTTTGAATGGCTTCGCCGAACATCGGGTTCAAATAAATGATATCGGTTTCTGCATTCATTTCAAGATCGTATTTTAAGGTTACCGGTTCGTCATACGAATTAAGCGAATCAATGCTTAAGTTGGAAACTTTGATATCTCCAGACATTGATTTTTTAATTTCATTTGTGATGGAAGTAAGGTTGGTCTTTTTAATTTTTTCTCTGATGCTTAAAGAAGTACTATTGCCTAACACTTCAGAAAAAGTACCCTTAACTATCCCTTCTTTTTCATTAGACAATAAAACAGTGGTGTAATTGCTTTCCTTCACCGAATCGGTATAAAAATATAATGGCTCTTGCATTTCTTTTGTTATCGACCAGGCTACTCCATTATAACAATCACTTGAAAGCTGGTTAAACCCTAACATGGGCTTGGATGCATCTAAAAAAAGTATATTTTGTCCGACCTGAACTTTTGCGATCAGATAATTGAAGCGGTCCATTAAAGGATAAACCATATGTACCGTGCCCCGATCTCTCAAGCTCATTAATACTGGGCTGCAGGTAATATTGTTGTGGTATAACATAGCCAACAACAATAAATTGATTTCGCAGGATTTGCCACTTTTACGTTTAAAGATGTCTTTTAAATTGGTGTTATCGCTTAAGTACAAACCATAATCGCCAGTTGAAGTAAAGTTGTCTCTAATATATTCATAGATCTTTTTTGCCCTTTCTTCTTCTGTTTTGGCGTTAGCAGTGATTTTATTGATATCGTCTGATAGCCAGTCATTACTTCTCGTAATGGCTAATCCAAAATCAATGCTCCCCATCATTTTTTCTGCAACCTTCGGCCAGCTTTGCATGATCTTTTCTACGGGCTGGTTGGGGAAACGATATTCGGATAATTGAAACTCGATTTTTGAAATATGGTTTGCAATTGTAGAAGTAAAATTTTCTTCTTTCATTGCAGCTGCATTTTTAATTACCCATTTTTTGTTTAACACATCACTGCCTATATTATATCCAGTTCCTATGTTTGCAGTTGTAGGGTCTCTAACAACATAATTGTTATAGCCTTTGGTTGTTGTGTTAATGTCGAATGGTAAATAACCCTGACTTAAAAAAACGTAATTAAAAAAGTCGGGTAGTGCTAAATCGTACTCACTCCACAAACAAGGATATTCTCCTTGAAATTCCCAGGGTTGTAGATTGAACAGAAAGTCTGATTTGATGGTATATGACACTTCAATGATCGACCCTACCTTAACAGCGGGTAGTGTGAGTTTCTTTTTAATTAAGTTTCTTTTTACTTTCTCTTCGAAAATATCTTTTGATGATAATTTGGTAATTACCACCGAATTGTTTTCAAGATTATATGTTTGAGCCTTTAATTCATCAAGCTTTTCAACTTCATTGTTTTGAGAGTAGAGGTAGATCGACAATGTGGCTGCATCAAACCCTTTGTTGTTTAAAATTTTAATTCTTTTATGGCGACGGAAGACCATAGTAAACCAATTTTTATTATTCCCTTCAAATTCGGTGGTGCCGATATCTGCATGTAGAATTGCGTTGGTGTTAGAATCGATCAAAGGAGAGTTAACTTCAAAATCTGCGGGTGTGATTTTTCCGAACTTAATGTTTAATTTTTCTTGAGAAAACGAAACAGTAGAAATGAAAAGGCACAAAACAACGGGCGCAATCAATCGCATAAATAGAATTTAAGGGTTTTATTACTAAAAGTAAAAAAAAGGCAATTGGGGATTGCAGTATAATGTGTGAAGCAACCAGATAAGTTTGTGGGATAACTCTCAGAATTTGCAAACAGTTTTCGAAGATATTAAATTGTTCGATTCAAATAATAGAATTTATAAATTGCACTAAATAAATTAATTGGTAACATGTGTTACGACCTTTCCTTTCTTGCAAAATTGACTGCCATCTTGGAACAGTTCCCAACTATTGAATTTGATGAGCAGGTACAAATCAACTATGATGCTTCGATGCATATTGTAGCACATAGTTTTGGAGAACATCCTATCATTTATCAAAACAGAGAAGATCGGCACTTACACGTTAAACTGATGGAATGGGGTTGTATCCCTTTTTATATTAAGGATGAGCAGGCTTTTTTAAAACAAAGGATCATGATGCTCAATGCCCGCAGCGAAAGGATCCTGGGCGATACTTCGAGTTATTGGTATAAGATCAGGAATCGGAGATGCCTGATTCCAGTGACAGGAATATTTGAACATCGAAAGATTGAAAAGTGGACCAAGAAAGTACCTTACTTTATCCATCAAAAAAAAGAAGACCTATTTTTTTTACCCGGTTTATATTCTGTGGCTGAATTGCCCAATAAAGAAACGGGTGAATTAGAAAAGCGATGGAGCTATACCTTAATTACGCGTGCAGCGAATGAATTGATGCAACAGATTCATAACGATGGGGACAATAAATGGCGCATGCCGCTTTTTCTTCCAATGGATCTTGCAAAAGAATGGGTTTCAGAAGATCTTAGTTCTGAACGATTGCAACAATTATTAGATTTCGAAATGCCTGCTTCAGAATTAGAAAGTTGGCCAGTGTATACCATTCGAACTTCCAAAGAGCGACCAGATGGGAAACCCAAGAATGAACCTTTTGTTTGGGAAAACCTTCCTGCTCTAAAGTGATGCAAATTTTGTCATCAAACTTGCCCACCACTGCCACTGACCTACAAAATTCAAACTAATGAGCTGAATCAAAAATAGCACCATTGCTATTTTATAAGGTGGATAGATCGCCCCCCTTTTTTTATCATCTAATAATAACACTCCTGTGATAATGATGATGATCGAGTAACTGACATTCAAGCTTTTTTCAAAACTGTTGATCCATGGTATATAAAACAACATTCTACCGATAGCTGGAGGCAACATAGCCAATACAGTTAAACTCAGATATCTGGCGTGCAATTGTAATTGAGAGGCTTTATTGATGGCTTGATACACGAAATAAAGTAACATCAATATTGAATAGAAATCGAGAAATGCCAACATGATCGTTGCTCCAGGAGGATAAGCACTTGGATTATTCAACATGCTATGAATCATTTTCAACCCGCCCAATATTAATAATGGGAAGAGTATATAAACAGCCAGTTTCCCAATTTTTCGATGCAATGCTAATTTACCCTGTTTGTATAATAAAGGTTGGATCATTAAAACGATGATCCATCCCCCAGCGATAGCACCATGCAAATGATGGAAGATATCATTCTCTGCCAAGTTTCTAAAATAGGAATGCGAAAAACCGATCCAGGTTACAACCAAAGCTAAGAAAAAATATAGCGTTGCATTTGGGTAAAGAATGGAGTCATTGACTTTTGCGGAATGTTTCATATTTGTTGATTATGTGGGTTAATCAACTTAAATATAAATATTATTCCCTACCAACCGGTATTTGAATGTAAGTTTTACAACCCGCTCCAATTGCGCTTACGATCTCAATTTTCCCATTGAACGACTCTATTCGGTTGATCATATTTGAAACCCCAAGACCGGTTCTTTTCACACTGGTATCATAGCCTTTACCATCATCAACAACTGAAATGGCAATTATTTTATTAGCTTCTTTTATTGAAATGCTGATATTTTTTGCTTCAGCGTATTTAAAAATATTATTGATCTGTTCTTGAACAACTCTGAGGATATTTATTTTTAGTTCATCGAATAATATTTCTGGATCAACGTCATATTCGAATGCAATATTGATAGATTCATTGTTTTTCTTAAAAATTGCAATAAGATTTTCGATCAATTCGTTCAGCGCAAAGTCTTTTGTTGGGGCTCCCATTTTTTGACATAACAAACGAATTTCTTTGATAGACATATCTATTAATTCATTCGGGTATTTGATCAATTCTTTGAGCTCCTCATTTTTATTGCCTGCGAGGTTCAAATATATTTTAGCCCCTGTTAAGATCTGATTGATGTTATCGTGTAACTCTTTGGCTAAATGATTTCGCTCGTTTTCTTGCGTATTAATGATTGCTCGAACCGTTCTTTTTTGTTCCTGAACTTTTTGATCTTCTATTTTAATTTCAAGCAATTTTAGGTTTTCATCGCTTTCATGTTGCGCGGTGATGTCTTTAATATACACCGAGATACCAGTATCGGAAGGATAGATTGAAGTATCGATCCACTTATTAAAAGAGTTCGAAAACTCTTTGAAATGATGATTTTTTACATAATTTAAAGCCTGTTCGTACTGCGGTTTTAGTATTGCTACATCTGACACATTTAATTCATCCCAGATATTCTTTCCTAACAAGTAACTCATCGGCTTATTGAATAATTCCTCTGCCTTTTTATTTGCATAGGTAAATTGCCAAGATAGATCAAGGGCTATAAAACAATCAGACACCCGCTCAACTAATTCTCGATACTTTTTTTCATTTTCTTTTAACCTTGTAACAGTTTCCTGTTTCTCATTATCTGTGCATTTCTGTTTAATGGCAGCAGCAATAGCAGAAGGCAATCTGGCGATCCTATCTTTTAGAATATAATCGTCTGCCCCTTGTTTAATGATGGTAGCTGCAAACTCTTCTGAAACTGTTCCTGTTACTAATATAAACGGAATATGAGTAGATCTATGACAAGTAAGGTTTAATGCAGCTGAGCCATCAAAATTAGGTAAGGAATTATCTGCGAGTATAATATCTGGAGAAAAATCATCTAATGCCTGAGTAAAGCTTTCTTGATCCATGGCAATATTAAACTCAGCATCCTTATTCTCTTTTTTAATTAGTCGCTTAATTAAATCTGCATCAGTAGCACTGTCCTCCAGAATTAGAACTTTTAATGAAGTTTCCATAATTCATTTTTTAAATTATTTTACAGGGTGAACGTTATGTATCATCCAATAGCAGCCTAACTGCTCTAAAACATGGAAAAAGTTATCGCTCTCAACCGGTTTTACGATATAACTATTTACTCCTAATGCGTAACAATTTTTAATATCAGGATCTTCTTTTGAAGATGTTAAAACCACAATGGGAATACTATTCGTTCTTGGATCTGATTTTAATTGTTCAAGTACTTCCATTCCAGAAATCTTTGGCATTTTAAGATCAAGCAAAATAAGCCTTGGCTGATCATTAAAATTTCGTTCTGCATAATTGCCTTTGCAATAGATAAAGTCTAAAGCTTCAGCACCATCTTTCACGTGTTGGATCTTATTAGTAAGTCCACTTTTTTTGAGTGCACGAATAGTAAGCATTGCATCATCCATATTATCTTCGGCAAATAATATTTCTATAACGTTATAAAGCATTTTTTAATTTTTTAGTTAATTACTTAATTCTGAGACCACATTTTTTTCATTAGGCATGCTAAAATAAAAGCGGGCACCTTCATTTAAAACAGATTCTCCCCAAACAAGTCCATTATGCCGAGTCACTATTTTTTGAACAATTGCCAGACCAATGCCTGTTCCTTCAAATTCATCCTGTCCGTGTAACCTTTGAAATACGCCAAACAGTTTATTATAGTATTTCATATCAAAACCAGCTCCATTATCTTTCACATAATAAACTGTGTGATCATCTTTTTGATAGCAGCCAATTTCGATGATCGTTTTGGGTTTATATTTTGAAAATTTAACGGAATTACTGATCAAATTGATCCATACTTGATGTATCAGAGAAGAATCACCATAAATATGAGTAAGAGGATGAATCGTAAATTCAATTTGGCTTTCTGGGTTTTCTATTGATATTTCATCGCAGAGTGTGCTCACCATTTCTTGCATATCTATTTCTGAACCACTTATGGCTTTTCTACCCAATTTTGAAAAAGCAAGTAGGTCATCAATTAAGTGCCCCATCTTTTTTGAATTACTTACTATCGATGCTAAAACCGTTACTCCATCTGCGTCTAACTTATCTAAATAATCTTCTTCTAATATTTTTGTATAACCATTGATTGCTCTGATAGGAGCTCTTAGATCATGTGAAACAGAATAGGAGAAAGATTCCAATTCTTTATTGGCAGCCTCATATTTCGCAGTGCGTTCTATAACCAAATACTCTAATTCTTCATTTAGCTTTTGGTATTTAGCTTCTGAAATTTTTAATTCATTGTTTAAAATAACTAATTCATCAGCTTGTACTATTTTGTCATTCTTTTGAGTTATGTTTCTATGATAACTAATTAAAAATAGAACAGATGCAATAGACATTAGAGCAAACAAAGAACCTATGACCCAATTAAAAATTATTATATCTTTTTCATTTAATAATTTTCTTTGCTGGAGATATTCATATTCTTTAGCAATGATTTTACCAATAATCAATCGTATTTGATTTGAGTAATAATTCCCTTCTTCTTTTTTAATATTTTTTAAGGCATTGGCTAGACCAATCTTATTTATCAATTCAATACCTTGGTCAATAAAAGCAATTCTCTTTTGTATATAATATTTTAACGAATCTAAAAGTACTTGTTGACCTGGCTTGATTTTAGTTAATGTCTTAAGAACAGCAATGTTTTTGTATATAACATCTTTTGCAATAAGATTTGGTTGAAGAAAGACGCTATCATTTGTAATTACGTATCCTAGGGCACCAGTTTCAATATCTTTAGTATGGGAAAGTGTTTTTTCAGATAAGCTTATAATTTCTATTGTGTGATCAACCCATTTGGCCGAATCAAGCATTTTTCTATTACTTTGATAAACCGCATATCCAATGGATCCTATCAACACTAAAACAAAGAAAAAAGGCAACCATATATTTTGAATGACTTTCTTTTTCATAGGGGCACCTATTATTTCAATAAATAAAGGTCCCGCTCTTATTAAGCTTAAAACTTACACAAATGCCACAAATACTTGCAAACTTCAGGCTATTTAACCTGTTTTACCCAATGTACATTTCGCTCTTTTAAATAATTGATAATAAAATCAAAATTCTCTTTGCTTTCTCCGACCTTCTCTGGAGGAAACACACCTTTTAAATCAATTTTGTTGGCGAGGGCTAATTCTGCGATGGCTGTGCAAGTGAGTCCTGTTGTTCTTGACATTGAACTCAACTGATTTTTTGTATCACAATAATCTAGGAGATTGTATTCAATAGTTATGGGTTGATCATCTTTTGTTCCTTCCACCACCACTTTCATCACAGTCAGGTCTTCGTCTGTTTCTTTGAGCTTCCAGGAATTAATCAAAACCTTGGAAGTAGCATCGATATGTGCTGGTTCAAAGAAGCCGATGGCTTTGAGTGTTTTGATCAGTTCAACGTGTCCTGGATATCGCAAGGTTTTCTCCGACATATTTGGAATATCTGGGAAGCTATCCAGAATGCTTCTTAATCCATCAGTATTAAATCCGTCTAATGTTCCAATGCCATCAAAATTCAATGTTTCAATTTCAGATAGCGCTGGCTCTGTTTTGTTTTCACCGTTTACACGCAGTCTTGCTGGACGCATATACTCTTCAATCACATCAATCGGAGAGAATGGTGCTTTGTATTCAAAAGGTTTTTCACGTACAATGGGTAGTCCGCCTACATAGAATTTAAAATTATGTACTTTGAATTCTTGATTGTATCTGCCTAATATCAAATTACTAATACCTGGTGCTACTCCACAATCCATGATGGCATATACATTGTGCTCGATGGCCAGCTGATGCAATGGCGCAATACTTTCTGGAAAAAAAGAAATGTCTACACTATTTTTTCCTGCTTTGATCACCAATTCCAAAACACGATAGCCCATGAATCCGGGAACGGCATTTACAACCAGATCGGCAAAGCTCAGCACTTCTTTTAAATTCAACGCAGGATCTAATAAATTGATCGCACCTGTTTCTATGGAGCTATTCTTTCTTTTGAGCGTATCTAAGTTCTGTTGATTAAGATCGAAGGAAGTAACACTATGTGTTTTTGCAAGTTCTAACGCCATGGTTCTTCCAACCATTCCTGCACCTAAGACTGCGATATTAAAAGACATTTGCTATGTTTAATTTTTCTTAAAATCAAGATCCTGAAAATCGAAACTAAAATCTGTGAGAGGTGAAATGGCATTCATTTTAATACCCGATGGCTTACCATCTTTATCCGTACTAAACATAACAAATGCATCTGCATCCATGCTTCGGTCTGTCCAACGCACTATCAATGTATTGCCCTTATATGGAAATAGTTCACCACTTAATTTAGGGGAACGTTTTGAAGCAAACCAAGGCTTACCATTTTTAATAGATATTTCAACCTCTCCAAACCATTGATCAGTATACTTACCTATATAAGAGTCTACACTAAAAGCACCAGTACTATTTTTGGTTTGAGCTGCAATTGTTGCTTCTACTTCATCATTGATTTTTTTGGCTTCTGCTTCTCCTCTTGCTACACGTGCTGCATAGAGTTTTACCCAATCGAACCCTTTCACACCTAAATAGCCATCTTTAATAGAATTACTCACTGCGCTGAAAGCCGCGCCAACCTGCTGATTGGTGAATACAATGATTCCTAAATTAATTTCTGGGATCATCACTACTTGGGTAACGATTCCTGCTAGTCCGCCAGTATGCGTTACCTGTTTATATCCCTTTACATCGCTCAAAAACCATCCCAATCCGTATGCTGCAAAATGGGTATTGTAAGGTGCTACCGCTCTTGCCCCAATATTTGTTTGTGCTGCCCACATTTCTTCGTGCACCTCATCGCTAAATAATTTCTGCTTCAAACTATCACCATATTTACCATGATTCATTTGCAGGATCACCCATTTACTTTCATCGATAATATTACTCCAAATACCACCTGCAGCATTTGCAGATTCACTCCAATCGATATCGATCGTTTCTACTTTCCCATTAACTGGCGCATGCGGACGAATACTATTGCTATTATCTTTTAGTCTGGATACCGAAGCTGCACTACTTTTAAAACCTAGGGGCTGCATGATTCTTTTTTCAATGAAATCTTCCCAGCTAATGCCCGAAACCCTTGCTACCACTTCTCCTGCTACGATGTATAAATTATTATCGTAATCATATTTTGTTCTGAAACTGGATACTTGTTTTAAATATCGCAGATTATGAATAATGTCTTTTTTGGTGAAATCGCTTTGATCAGGAAACATCATAAGATCTCCGGCACCTAAACCCAAACCACTTCTGTGTGTGAGCAAATCGCGGATCGTAAATTCTTCCGTTACATAGGGATTGTACATTTTAAATTCAGGGATATAGTCTGTTACCTTATCATCCCATTTCAATTTTCCTTCATCAACTAGCATACCTAAGGCAGCTGCAGTATAGGATTTGCTATTGGATGCAATTCCAAATAAAGTTTGCTCATCCACTTTTTTTCCGGTTCTTAAGCTGGCAACACCATAACCTTTAGCGTGGATCAACTTTCCGTCCTTCACTACACCAACCGACATACCCGGCACATTAAATGTTTTTAAAGTGAGTTCCACCAAAGAGTCGATTTGATTGCTCGACAAAGTCTGTGCTCCTACTGAAATGTTGAACAGTACCAAAGCGGTTAAGAGGCCGAATAGATATTTCATAGTTGATTTTTTCATTGCTAAATATTATGTCTAATTTTCTTTTTCTAAATTTAAGGTATGAAGAATTTGTCACTGCTTTTTCTGTTCTGTTTTATTTCAATGGTATCCATTGCACAGAATAATGGAACGAAAGTAGTTTTGTTGGGCACGGGCACACCAAACCCCGATCCTGAGCGTTCGGGGCCATCACTAGCGATCATTGTAAACAATCATTCTTATGTGGTGGATTGTGGTCCGGGTGTTGTGCGCAGAGCTGCAGCAGCTGCTAAGAAAGAGATTCCGTCTCTCAAATCGGAAGGACTTACCCGCCTCTTCATTACACATTTACATAGCGATCATGTGGGAGGGTATTCAGATTTTATGTTGAGTCCGGCTGTTACAGGTAGACTGGAAGCATTAGAAGTATACGGACCAAAAGGCATCGCCAAAATGACGCGTGATATTCAATCTGCTTACAAGGAGGACTTGGATATTCGCATCAAGGGTTTGGAGCGAGGGATACCGGAAGCTTATCAAGTGCATGTGCATGAGATCAAAGAAGGAATTGTTTATCAGGATTCGAATGTGGTGGTGAAAGCATTTAAAGTGAGCCATGGTTCTTGGGCCAATGCATTTGGTTTTCGATTTGAAACAAAAGATAAAGTGATCGTGGTGTCGGGTGACTGTACCTACAGTGAATCAGTCGTAAAAAATGCAATGGATTGTGATATACTGATCCATGAAGTGTATTCGATGGAAGGCTTAGCGAAAAGGGATGAACACTGGAAAAAGTATCATTCTACTTTTCATACATCTACAGGTCAACTGGCAGAGATCGCGAATAAAACAAAACCGAAATTGTTGGTGCTCACACATCAGTTGCCATTTGGGATGAGTAAAGAAAGTTTGATGAAAGAATTGCAGGATCGATACAAGGGTGCTGTGGTTTATGGAAATGATCTGGATGTTTTTTAATTATTTGAAATAATTGATGATGAAAAAATTAACGATTGCTTTGTTTGGATGTTTCTTAATGGGGACTCAAATTTTATATGCACAAGAAACAATTCAGGTAACCCAAAAAAAAGATTCCCTATTTTTTTCTGTGCAGAACAAACTGATCTTGAAAGCAGTGATTTCGGGTAATGCTTCGAAACTACAAATTCATGAACACCATAGCAGTTTAAATAATGCAGTGTATCAAACCATTTCGTTGGTGACATCCGATTTCAAAAGATTCAATTTCAAAGCTATTGTGATGGCTGATGAAGGATCGATTGCCTGTGAGAGCGACAGATGGAATGATGGTTTGAGCATTGTGAGACATACGGTTGGTAAGAGTTTTAATTTACTCAATAACGCTGTATATAATAGAAATGAAGATTGGCTATTATCATTCGATGCAGCTTACCCAGCATTTAATATGCAGCCACAAGAAAACAATCAGTATCAAATTCAGATAGTTAAATCAGAACTCATCATTCGCTTCAAACCCAGGTACTATCAACAACACAGAGGATTGACTTATTTTAAACCAAAGGAATATAGTATTTGGAAAAAGCCTGTAGTAGGATGGTGTAGTTGGTTTGCCTACTTTGATAATGTTACTGAAACAGATATGCATCGTACAGCTGATGTCTTATCTACTAAGTTGAAAAAATACGGACTCGACTATATTCAAATAGATGATGGTTATCAGCAAGTGCCCATCGGTATGCCCGAAACTTGGATCAACGCGAATAAAAAATTTCCTGCAGGTATGGGAAACCTTGCTAACTATATTGCTTCGAAGGGATTTCAACCGGGCATCTGGACCAATGTTTCTTTTGCCGATTCAGTTGCGGCATATCAGCACAAAGAATTATTCATAAAAACGCTTGATGGTAAAGTTGCATTGGGTAATTGGGTGGGCTATGTGATGAATGGGGCGAACAAGTCAACAATTGATCAATTGATTAAACCTATATATGCCGAGTTTAATAAAGAAGGCTGGCAATATTTTAAACTCGATGCGTTGAGACATTTGAAATATGAGGGCTATAATATGTTTAGTAAAGAACTGATGCGTGATGGCATCAATAAAAATGAAGCCTATAGAAATGTGGTAACAGCAGTGCGCAATCAAATTGGGAAGGATAAATTTTTAATGGCTTGTTGGGGCATCCGTCCTGAGTTGGTTGGCTTAGTAGATGGCTGCAGAATTGGGAACGATGGTTATAGCTATGCAGGTTTAGCGCAGTTCAATTCTTATAACAATATCATTTGGCGTAACGATCCCGATCATATTGTGCTCTCTGCAAAAGAAGCGTACAGAAGTTGTACAGCTACTTCTTTAACTGGCTCACTGTTCATGCTCACTGATCAGCCTGAGTTGTATGAAAAGTCGAATTTGATTGATGCAGCTATTCGGTCAATTCCTGTTTTAATGACAAGTCCGGGTCAGGTATACGATGTAGATCCTTCCAGGTCGAGTTTGATTGCGCAGGCTGAAACAGAAATGAGTGGTTCGGGTCCGAGGCCATTTGATGCAAGCACAACAACTACTACCGGTTTGTTTCAAATGGATATTAATAAACCCTACGAAAACTGGACAGTGCTTGGAAGACTTGATGAAAGAGATCGTGTGATTCCATTAAAAGATCTTGGATTAGATGCGAAAAAAGAATATCTCGTGTTTGAATTTTGGAGTAAAAAATTTAGAGGTATTCAAACCAAACAATTTATTCCAGGAGCGATTGATACTGCTTTTAATTGTCAGTTGTTTTGTTTTAGAGAAAAACAAAACCATCCACAATTATTGGCAACTAATAGGCATATCAGTTGTGGTGCTTTGGAATTAGAACAATTACAGTGGAACAATAATGGGTTAATTGGTACCAGCAATTTAGTGGCTGATGATCTGTATAGTATTTATATCTATGAGCCTGCAGGTGCAACATTCAAAAAGGTAAGCACAGGCAAAGCAGAATTGATCGAAAATGTTTTATCTGGTGAAATCAGAAAAATTAGTTTTCGATCAACCGATGCAGTTGCGGTGCAATGGGAAATCAGTTATCAGTAATTATTCTTTTTTAAGGACCAAGTCTTTCAATGTATTCATGTCTTTAGATGCTGGCTTTTGCTTAGATGCTGATAGGATCTTGTCTTCGAGGCTAGAATCTATATCAGCATCATAAGGTTTGCCCGCACCCAAATTCTCGGGCCACTCTTTTGCTTGATTCACCAATGCTATAGCTTTTGCAGTTTCATTTTTTTCAATGGCTTCGATTGCTTGCATCAGTTTTGCCTGGCGGTATAATTCATGACCTTGAGTAGAACCTTCGAAAGGAATGATTTGTAAACTGGTTAATAATTTATCAGCTGCTTCATATTGACTGTTGAAGAGTAGTGTTCTTGCATACAACATGCCCATGATATATTGTTTGGGATGTGATTGATAATATGGAGCTATAATTTCTAATGCAGCTTTGTATTGTTTTTGTTGATTATATAATTCTGTTAGGGCTTTATAGTAACGCCATTGTTCTTTATCTAAGCCTATTGCTTTTTTGAGATCTACACCTGCTTTTTGCGGATTTGAAACAACATTTATTTTTGCCCTCATAGCATAGAATGGTGCATTGTCTGGTTGATTTTCTAATGATTCAAACAAATCCTTTGTTGCTTTCTCATGAACACTTTTACTTTTTAAAAGTAAGGCTAAATAATACTTCGATTTCCAGTTTTCGTTTAATGCAAATACCCATTTAAAAACTTCCAAGTCCATAATTCTTGAAGGAAATACAAAATCTGGGCTGGCAGTATTGGCAGTTGCTAAAGCAGTTTCATAAGGTTTGTTTTGTAAGAACAAAAAATATGCTTTCCAATATTTTGCAATAGTATTTTTATCCAAAAGTGTTACTGCTTGTTCTGCATTAGCAAACAATCCCAATTCACGATAACTTGCAGCTAGTTCTAAATAATTCTCTGCAGGCATTTCGTTTTGTAGATTATTTTTAAATTGATGCAGGTTTGCTTCAGTAGGTCTGGTGAGATAATTTTCAAAGTCTACAGTATGGTTCAAAGGATCTAATGCTTTAATTTGATCCCATGTGTTTTTAGTAGCTATTGAATCTTTCAATAATCGCTGATTAATAGCTATCAATTCCAATGATTTGATATTATAAGTATTATTGACTAGTGCTTGTTTACAATAGCGTATAGACTTTTGATAGTCTTTTTTCATGCAATAGATCTTGGCTAATTCTGTGTAAGAAGCACTACGATATTCCGGCGATAAAGAAGCCAGATCAAATCCATCCATCGCATCAATAGAATTACTTAATGCATTTTGAATCAATCCATAATAATAATTCGCAGCACCATCGTGAGAGTCGATGCTCAATGCTCTTTGAATAAGTTGCAATGCTTCTGGGTACTGAAAGCTCATCCATTTTAG
Source organism: Bacteroidota bacterium (assembly GCA_026391125.1). Lineage (GTDB taxonomy): Bacteria > Bacteroidota > Bacteroidia > Chitinophagales > Chitinophagaceae > Sediminibacterium. The sequence continues at coordinate 45,223 of JAPLEO010000134.1, forward strand.
TTCTGCAGATTTAGCCAAACTTGGAAGAAAATTACTATCGAGTTTGATGGATGCTTCTAATTTTAAAGCGGCTGCTGGATACTGTCTTTGATCCATCAATTCTTTTCCTTGTAGGTAATTACCATAAGCAGTATTCCAATTAAAATCTTTTGGTGTTTCAACTGGTCGGCTTAAATAATTAGTAGTGGGATCAGAATTGTAATTGATCTTGTTGGCACCTAAACTCAAAGCAATTTTACCTTCCTCTTTGTTTAGAATAATACTATCTATAAAATTTTGTTGAGGCGCTAGTCTGATATTTTTTTGATAAATCGTTTTCCCATTTTGCGTGATCAGTAATTCGTCTTTGATTTGTTTTACTGGGAAGAGATAAATTTTTAGTTTTCCATTTTCTTCTACCAGATTCACAGCACCATAATCTGTTGCTGCACTAATACCCTTTGTTTTTTGCACGCCATACCAATACTCTTTCCAGGTATCAGTAGCATATGGTTCAAAAGATCGGTGTTTGAATGGAGAGAAAGTACTTTGCTCTGCGTTCTGATTAAACATGCGGCCTGATTGTACTTCCACGTATTGCTTATCCGTATCGGTCAGATATTTTTCCCAGATCATTCCTTGGCGAGATAAGCCCCAGATCCAGATCTTCTTTCCTGCTTTATCATTATGATCGGCATAGCGCACCATGCCAAAATCATCATCGTGGTAATAACCTCCAAAGAAATTCGTGTAAGCTCCAAACACGTGATAAGATTTATAACCCCCGAAATTATTGTTATTATAAAAGGATAGCAGTTTACCATTGGTTTTATTGATCGGCCAATCGTTATACTCACCATTATGTCCGAGATATTTATTGCCCGGATAAATAAATTCTAAATTTCCATCAGCCTTTAAACCCGCATTCATCCAATGATAATAGGGTTGTTGATTGGGGGTGGTATTATACCACAATGAACTAGTGGTAAAATAGGCTTTGTCTTTTTCGAGATTGATATCTAATCGCCAATTGGTTGATGATAACAAATCTAAACCACCGATCACACAACTGATACTGCCGTCTTCTTTTTTCAAGATCTTGTAATCAACTGGAGTGGCACAATTGGGTGTGTGGCCGATGATGCCGTAGTTGGCTTCGAGTCCGCCACTCGTCCATGGTCCGCGTAAAGCCACATCTCTGAACTTCACTGCGTGATTATAATAGAGAAAAGGCTTGTCGGTTTTTTTATCGATAGCTGCCCAGATCTTTCCACCAATTTCTGGAAGGATCAGGATCTTGATATAGTCGTTTTCGATTTCAATGACCTTCCATTTTTTCTGAATGGGCTGATCGGTAAATCCATCGAAGCGGAAGTAGGGATAGATCGCAGAAAAATTTGGAACAGGGTCAGGATCTGAAAATGGATAGGTCGTAAATTCCTTTTGGTATTCTTTTACACTAACTGTTTGTTGTGCACTTACAGCATGCATTGACAGGGCTAGGAATCCTAACCAGAATATTTTTTTCATTGCAGTCTATTTTATTATTTGATCCAAACGATCATACCCTTTCCTTTTTCAATGAAAACCGGTTCGATCTTGCCATTACTAATTTTGAGTGTTGCGCCGTTTTGAAATCCTTTCATTGCTGGCAGTGTTACGGATGCTTTGTTTGGATCGATGCCGATCTTTTTCCAATCAACGATCAATTCTACTTGCTCTGTTTGTTCAGACCAGCTAGCTACTGAGATCAATGCAGACCTTTCTTTTTTATAAACTGTTGCGAGTACCGACTCTTTATTTGTTTTTGCTGGAACATTATCACTCCAGTAGCCAATCATTTTAGAACCCTTCATACCAAAATCACTCCATACTTTCCAGATCGCACGCGGATCAGCACCATCGCTCCAAGGCATACGGTTCGTCATTCCATAAACCATACCACGATACGGATTGCCACCGCCTTCCAGCATTTCGCCCATTAAGCCAAATGGGATGCCGCTTACTTCAGTTAAGAAAAAGTCGGGCGCATTTTTTTGGTAATCGAAGTACTCACCAAACCATAATTTATTCAGGTAAGGAAAATGCTCCATGTATAAGTTGGCACTATTATTAAAGCCGTCACTTTTATTAAATTGATTCGCAGAATGAAGGTCAATGATGCCTGGGTGACCATCATGCGTTAATACGCGTTTGATCCGCTTCATGGTAATACGATCGAATGCTACATCATCGAGATAAATGCCGTCGATGCCAACATTATTCACCAACCAGTTCATGCCCTCTACATAATAATTATGCCACCTGCTCATGCCACTGTTTACAATAGCTGCGTCTTTGATCTCTGGTACAAACCAAGCTGGGATATAATCTTCGCTCACGTGTTCTTGTAACCAGCTGTAACCGCCACCTTTTCCGGTTGAATAAATTTCATGGCCCAAGCTTCTGAGTGGAAATGTTTCATAAGCATGATTCGATAGTTCACGAACGGTATTATAGATCTTCACTTTTAATCCTGCCACATGCGCTGAATCGATAAATGATTTCATTTTTTGGTGCTCAATAAATGGATAGTTGATCCATGGATTGATGGCATTCGCGTGGTGGATATTGATGATGGTGGCGCCAGTTTGTTTGATGGTGTCGATAGGTTTATAGGCGTGAAAGAAACGCGCACCCCATTGAAAATCGGTATTGATGGTATGGAAAGGGGTGATGAGTAAAGTGAAATTATAATGTAATGATTCGCCCTTCTTCATTACACGTGCACCGCTATAATTTTTTACGAGTGCTGTGTTGTTATTCTCTTCAATGCTTACTGATCCTTTATTTTGATTGCCCCAAGATGTTGGCAATAACAAAGGTTTTTGTAAATAAAAATTCGTGTTCAAGGGTCGCACGTAATTTTCATCACGCAAAGAATATTGCAAGCCAGCATTCACGTCTCCAATCCAGGCTCCGTCTTGGTTCTTGGTGGCAACTTCCCATTTCCAATTAAAGCTAGACGGACGTTTGCCACCTTTCTGACCCAATCCCATCATGTATTTAGAAGCAGCTTTGGTAAATGGAATTTCCATTCCAATATTATTCAAACTAAGATCACTTAATGCCGTAACGGTAACATCATACACCATCATTCCATCAAATTCTATGGAGCCTTTCACCAACATACTTAGCTGATTATTTTTACTCAAGGCTTCCCAACTAATTTTTCCTTCCTGAGCCTGGGTGTACTTCAGTGCTTCTGTTTTTAAGTTGTTACCATTTGTATTGTCAAAAACAAAATGAATTGGGCTGCTTAAAATATTTTTTGGTGTGGCAACTAAATCGGTCATTTCTGAATTGAAATAAGTCTGAATTTGTTTTGGTAAACCATCGTTATTCAAAACCAATTTTCTTCCCAGAATGCTGAGTTCATTTTTGTTTTGTTTGATGGCGGTATAAGGAGCGATCACTTTATTCTCCTGTGCGAGTGTACTGTTTAACCATTTTAATCGGGTTTGTTTCCAAGGCTCGTTTTCACCAGCATGGATGGTTAGGGAATTGCTAACAGTTAATTGAAACTGAATGTTTGTTTTGTTCTCCTTGTTGCCAATACTGATGGTTCCCGTGTAAGTGCCTGCTGCAGCGGTTTTTGGCACATCCACTCCGCACCAGAAAGCTTGAATAATACCGGCATCAACAGCTACTGTTTTTTTCAGTGGCTTAGCGTCGTAAGTGGTTCCTGTTAAATTAATACAGCTCAATTGTTTTGAAGGAATAATATTCCCGGCTGCATTTTTTAAATCAGAAAACCGAATTTCGATAGATGCTTGATTTTTCAAAGCCAATAAACCCAATTGAAACGCATACCATTCGCCTTTATCGGCATTGCCTTTGAATTGATTTTGAATTCCTGCATCGATCCATTTTTTGGGAAGGTCGTGCGTCATCTTGATCGGGTTTAAACGATCTTCTGGGAATACAATAAATTCTTGATTGGAAGACTTTTCTATCAACGAAGCTGTTTCAGATTTAGAAGCAATCACTTCCATCGGATAAAAACTATTCAATTCGTCAATAGCTTCAAATGCCTGCACTTTGGCATTCGAGTAATTGTTATAAGTCCAATTTGGATTCGCAGTAAGCTCGGGTTTTAAATACACGCCACGCGGATAGTTAGATCTTCCTTCATTTTTGAGCGGCAAATAATATATATAGTAAAGACCTTTACCAGAAATTGGTTCGAAATAGATCTCACCAGATTCTCTAGTAAGATTTTGATCCACATGATTCAAAACTTTTAATCCGGTTTTTGCATCCTGAATAATGATGCGTTTGTTTTCTGGGTTGGCATCTCTTCTTCTCCAAGGGATGCTAACTTTTGCAACTGTATTTTCTTGATCAACCAAAATCGCCACACGATGATTACCTAAAGAATCGCGGTTCCAACAGTTGGTACAAGTTTGATAAGGAATGTCTTGCGCTTGGCTGCAAACAAATACTATTGCTGCAGTAGCCAATAAGAAAAGCTTTTTCATTTATAAATGTAGTTACAAATTGTTTTTCTTAAGTTCTTTAATTGCGTAATCACAAGCACGAGCTGTGATGGCCATGTAAGTGAGGCTTGGATTCACACAGGAACTTGAAGTCATGAAAGACCCATCAGTGATAAACACGTTTTTCACAGCATGCATTTGATTAAACGCATTGAGCACAGAGGTCTTGGGATCTCTACCCATTCGTGCTGTACCCATTTCGTGATTAGCGTTTCCTGGGAAAGACATTTTTGACTGATCTTTGATATTCTGATAACCAACAGCTTCGAGCATTTCTTTAGAAGTGTTGACCATATCGGTCCACATAGCTTTTTCATTTTCTTTAAAACTGCAATCAAAACTCAATTGTGGTCTGCCAAAAGCATCCTGTTTTTGATGATTGAGTGTGATACGATTGTCTTGATATGGCAAACATTCTCCATTGGCCCAAATACTAATTCTCCAATTACCTGCTTCTGTAAGCGATTCTTTTAAAGCTGCACCAATTTCACTACTTTCTACACCTCTTGTACGGTATGCGTTAGCGGCAAGATGAAAGCCCCTGACGAACCCCTTTTCTTTGTTCTGTAAATTCTTGAACCTAGGGATATAAATATTAGTTGGTTTACGGCCAAAATAATAGCTGTCTTCAAATCCTGGCACTTCAGCTGAAACAGAAATGCCCTTGTGATGATCCATTAAATTACGACCCACTTGATCACTATCATTGCCCAGTCCGTTTGGAAAACGCTTCGAAGTTGAATTCAATAAAATAAAAGTGGTAGAAACCGTTGATGCATTCAAAAAAATAATCTTAGCAAAAAATTGCGATTCATTTTTTGTTTTGGTATCAATAATTTCTACACCAGTTGCTCTTTGTTTTTGTTCATCATACAGTACCCGATTCACTAATGAATATGGTCGAATGGTGAGGTTACCAGTTGCAATGGCTGCTGGTATTGTACAGGAATTTGAACTGAAATACGCTCCCCATGGGCAGCCGCGGTAACAAAGGTTTCGGGCCTGACACTGGCTTCTCCCATTTAAAGGCTGGGTAAGATTGGCTGAACGCCCTATAATTACGTGACGATCTTTATATTTTTTGGCCACCTGATCACGAAAATGTTTTTCAGCAATATTCATTTCAAAAGGAGGCTGAAAAATTCCATCATGAAAATAGCTCAATTTGTCTTGGTTGCCACTCACGCCAATATAGGATTCTACATAATCATACCATGTTGCCAGATCTTTATAACGGATGGGCCAATCAACCCCATGGCCATCTTTCAGGTTGGCTTCAAAATCAGTGTCAGTAAACCTATAGCAAGCCCTAGCCCAAAGCAAAGATCTACCGCCCATTTTATTAGCGCGCACCCAGTCGAAGCGTTTAACTTCTTCATAAGGGTTTTCTAGGTCGTTAATGAAATAGTGTTTTGTTTCTTCTAAAAAAGAATAGTGCCTACTTTGTACGGGATGATTTTTTTTATCCTCGATACTTAAGTGATTGCGTAAAGGAAAGTCCCATGGGTCTTTATTAGCAGTGGGATAATTTGGATGATCCAATGGTTCGCCTCGTTCAAGTAATAAAACCTTTAAACCCTTTTCACATAATTCTTTTGCTGCCCATCCACCACTGATGCCTGAGCCAACAACGATGACGTCAAAAGTATTATTTGTTGTGGCCTTTGTATTGATATAAGTAGAATCGTTGGGCATAATAATGGAGCAATTGAATTTATTGAAGTTAAATAATTCATGGCATTTTGCAATTCATTGATCAAATAGATATTAACAAAAGACTTATGTCTTATATTTAATTATGCGTTTCAGGCTACTTTTTTTAATACTTCTATTTCAAGGCATTAACGCGGATGCCCAGCTACAAAACCTGCAAGTGGTTAGGGGCTTGCCTACTGAAGAAGTGTTTGACTTGTTTTCAGATTCAAAGGGCTTTATCTGGATGAGCCATACACTAGGGATCAGCAGATACGATGGCATTAAGTTTACTCATTTTAGTAGTGCCGAACAAACCACAACTGGTACCTCAGGTATTTGTGAAGATCAGAAGGGACGAATTTGGTTTTATAATTTTAACGGGCAGTTATTTTATATAGAGAAAGAAAAAATGAAACTTTTTGAAGCATACAATATTCAAAAAGAACAATCCTATCCTTCACTCCTACCACTTGATTCTGAAATCGTTGTTACAACAGATAAGGGACTATTTGTTTGTAATACTACAACCATGAAAGGAAGGTATTACCATACCGAAGACAGTTCGATCATAGCGAGGTCGATTTGCGTGTATCGAGATCATATTTTGGCAGGAACCAATAAAATCTATCGGTATGATGCTAAAAATGGATTTAAAAAAATTCCGCTTTCTTTTCTAATAAAAAAATCAAAAGAAATTCCTGAAGTGTTTTCGTTTGCTAAACTTACAACGAATGATACCATTTATGCTTATAACAATGAAAGAACCTGGTTGTATAAAATCATTGAAAGGCGTGATAGTTTGTTTGTTTTGTCGGCCGAAAAAATGCCCGGAACATTTAAAACGATCATCAAATGTGATGACTCTATTTGGGTAAATACGCAGAATGTATCCTATAAATTAAATAGTAAAGACTCTATATTTTCTCAATATCTGTCGGACATTGTTATAGACAAATGGAAAAATAAATGGTACAGTAGTTTACAGGAGGGTCTTCGAAAAACACCAGCGAAATATAAGGGATGGCAAAAAAGGGAACATGCATTTTTAGAAAAGAACGATTTTGTAAGAACGATTTTACCTTATAAAGGAATGATGGTGTATGGAACACAGGGAGGAAAAATTTATATCACCAAAGACGATAAACTACTTCATTCTTATCATATAGATAGTAAAGCAGGATCAATTGAAAATGTCATTGCTTTGCCCAATGGGAACTTCTTGGTTGCACCATCGAAAGGGGTATATCAAATAAACACCCAGCAAAATTATATTTTGGAAATCTCTTCTATAGCATCATTGAAAAATGTAGTGTTTACAGACAGTTCCATGTTATTAGCGTATTCACAAATGCTATCGAAAGTGAGTTTGACTCCGAATTTAAAAAAATATCTTTTCGAAAAAGGCAGTGCAAATAATCTGGAATATCAAAAGGAGTTTATAGATGCTATTGAAAATCACCGACAAGTTTTACGATACTCTCGCTGTAATATTTTGAATACAGATGAGGTATCAAAAAAGGTGTATGCAAATTTCAAATCCGGACTTGCATTGATTGAAGGGGATAGTATTAAAACACTTTCGTTTAATGGAAAGCAAATCAGTGGCGCCTGTATGGTTCAATATAATAAAGAGGCGTACGTAGGTACTTTTGATAATGGTTTGATGATCATAGGTGAGCATGGTATGGCGAACTTTTCAATCAACAGCGGACTGATCTCTAATATCGTTTTAAAAATTAAAAGATTTCACAACCACTTATTTTTAATAGAACCTGGATATGTTCAAATTTTTGATTTATTGTCGCCTAAGATCATTAATACTATTCCAATACCACTTGAGATTAACGGAACTGTATATGATTTTTACGAAGAGAATGAACAGCTTTATTTGGCCATGAAAAATAAAGAGTATCGATTGTCATTGTCAGAAATTAAGGCTGATCTTCCTGAGGCTTATTTATTATCTGCAAGTAATACAATTAGTCAAAATGAAATAGAGGAGAATGCCATTTTAAGTTCAAAAGAGAATGCCATTCAATTCAAACTCTCGTCACCTTCGTATATTAATCCAGAAGCCACACAATTTATTTACCAATTAATCGGATCAAACGATGAAAGCTGGAAAACTTTAATTGGTCCCGATTATACTGTCTCCTTTGCCTCATTAAACCCAGGCAAATATTCTTTTAGAGCCTATGCAGTGAACTTTCAGGGTGAGCGATCAAAAAACACGATCAATTTTAAGTTTACAATCAATTATCCTTGGTGGTTACAATGGTGGTTTATTAGTTTACTAGTGCTTTTGGTAATTGCTTTGAGCTCATTGATTTTGACCGCATATTTTAAGGGGGTGAAAAGAAGAGACCGACATGTGATTGAAAAACTAACGCTTCAAAATGAATTGAGAAAAAGTTTGTTGAAAACAATTGTTACTCAGATGAACCCGCATTTTATTTTCAATGCGTTGAATACGATTCAGAGCTTTGTTTATAAGAACGATAAGAGAAGCGTGAGTAATTATATGGGTAAGTTTAGCGAGTTGATCAGAAAGATTCTAGATACAAGTAATATCAACTCTATATCATTAAAAGAGGAAATAGCCATTTTAGAATTGTATTTGGATTTAGAGAAAGCGCGTTTTGAGTCGGAAATCACCATGGAGTTAGTGATCGACCCTGAAATGGATTTGGAAAACATAGAGATTCCACCGATGTTTATTCAGCCATGTATTGAAAACGCTATTAAACATGGCCTGTTTCATAAGAAAGGGTCACGCAATTTAAAAGTGTCTATTGAATACGATGATCCACAAAAAGAATATATTAGAATTGAAATAGATGATGATGGAATTGGAAGAAGCAGGAGTAGAGAACTCAATAAAACCCTTTTCGCAAATCATAGAAGTTTTGCCAGCTCTGCAATGGAAAGTAGGGTTGATTTGATCAATCAAACACTAGAAAAGAAGATTAGTTTATTTGTTTTTGATAAAGAAGACCAGGCAGGAACTAAAGTTATTATTCGTTTGCCCATAAACAGTACACAGTATGATTAAAGCCATTATCATCGAAGATGAAACAAAAGCAGCAGAATTATTAAGCGATATGGTAGGTGAAATTGAACCTCGTATTCAAATTGTAGATAAGTGTATTGATATTCCCTGTGCGGTAAAAAGCATCAAGAAAAATACGCCAGATCTAGTTTTCCTGGACGTTGAACTTCCGATCTATAATGGTTTACAATTGCTCAATTTTTTTAATCCTGATGAAATTAAATTCAAGATCATATTTACAACCGCATCCCATCAACATGCCATACAAGCTTTTGACATGAGTGCAGTTGATTATGTTTTGAAACCCCTACAATATGATAAACTGAAGAGTGCCATTCAGAAATTCATTGACAATTTAGGTAGGGGAGAGCAGCTTGCTTATGGCGCGTTGAAGGATAATTATTTTAGTAATGGCAATAAGAAGATTGTAGTTCCCTTAATGAATGGTTTTGAAATCATCAAATTGAAAGATATTCTTTTCATTAAAGCTGAGGGCAGTTACTCTCATATTCATCAGATCAATGGGACAAGCTTAATGGTGAGTCATAACCTTAAATACTATGAAGACATTTTTTCTGGAGAAATCAACTTTTTACGTGCTCACAGAAGTTATTTGGTGAACATCAATTTTGTAAAAAGGATCTCAAGGAACGACGGTGCTCTTCTTGTCATGGAAAACAATACTGAAATTCCCGTTGCCCTAGATAAAATCGATTCTATTTTGAATTATTTTAATTTTAATAAGAAAAACATGGGTGATTCACAAAATTAAAACCGCGACTTACAAAACAGGATAGTGTATTTGACAAAGTGAGCTGAATTTTAAGGAGATTGTATGGTAATTTCATATTTCTTAATCCGTTCCCTACTTTTCTAATTGATATATGGATACCCCCATTGTTTTAGCCAGTCTGGCATCTGCCCTAGTTTCTGGCCTATTTACCTGGATTTTAACTCGCTCGGTTTTTAGAAGTCGCAATGCTACTTTAACCGAGCAGTTATTGCAGAAAGATGCTCAACAACAACAGTTACAATTAAGTATTCAGCAAATTCAACGCGACAAAGAATCTCTCCTCTCTAAATTGGCAATTGCCGAAACGCAATTGGTTCATGTGCAAAATTTATTGAATGAAGCAAAAGAGAATAGTACAAAGATGAGCGATCAGTTAAAGCTTGAAATGGAAGCTTTGGCAGAAAAAGTAATGCGTACTAATAGCATTCAAATGGTTCAGCGTAACGAAGAAAAGATGGGTGAGATCTTGGCTCCATTGAAAACAGAATTGGGCGATTTTAAAAAGAAAGTGGAAGAAACCTATGAAAAGGAATCGAAGGAAAGGTTTAGTCTGGGTAAAGAAATTGATCGGTTGGTAAAGATGAGCGAGCAGGTTAGTCAGGAAGCCAATAACCTAACTACTGCATTAAAAGGAAACTCAAAGATGCAGGGTAATTGGGGTGAAATGATCCTAGAATCAATACTAGAACACAGCGGACTCACCAAAGGAAGAGAATATGTAACACAGGAATTTATTCGTGACCAAGCCGGAAATATCATCAAGGATGAGCAGGGTCATGGTTTACAACCCGACGTAACTATTTCCTATCCTGATCAGCGAAAAGTTATCATTGATTCTAAAGTTTCTTTAGTTGCCTGGGAGCAATATGTTTCTGAACCAGATATGGTAAAGCAGGAACAAGCCATGAAGAGTCATATTGGCTCCTTAAGAAACCATATCGACGGACTCAGTAAAAAGAACTATCCTAAATATGCCGTTGCATTAGATTATGTATTGATGTTTATTCCGATCGAACCTGCTTTTCTCGAAGCAGTTAAAAAAGATCCGATGCTTTGGAAGTATGCGTACGATAAAAAGATCATGCTAGTTAGTCCAACTAATTTACTAGCAGTTTTAAAGATCATTGCGGATCTGTGGAAAGTGGAACAGCAGAATAGAAATGCCATAGAGATCGCAGAAAAAGCTGGAGCACTGTATGATAAATTTCATGGCTTCCTAACTAACCTTGAATTAATCGGAAAAAAGTTAGGGGATGCGCAAAGCAGTTACGACGATGCATTTAAACAACTATCAACAGGCAAGGGCAATATTATTGTCCGAATTGAAGAGTTGAAAAAAATGGGTGCTGATGCTAGTAAACAATTACCCGATAGGCTACTCTAATTTTTTGTAGCGAATGGAGGCCGTACTACCCAGCTCTGATTATTTGTTTTACGAATCACCAAAAAATAAAAGAAGAATAAGGTGGTTGCTATATTAATGATTGGGATAACCCAAGCAGGAATAATGCCTGATAGATTATATAACAAACCATCATCTACAAATTTTCCATAACCGATTAGTGATGGTATACGATACCAATAATAACAGGAAACTCCTGAAGCTGCAAATACACTCACCAATTTTTGTTCATATTTATTGGGCACCATCATGGAAGCAATGATATAAATGATAGAGCTAGCAACGAATCCGATCAATGGTAATTCATACACAGAGAAGAAATTGTTCAAACTCGTAATGGTTGTTTCATCAGGTACATGAAACCATCCCCATATAAATCCAGGTAATCCACCAACAACCATCAAACCTGCTAATTGGTGATAGATCGTTTTTTTGGAAGAAATTGGATGAACGTTGGGTGTGGAATCCGGACAGGGGATCACGCAGTTCTGACACTCTATACAATGTGCGTTTGGAACAGAACCAACTACATTACCACCGTATAGTTTTTCAACAGGATGAATCGGACAAAGTCCGGAGCACCAGGCACTTTTCCATTCGTACACAAAACCCATTCCAACTCCTATCATTGCCATTGTGATAATCAATAAACCAGTTGCTGGTCCATTGTTATTAAAGATTGCATGCCTTAAAGGAACAAGTGTAAATAAGGCAACAACTGCTAACAAGTTTAATTTGCCTAATTGTATAGCCGTTAATTTTTTCTTTTGTGAAAAGCCAAAATGTCTTGGTAGTAAGTTTGTAGTTGCTAGAGGGCAAACATTTCTCCAAACACCAACTGCTAGAACAAATAACGCTGGAGCCACAGGGATCAATATATTCCAAAATAGAATCAGGCCAACAGGAGGAAAAAATAATAAACAAGTAAGTATAAACGCACCCACTAACCAAACACCCGCCTGAGCTGCTTTCCAGATGGCTTTTGATTTTGGAGATAGGTCGATACCCGATTTAAGTTGAGTTTGTGTAATAGACATGTGGGAAGTTCTTTGTGTTTTACTAAATCGATTTAAGGTGAAAATTAGTTGAACAGAAAGAAATAAAAGCTGATTTTGGTCATGCTTTAAACCCTGCATCAATTGGAAGCAGTATCATATTACATTTTTATTATCTGACCATCTTCCATTTCAATGATCCGATTTGTTCTCGCAGCGAATTCGTTATCGTGCGTTACGATCAATAAAGTTTGATGATAAACGTCGGCTAGTTCTTTGAAAATATGAAACACGATCTCACTATTTTTTTTATCAAGATTACCCGTAGGTTCATCACCCATGATGATGAGGGGATCGTTAATTAATGCACGGGCAATGGCAACGCGTTGTTTTTGTCCGCCCGATAATTGATTGGGTAGTTTGCGCGCTTCGTTTTCAATACCCAGCACTTTCAATTTTTCATAAGCGCGATGTTCTACTTCTTTTTCTGAGTATTTCCCCAATTTTAATCCGGGCAACATCACATTGTGCAATACAGAAAATTCGTTGAGCAAATAGTGGAATTGAAATACAAAACCGATCTTTTCGTTTCGAACACTTGCAAGCTCTTTTTCTTTTTTATCGCGCATGATTACCCCATCGATAGTTAGATCACCTTCATAGTCAGTATCCATGGTTGAAAGAATATATAGTAGCGTTGATTTTCCGCAACCAGATTTTCCGATCACAGAAATGAATTCACCTTTTTCTACAGAGAAGCTGATATTATTTAATACCTGAACCGTCATCGGATCATGAAATGATTTACAGATATTATTTGCTATCAAAATTTTATTGCTCATCTTACTTTCCTCTAATAATAATTACTGGATCAATCTTACTTGCTTTACGCGATGGAAAATAGCCAGCCAAGTAGGTTGTTACAATTGAAAAGATGCTACCAATAATATAAAACTTTATGTTGTAATTAATAGGATAGGTTTTTACGGTAGGTAATGAAGGCGTATTGAATGGGATATGTTCAATAACATTACAAAGTCCGAACCCAAAGAGCAATCCGAGAAGTCCACCAAAAATTCCAATACTTAAAGCAATGCTGATAAATATATTGTTCACGTCTCTTCCTGAAAAACCGGTAGCTTTTAAAATGGCAATCGAATCCATTTTCTCATAGATCATCATGTTCAGGATATTATAAATTCCAAATCCAGCTACTATTAATAAAGTAATTCCTACTGAATAAGAAATGGTTGTTCTAACAGAGCTACCTGTTTCGAATTGTGCGTTGGCTGTTTGAATATCTACAGCTTCTATATTAAATTTCTTTTGGAATTCTTTTGCAATTGCAGGAGCATCCAAAATGTTTTTGATTTTTACTTGAATGTCAGTGATAAAGCTGTTCGGCTGGCCAAGAATTTTTTGAGCGGTGTTGATGCTTGCATAACTCTGAACCTTATCTATTTCTTGAACTCCGGATTGAAAATACCCAACTACTTTTAACTGTACCTGATCGCCCTTACTAGTGGTAACCTGAATCATATCGCCAATACTCGACATCATTTTTTCTGCAGCACCCTTGCCTAAGATGATACTATTGGGTGTGTTTTTTAAATCTATATAATTGCCTCCAACCACATAATTCTTAAAAAAGAATAAGCGAGATTCCTCATCTACATCTATTCCATTGATCACACCTGTAATGTCTATGGAGCCTACATTGTAAAATACTTGTGCTGTAATTTTGGGAGCAATTCCAATTACTCGACTATCTTCTGCAAGTGCTCGCATGATCGCAACACTGTTATGAATTTCAGCCTTTTCATTTTTTGGTTTGATGGAGCTTACAAAATTATGATAGCTATTGTATTTTTCGGATAGGTCAATTGGCTGTTGATCAGATGCTTTGATCTCGTTGTATAATCGAACGTGTGCCGTTCTATTTAAAATTAATCCGTCGAGCATATCATTTAAACCAGACATAAAACTCAACAAAGTAATAAACATGGTAATGCTGAATGTTACCCCAATTGCAGCAACCAATGTTTGTTTTAGTCTTGCAAACAAGAGCGACTTAGAAATACTTGCAATCAGTTTGTATTTCATTATTTGGTTGGTTTGAGCAATTCATCAGAAGCGGTTAACCCAGAGATCACTTCAACTTTGTTGTAGTCTTTCATTCCTGTTTTAATTAGTTGCTTTTCGCCATTTGCTTTTAGAACAGTACTATCATTCAACAAGTAATTTCTAGGTATGAGTAATACCTTTTCTTTTGTCTCTAAAACGATGCTTGCTTCAAAACTAATATTGGCATAAAGCTGTTCTGGTTTTTTTACAAATTCTGCTTCTACCATAAACGTCTTACTACGTTCGTTCATAAGCGGATTGATTTTTGTAACCCTAGCATCAAAAACCTTTCCGGGATAACTTTCTAGGTTTACCAAAACGGGTAAGCCTTTTTTAACTTTCAAAATATCGTATTCGTCAACCTGCATTTCTAATGTAAACTTTTGGTCGTCGCCAATGGTTGCAAGTGCTGTTTGTGCGTTGGTGATCTCTCCTTTCTTTTTTAGAATGGCATATACCTTTCCTGCAATTTCACTTTTAATAGTAAAATCGTTTTGTATGTTTTTTGAAATGAGTAAATTCTTTTTTGATTGGTCTGAACTAAATTCAACTTGACGTTTCAGATCCTGGTATTTAAAAATGGAAGAAGTATAGTTGGTTTTTGAATTTTGCCATTGTAGTTCTTTTTGCTCCAGATCAATCCTTGTTCCAATCTGTTGTTGCCAGAGCGATTGCTGGCGCATATAAAGGAGCGAATCGTTCTTCATTTTATTTCTCGCGAAATCTATGGCCAATTTTGCATCGTTGAGTTTTGATTCATTAGCATATGAATCGGTAAACTTTGCAGTTAATTCTGCATTCTCTTTATTGAGTTTCTGAGTTTCGTTTTCAATCGCGAAAAGGGGTTGACCCTTTTTTACAAGATCCCCTTCAGTTACAAATACCTCAGCAATAATTCCATTTACAGTGCCAAATACTTGATATTGGTTTTTGCTCTTAATTAAGCCAGATGCATAAATAGAAGAGCTAATGTTTTCGATACTAGGCTTGATGGTTTCTTTCTTGCTTTTACAGGCCAAAAAAAGCAAAGCCAAGAACAGATATTTTATTTTATACATGATGCTGAGATAAAGTTTAAAAGAGAAAAACTATTTATCTAATAATCGCTCATGTATAAAGGTACGCAGCAATTTGCTTTTAAGACTTTCCTTTTTTCTTTGGTTTGGCTTCGGTAGGAACTACAGGTTTCACTTTCTTTAATTCGTAATGCTCCCCTTCGTCGTTCATAAGAATCTTATCAACTTTCCCATCAGCACCCTTTACAAAATCCATTTCGGTTTCCATGATCTTCAAAAAGAAATGATGGTCGTTTGTTGGGTAAATATTTGTTTTTGGAAGGTTCACGGTTTTAGACTCTATCTTAAGCATTCCATCAACTAGGGTAATGGTTCCGTTGAGTTTTCCCTCGTAGTTTCCAACATATTGTTGTAGCACTTCGTCAGGAAGTTTTACAGTTTCGCGATAAGGAGTATAGCTTTCCCATTCCCATGGAAAACTGATGCCACCGATGGCTTCGATGAGCTCCTTAAAAATGCTTTCTCCGTTGGCGCTATTACTCATGATAAGTAGTGAGAATTTCTTATCAGGAATTGAAACGGTATAGTGTTGCCATCCATTACCATGCCCTTCTTTAAAATAGGCTTTTCCATAAGGGGTTTTGAATAAACCCCAACCTAAACCATAGCCAAGATCAATGGCAAAATTCTGACTAGTAGTATCTGTATTCAAGGAAGGAAATTGGTGTTTGTTGTAGATGCCGATTTGTTTAGTAAACATTTCCTTGCGCGACTTATCATTGATGCCCTTACCCTTTAATAGTGCTGCCAAAAATTTTGTATAGTCGGCCAGTGTTGTTTCCATCGATCCGGCTGCACTAGCGCGGATCCTTTTATCTTTTTTGAGTGTGTCTTCATTGGTATTATGACCAACAGCAAAATTATTTTCAAAACTTGGCTGCCAAAGAAAGCTAGTACGATACATGCCAAATGGCTGAAAGATTTTTTCTTGTGCAAGAGTTTCTAATTTTTTACCTGTAATAGTTTCAACAACTAATTGAAGTAAATAAATACCCTCGCCACTATACGCATAACGCTCTCCTGGAGTAAAGAAAAATTCGAGTTTATTATTTTCGTTCGGATTAAACTCACGCCAGTTTGGAAATCCTGTAGTATGTGCCAAACAATGTCGTGCAGTTATGAGCTTCCAACGACTATCATTTACAAGGTCTTTGTAATCGTCGTATTCTGGGATTGGTTTAGGTAAATAGGTATAGAGTGGTTTATCGAGATTTAGTTTTCCAGCTTCCACTAGTTGCATCACCATAACTGCAAAGAGCGACTTAGCAAGTGATGCAGCATAAAAAGCAGTTGACGTATCATTAAACTCTTTAGTGGCTTTGTTTTTATAACCATAGGTTTTTGCAAAAACAGGCTTGTTGTCGTTGATCACCGAAATGCCTAACCCCGTTACTTCTCCTCCCTCCATTAATTTACTAACCAGCTCATCGATTGATCTGGTTTCCATTTTTTTTCCATCAGCTTTAACGATTTGTTTTTGGGCTTCGCTATTGATCAATAGAAATAGAGAAAAAGTAAAAAGTATAAATTTTTGCATTGGATTTTTTTGTCTGCCGAATATTTACAAATAACGTGCCTAATTTTCTTATTGCAAATTCGGTTCTGCAAAAAGTCCAAAATCGCTCAACGCAATACATACCGGCGATTTTATAATACGCAATCTTACCCGATTGGTTGCCACACTGTTCTTAAGTCTGATCAATCGATTACCACCAATACTTGTTGCTGTTGCAATTTCTTTAAATGCACCATCAATCCAAGCATCCACTGCCACGGCTTCTATCCGCTGACCTAATTTGATATTTTCTCTAAGTCTGATCACATTAAAGGATGAATTATTCTTTAACTGAAAAACCAAGCTAGCCTGCATCACAGAATCATCAGTAGCCCAATAACTGTATCGATCTTGATCAATTAAATGTTCGGCTGAAAAAGCCTTATTCTTTGCACGTGTATTTGATGCAGTAATCGCAGCACCCGTTGCTAAATTCAAAGAAAATGTTTTCTTTAAAATATCTCCGAATGCACGAAGGTTCCTGATATCATCAGGATGCAATTCTCCACTTGGCATGGGGGCAATACCTAGGTCTAATGAAGCACTACGACCAACAGATTGGTAATAGATCTCTAAAAGTTGAGCGGGGGTTTTTGTTTTTCCATCCTGCTCTGGATGATAAAACCAACCTGGTCTAAGTGGAACATCACATTCTGCAGGTGTCCAGAATTCGCCATTGCGGGTTCCTCTTGGTAGATCTTTCTCTTCCACAAAACCCGGTGAAGGCTTTTTATCTTTTACCGGACTAATGGGTGTAAAAGTTGACCAAGATGTTTCTGCAGCAAATCCCGATTCATTTCCAACCCAACGAATATCGGGTCCGATATCACTGAAAATGACTGCATTTGGTTGCATCTTTCGAACGATGGTCCAGATCTTATCATAATTATAATAAGTGGATGCATCGATCGATCTTTTTTCTTTGGCACCGCCATAATATCCATCACCTCCATTGGCGCCATCGTAGAATACGGTATGTAATTGTCCGTAGTTACTATATAACTCTTCTAATTGTTTGTAATAAACTTCATTAATATAGGCAGGCTTACTATAATTCGCATTGTTTCGATCCCATGGAGAGCAATAGATGCCAAAGCCTAGTCCAGCTTGTATTGTAGCCTCCTGCATTTCTTTTACTAGGTCGCCCTTTCCATTTCGAAAAGGAGATTTAGTAATGTTGTAAGCGGTTGACTTGGTGGGCCACAGTGCAAAACCATCGTGGTGTTTTGCAACTACGGTAAGGCCTTTAAATCCACCTGCTTTTACTGCAGCAACAATATTTTTTGCGTTGAAATTTGTGGGATTAAAAATGATTGGATCTGCATCTCCAAATCCCCATTCTTTATTTTGAAAAGTAGTAGGTGTAAAATGCATGATCACATACATTTCTTTTTCCTGCCAAGCCAACTGACGTGCAGTAGGGATCACGCCAAAAGGTTTTGGTGCTTCTTGTGCATGTAGAAAAAAGGTACAGCAACTAAAAATGAGTAAGCCTAAAACTTTGTTGAATGAAGACATAGTGTATGCTTATTTTAAATGATGGATTTTTGAACTACGATTTCTTTGTGCAGAATAGATTCCTGAATGACCGCTAAAATAATAAGCCATGAAACAAGCAATGGCATAATAAAGAATATGTTCACCGCCGAAGAGTTCCACGCCCATGATGGTGCAAGCAATGGGAGTATTGGTAGCTCCAGCAAATACAGCAATAAAGCCAAGCGCAGCAAAGAGATCGACTGGTGCGCCACTCACCCAAGCCAATGTATTGCCTAAAGCAGCCCCAATAAAAAACAACGGAGTTACTTCTCCTCCTTTAAATCCGGTTCCCAATGTGATGGCAGTGAATAATAATTTCCAAAGCCAACTCCAACTATCAACTCCTCCTTGATTAAATGCATTAACTATTGAGACGCCGTTTGGGTTTTCTGAGTACACACCAAGACCAAGATAATCGCGTGTGCCCAATAAAAAAGTTAATCCAATAATGATACATGCACCCAGAGCAGGGATCAACCATTTTATTTTGATCAATCGATTACTCCAATCTTTAATGCCGTGTTGCATTTCACCAAACAAGAAAGCGGTTAAACCAAAGGCAATTCCAGCGATCACTGTTTTTCCAATCAACAAATAATCAATTCCAAAAAGGCTATCCGATCCAGCATGGGTAAATCGAATGGCGTATGCAGTATGGTGAATGCCCCAGGTGCTACAAGTAAAATTTGCAACCAAACTTGCAACCAAACAAGGCAGCAATGCATCGTATTTAATACTGCCAATGGCAATTACTTCCATGGCAAAAACGGTTCCAGCCACTGGAGTGCCGAACACTGCGGCAAAACCAGCGGCAATGCCTGCCATGAGTAAGATCCTTAAATCTTGTTGATTGAGTTTTAGCCATCTTCCAAATAATGAGGCGATACCGCCACCCATTTGTACGGCAGTTCCTTCTCTACCCGCAGAACCCCCAAACAGATGGGTCAGTAAGGTAGTGGCCAAAACTAGCGGTGCAATTCGAGCTGGAACGCCCCCATCGGGCTCGTGAATTTCATCGATGATCAGGTTATTGCCAGCTTCCGTTTTTTTTCCGACCTGCTGGTATAAAAAATAGATCAACACCCCAGCAAGTGGTAATAAATAGAGTAACCAAGCATTTTGCCAGCGTAGTTGCGTTACTTTATCTAGTAACCAAAGAAACAATGCCACAATGCTACCTACCGCAATAGCCATGGGACTCACCAAGATGGTCCATTTAAGGAGATAATTGGCAATTGATAATTGTTCGAATGACTTTTTGATGGATTGCATATGCGGAAGTAGGCATTTCCCTGAAAACGGAAGATACAAATAAAAGAAAAACCAATTACAGTATGCTTAAGCCATTCAGATTCAATGTATTCATTTTAAATAAAATTAATAAGAGGCCCCATTCGATATTTCAGAGATTAATTTATATTTGTTCTAAGTAGCTTCCCCCTGAAACTATTGGATCAATTTAGTCTGCATGCCCTTTGCAACTGTTAGTTAATCTTTTTTTATAACTAAAAGAATGATCTAATGATAGATTTAAGCGTCATTTCCATTTCCAGTTTTACCGCAATCATTGTTTCCATCCTTTGTTTTATCATTATTCGCGGAAGGTTTATACATAAACAGAAGGTTCTAGAAGAGCAATTAAAATGTAAGGTTGAGGTCATTGAAGGGATGGAAAGAACCGTTCGTAGAACACAATCTGAAAAAGAGCAATTTCTGACTAGGGCTATCAAAGCAGAAACACAATTAGTAATGGTAAAAGTGGCCATGGCAGAAACCAGAGAGTGCGGAAAGGATTTGATGAATGAATTTATGGTGGAAGACGTGGAATTGGCTCGTCAGATCTTGGAAGTTGATTCAAAAATTGTTCTCTCTAAACTATAGTAGTTTCTATTACAGCATTTTATTTCCGAACTTGTGGCAATTCTATCTGCCAAATGATCAAAAAAAAACCAGGCATCGACATAATCGACAAAATTCTAGATGCTTGTTACAAGCATAACCCTGATGCTTTATTTATCATGAGTCTGATGCACCAGTATGAGGAACGGGGCGGACTCAGCAAGAAACAATTAGAAGGTTTGTTTTTAAAAGCACAAAAAGTTACTGATATGCCACAGAGTTGGTTGGCAACTCTGGAAGCAGAAATTTTAAAACGTCCTAATCGCGATAAAACCGTTGCAACAGAAATCAAACCTTTGTATGAGAAAGATGTAGTATCAGAAAAACTGATGCACGAGATCTTAGCTAAATATCCCCAACATAAAAGAGTTGTATTTCTTCTTTCTAAATTTTCAAACAACGAAATATTAAGCGTTGATGAAAAAAAGGAGATCGAAAAATTTCACAAGCTCTTGATCAAATAATATCATTTTTTCCACTCCATTTTTTTCAGACTTGTCTTTCCATCGGTTACAATAATTTGATACAATTCAAACGATGGTTCTGCAGTTTCCATTTTCTTTTCTGATGCTACAGGGTTTGCTGTTTTTGTTAAGTCGCTGATTAAACTACTCAGCGAACCGGTCGACAAAAGAATCTTATTATCTGAACTCGTTCCCAAGGAAGCAATGGATCCATTCTCGAATGCAATTTTTAAATCGCTATTACCCAATCCACTTACCATTTTTGCATAATAGGTTTCTGATTGATCTGGTAAGTAAATGATACTGGTTTTTGTTGTGCCATCTTTATTGGCATTATGTTCTACCAGCAAAAATGGTTTGGCATAATGAAATTGAATAGCAGTAGGATGTTGCAAGCTTGCATCGGAATAGATCTTTACACCAGCACAACTGGTATAAAAAACTGTACTCAGGTAAAGAAAAAACACAAATAGATTTTTCATAATTTTTTATGTTTAATGATGGAAATGGCACTATATAATTTTTGAATTTGCAAGGAATCTTTTTGTAAATGCATGATCGAGTCGGTATAATGATCAATCCTGTCTATCGCTGTATGTGAGAGCAGCCAGTTCATTGGTAATTTTTTTGTTGAAATATCTAGGTTGAAATTGATGATCTGTAGGGTATCGAATGTATTGCGCATATAATTTTTCATTGCTTCTGTTGCCAGACCCACCCTTGCAAATCTTGTGTTTTCAATACCATTTACTACCTCCATGATTTCGTTGGCAAATCGAATAGGCTGAATACTACTACTATCATCTTGCGAAAAATTAAATTGAAGGATATAGGGTGTGACCCTTTTATAATTTTCAATATGAATCGCTTGCAAAACTTCTAAAATAGTTTGTTGCCCCTTGTTCTCATAATATCCTCCATCAATATAATGGAGGCGGCGGCCATCTTTTGTAAACATGGCCGCTGGAGATAATAATGGAAATCGAGTACCCAAATTGATAGCAGTTGAATAAGGAATAGAAAAATGAAATTTATTTCTCAGGTCTCTATTGCTATACAAGGCAATGGTAGTATCGAGCAAAACATTACTCCAGACAGTAGGTAAGCCGGTTTCTGATTCTACGGTATTGATAAATAGTGCTGGCTTGCTATCTCCAATCTGCTGATCAAATGCTGCTGCAAATGCATTGGTTGGTTGATCTTTTGTGGAGATCGACCAACTTTTCTCCCAAGTTTTTTCTAAAACGATAGCGCGATCAAATGCCGAGATATGTAATGGAATAAAATAATTTAGGATCTCACCAAAAACCAATTTGCCAGTTACTGGCGATAAGTAGTCTATTTCAAAAAAAGTCTTAGTACTCGTTCGATTATTTATCTTTTTATGATTGCCTCCTTGTTCTTCTAAACTTTGGAAAAATTGTAAACCTAAACTACCACCCGAAACCCCACTGAAACAATAAATGTGTTTTTTGAACTCTGGAAAACTGTCTTGCAATTTTGCTAATAACATAGCAGTAAAAGCACCCGTACGTAAACCGCCACCCTCAGATGCAATAAAAAAAATAGGAATCCGATTAGTATCCTGATCCGTTTTTGTGTTTTCTATTCTACTCACCCAGTTTTTAAAATGTATTGAAACTGGATTTGCCAAACGCAGATTTTCATTTTTGATTTGTCGCACTGGATGGTCATTATTCAAATAAGAACAAATACACAACCATAACAATACCATTAGTCGAAACGTGAGATTGGCCTTCGGAATTGGCTGTGCTTTATCTAAAAAATGTAATGATGTATAGATGATCTGCCAAGCGGCAAATGCAAAACAGATCAATGCCAGTGCACTCACAGTTTGATATACAGCAATACTAGCAAACGCAAAAAGAAAAATGATCAGTAATGCAAGTACAGTTAATACAACTAATTGAGTGATCAGGTTACGGTAATAGCTAAGTGGTATTCGATATACCCATACGCGCATATTTCTGTTTTCAGAAATTTTAAGCGGGGCTTCTTTTAATTGAAAAGCAGTTGGTATATAATTCCCATTTGATAATATGGTTTCCCTTTCTAAGTCAAGTTTTGAATTTTGTGGATCAGGCATTAGCATGTCGACCCGATAGTCGTTAAATATGCCGTATAATTTAGCGGTCCAATATTTTTCTTCCTTACTCAAATGCATCCAATGAAAAAGGGGAAATTTATTTTTCTTTTTATCTGGACGATATAAATAATGTAAAACAAAAAGCTGTAATGCAATACTAAAAAGACAAATGAGGAGGAGCCACCAAGATTCGCCAATATCAATATAGTTTTCTAGAAATGCTTTTGATAATGCTATTGCAACTAAACATCCTGGAAAGAATAAAAAAAATCGAGCAATATTTATTTGAATACTTTTTCTTAAGGCCACTCTATCCGGACTCAAAGTATGTCCCGAATTATCCGTCATATAAATCAGAAACCTAGTACAGAATTCTGATGATACACTCCAACAAAACAGTGCGATCAATAAAAACAGGATGGGTAAAAAAGTTGTAGATAAAGTTTTTGGTTCGATTATCGACAAAAGCATATCTGTTCCTTGAGGGAATATTAAAAATGCACTAAATGCTAATACATTAAAAGCCAGCAATAGCCAGAGATCTCTTAATACGAACAATAGATCTCTGAATATCTGAAGCCATTGACCGGCCATTCTTTTTCGAGACATAGCTTAAAATAAATGGACAGAAAATTCGGGGAGGAATCTGTGCGGGATTACTGCATTAATGTACAAAGCCTTTGGGA
>JAPLEO010000034.1 GCA_026391125.1 Bacteroidota bacterium
ATCATGGTATTGGAATAAGTGCCACCTAAACCTGCTGACAAACCACTTGCATCATCTGCATCCAAACTCACGTGCGAGCTCAAAATAAAATGAATGGAATTTGTTTTATAAGCACCTGCCAAACCCTTGTCTTGTAAAAACATCAATCCGCCTCCAATATAATTGGCTTCGTTATTTGCTTGTTTAAATAGCTTTCCATCAAATGAAATGGAACTGGTGGTTAGCGGATCTAAACCTTGACCAATCCACTGACTTCGATGGTTTGCTACGATCCTCCAATTGGCATCACCATTACCTGCCAATGCCGGGTTCACACTCATCGGCGATGAATAGAATTGTGAAAACACAGGATCTTGTGCAATTACTTTTTGATTGGTTAAACAAAAACCAATCATCAGCAGCATTAAATATTTCAATTTTGACATAATCTATTTTGATCAACGCAATTTTCGTTCAACTGGATTTCCATCCAACCCAATACCTACGGCAACCCAGATATAGATAGCCATCGGTTGCTGTGTGCCACCCACTGTACCATCCCATCCCTCATCATGATTTCTGGATTCGAACATCAGTTTTCCAAAGCGATTAAATACTTTGAAGTATTGAAAGGTTTTTACACCAGTTAAGTAAGGATAAAGTTTATCATTGACACCATCTCCATTGGGCGAAAACGATTTTGGAACAAATATGTCAACTAGGTTGTCATCAAATACTCTTACTAAGACCGAATCATTTGAGATACATCCCCCCGGTGAAATTAAATTAATGAGATAATCTTGTGTAATCTGATAATTAAAATTAACTGATGAACTATCAGGAAAATCAATACCCCTTGATGGAACCCATCGATATCGATAGGTAGGGATGCTTCTAACAGTTATTGGTAATGGTTGACTAATATATGCGCTCATTGATGGCATTCTTATGCCAGGAATTGGATGTTCAATATTGAATGTAGAATCAATTGTTGTTTTGTATGATTGGCAATACAATTGTGTAGCGGTTAATCGAATATGCAGTTTGCCAGCATGCGAATAAATGGCTGAAGCATTAAAGGAGTTTCTAGTAGTACTATCACCCATATCCCATAACCAACTTATTGAACCAATAAAGCTTGTATCTGTAAGATTTGTAAAATTCATTTGTTTATTAATGCAATAACTATCCAAATTGAATTTGAGTACTGGTTGTTGTATATACATCAAATTGATTGGTAAGGCAGAACTATCTGTACATCCAAATTGGTTAGTAAATAAAGCATTATATCTACCAGGTGTAAGCGTTGTAATCGAATCTGAATTAATGCCAGGAATTAGATTTCCGTTGAACGACCACTGAATTTTTAGAGTGTCTAGTGCAGAATAACTCACAAACATGGTATCTGTAGTATTGTTACAAATATAATTTCCATGTAAGGAAACAAGATTGCCAATTGGTAAAGGATTTACTTTTTGAGAAAACTGAGTTATGTCTACACTATCTACACAAAATTGATCATAGACTTTAGTAATTGCAATTGTTTTTCCCGTTGCTAGCAATGGTGTAGGTACAATCCAAGTGTATGGATTACTATTGATGCCTATTTCTTGTTTTGCAATTCCATTATCAAGATAATCAAAACTCCAAGGTCCAACTCCTAGGAAACTTACTGAAAGTGTGTCTTTAGCATAAGCACAAATAATTGGTTTTCCTGTTAAGGTTGCTCTTGGAGCTACACGAACATTAATAGTTGCTAAAAAATTGCTTCCAAAACAACCAGTGTTTGATGGTGTAACTAAATACACAGCAGTTGCCATACTGGAAGATAAATTGGTAAGCGTGTCTGTTATTTTTGACTGTGGAATTATCTGTGGTACTCTTCCCGTAATCATACCTGCAGGAGTGATGGATTGAATCATCCAAGTATATTTTGTATTTGCTGGAACCGTTAATGGTGTTACATCAAAACTAGTACCACTACATATTGTTGCCCCTACATTTGGAATTGTAAGTAGTGGCACACCCACTGTTTCTAATAAAGTGAAAGCATTGCCCTTACATCCATTGGCAGAAGGTGTTATACTATACATCATTTGAGCAGGGATAGAGCCAGTATTTACTAATACTTGTGAAATTGCATTCAAAGCCGTACTGTTTGCGGATCCCCCAATTATTTTTCCAAAAGGTATACTAGTTGGAACTGTCCAAGTATAGGTTGTGTTTAATGGAGCTGGACTAGGAATGACATTAAATGCAAAACCAGTACAAACAGTATCGAAAATATTGTTGATTATAGGTACAGGTTTTATTGGCACTGTTAAAGTAAATGTAGCACCCGCACATCCTGCACTTGAAGGGACTACCGTGTAAGTTGCGGTATCAAATAAATTATTACTGCTCGATAAAATTTGACTAACAGAATTTTGATAAATTGGTTGCTCACTTCCTCCAATTAAACTATTGGCTGGCCCAATAATAGGATTGCTCCAAGTATACACAGTTGCGTTAGGAATTGAAGCAGAGGGGGCCGCATAATTAAATGCAATGCCACTACAAACATCACTAATTAATTGATTAGCGATTACAGGTATAGGTTTTACTATAACATCTAAAGTGAAATTAGAGCCTTGACATCCATATGCAATTGGAGTAATGTTATAGGAAACTTTTGCATCATTAATTGTTAGATTTTTTAATAACTGACTTATGCTATCCTGTAAAATAGGCTGTGCAAAGGATCCTGAAACAGAATTGATAGGAGCTAGACTCGGTAATGACCATTTATATTGTGTTCCAGTAATTGCGGAAGATGGAATAACATTAAATGAAGTATTGCTGCAAATAGTTGTACCCTGATTGCCAATACTTGGTTTTGGATTTACCACAACTGTTACTGTTTCATTATAGCTGCAAGAATTAGAGGTGGTTGTAAAACTATAAGGTACTGTAACTGGTAATGTACTTGTATTAACTAGAATTTCATTGGGGTAAAATAAACCAGATCCTGATGACGCTGCATTGCTAATGCCTGGAACAAATGGTCTGCTCCAACTAAAAGTTGGTGAAGTTGAAATTGAGGTTGGTGTATAGTTAAATAATGTTCCAGTACAAATAGCAGTTGCTATCAAATTACTGGATAAAACAGGTGATGGTTTTACATTAATAGTTACAGTTTGTAAATTGATACATCCACCAGGAGTGGAGAGAGTAAACAAATAAGGCACAGCAACAACAGCATTTGTATTATTCACCAAAACTTCATTTGGATTACCTGCACCACTAGATGCAATATTGGAGATGCCAAAAATATTAGATCTTGTCCATCCAAATGCAGTTCCAAAAGTATTGCTTGCTGGGACATAATTGAAAACAGTATTACTGCAAATGTCAGGAGGGGTAAGGCTACTACTTAAATTGGTTGTAGCAGTAACATCAACACTTAAAGTAAAAGTAGAACCAAAACATCCATTCGTATTAGGCGTAACTATATAAGTGGCTGTAGCTGGGTTGAGTGTTAAATTAGTTAGGGTACCTCCAATTGTATTTTGAAGAACGCTCTGTGCAGTACCTCCAGAAAGGGATAGTAATGGATTTGCAGTTGGGGCTGTCCAAGTATACTTTGTACCAACTGGAACATTCTGAGGGGTGAAACTAAACGTTGTATTATTACAACTACTAGTAATTTGATTGCTTACAACAGGTGTCGGATTTACTAAAACATTTACTGTTTCTGAATTATTACATCCATTCGCTGTAAGTGTAAAATTATAAGGAACATTAACAGGATTAATACTTGTATTTACTAATACTTCATTTGGATTACTAGTAGCGGAAGTTGAGGTATTGGTTATATTGGTAATTACTGGTCTTGTCCAAACATAGGTAGCCCCAGAGGTTGAAGATGTCGGCAAATAATTAAAAGTAGTTCCACTACAAATTGGGTTTGGTGTTGCGCTACTAAGTTTGGGCAAAGGATTTACAAAAACCGTTACTATCTGTTGATTTGTACAAATACCAGTGGTTAAAGTATATAAATAATCAACTTTAACAGGATTTGTTGAGGTATTATTTAGCATCTCATTCGGGTTGTTTACACCCGTTTGTGCAATATTGGTAATATTAGACATGGAAACTCTAGACCATGTGAAACTTGTGTTAGCAGTTATGGAAGTTGGGACATAACTAAACAAAGCATTACTACAAACAGCAGGTGGTGTAACAGAGCTACTCAATACTGCTGGATTATCAACTGTTACAGAAACTGTGAAAATACTTCCAGAACAGGTGCCAGCAATTGGCGTAACAGAATAAGTAGCAACAGCTGGTGATGAACTACTATTTACTAAAAGTCCGAATATATTGGAAGAAGGTGAAACTTGTGAAACTCCTCCAGAGATTGTATTTGAAGGTGTATAGGAAGGTGAGCTCCAAATATAATTTGTTCCAGAAGGCGCAGATGGTGGACTAACTGAAAAATTACTGTTATTACATGCTGTTGTTATGATATCTGGTATAACTGTACCAAAACCTACTGGACTTACTGTTACAACACCCTGAAAAGAAGCGCCTACACAACCTGCTGTCCATGGTGTAATCGTATATGTTGCCGTAGCATTACTCCCTGTATTATTACTTAAAGTTTGATTGATAAAATTTTGTAAAGTACCAGTACTAGAGCCTGTTATTGCGCCAGCTGGAGCAATGGTTGGACTTGTCCAAGTATATTGAGTCCCAGTTGGAACGCCAGATGGATTAATAGTAAAAGATCCGTTGTTACATGCAGATGCTAATTGTGGCGAACTTACTGCTGGTGTTGGCTTTATAGGAACATTCACAATTTCAGGATTAGAACATCCATTAGCAGTGGTATTAAAAATATACGCAACAGTAATAATTGTATTGCTTGTATTAACTAATATTTCTAACGGATTCCCGATATTATTACCAGCACCATTACTAATACTAGGTTGTACTGCTCTGGTCCAAAAAAAGACAGATCCTGCAGTTAATGATGTAGGGTTGTAAGAAAATGGTGTTCCACTACATATTGCTGGTGGGGTTAATGTACTAGTTAAATGAGGTATTGGATTTACGGTGATATTAATTGCTTCTTTACTCACGCACTGACTAGAAGTGGTCAAGGTGAAATTATAAGTTACCGTAATAGGTGAAGTGGTTGTATTATCTAATGCTTCAGTGACTGAGGTATTCCCTGCAGCAGCAGTATTACTAATCCCAGTAACTACTGTTCTTGTCCAAGCAATATTCGTTCCAGGAATATCTGTTAAAGACGAATAACCTTGAGGAACTCCAGAACATATTTGTGAGGTAAATGAATTTGAGTTAGTAATATTTGCAGTAGGATTCACAAGTACCACAATGTTTTGTGTATTTGAACAACTATTTGCTGCAAGGGAGTAAACATAAGTTACAGGGATTGTATTACTGCTGGTATTAACTAAAGTTTCTTTGGGATCTCCAGATGCACTTGCAGCTGGATTTGAAATGGATGTAACTAATGCTCTTGACCAATTAAAACTTGTATTGGGCGTTCCTGATAATGGATTGAAATTAAAAACACTTCCACTGCATATTGGACTAGTAACAGTGCTTGTAAGAGTTGGTGTTGGATTTACAATAACTGAAACAATTTGCTGATTGGTACAACCTGCAGCAGTTAACCTGTATATATAATTAACAGATACCGGTATTGAACTTGTACTTGTTAAAGTTTCATTAGGATTATTATTACCACTTGATGGTGGGGTATTAATATCAGAATTGATCGACCTTGTCCAGGCAAGCGTAGTTCCTGTTACAGTAGAGCTGGGATTATAATTGAATTTTGAACCGCTGCAAATGGCTGGAGCTGTTAAACTGCTATTCATTGCTGGGATTGGATTAACAGTAACTATTAATGTAAAGCTAGGATGGCTAAGGGTAGTTACATTATAGGTCACTGTTGCAGAAGAAGAAGAAGAGTTAACGAGGGTGGGGTTTATAATTGTCCCTGAAGAAGCAGGTTGCCCAACTACTGCTCCTGTAACAGTACCTGTAATAGCTGTAACTGTCCAAGTGTAAGTTTCTCCACTATATGGGTTATATGAAATAGGACTTCCTGAACAGGTTGAAGTGGTATTTTGAGCATCGAGGGCACTGAAAAATAAAAATGATAAAATAAAAAGGCATACCGTTTTATTATTCAGCCATTTATAAAATTTAATCGCTTTTAATTTCATGTTTATTATTACAAACATTTTAAGACAATTTATTTTGTATACGCATTTTCTGAATTTAAAAAGAGTATTTCGAAAAAGCGTCCATTTTAATGAGAGGGGGCTCCTATAAAGATACTTCCTTTCTAGATTCTTCCATTTTCTTTAGATGGAATAATGAAATATAGGTAGCAGATTGAAGGATTTGTTCAAATAATGACCAATAACTTTGTAATCTTGCACGATTCTCTAATATAAATCGTCATGAAATATTCTCAATATATCGGAATCTTTTCTGCAATTGCCCTTGTAGTAGTTTGTACCCTGCCTTGGATATACATCCCATCATTACAAATCTATTTGACTGGGATTAATGGGAAGGCAAGCTCAGAACTCAATTTTGGAAGCCAAATACGGTCACATGGACTCTTTGCTACGATCATGATCATATGTTTTTATGTATCTCGGATC
The DNA here is from genome assembly GCA_026391125.1 of Bacteroidota bacterium. Taxonomy (GTDB): domain Bacteria; phylum Bacteroidota; class Bacteroidia; order Chitinophagales; family Chitinophagaceae; genus Sediminibacterium. The sequence continues at coordinate 6,669 of JAPLEO010000034.1, forward strand.
TGGTCAAAGAGATTGAATGTTTTTTTGGGAGCCATCAACCTCGCTTGGGCTTTCAAAAATTTCTTAATTTTTTCGATGTGTAGGGGAGGAGAATGTCCAGAAAAACAGATAGCCCTTTATCTATTAATTTTATTTGCGGGCATTATGTTTGTAATGAGTTTATTGCCAAAATTGGATGTAAAAAGATAGTTGGAAACAGATATGAAAAAAGCCCTCAAATTTTGTTTGAGGGCTTTTTTTTATGCTAGAATTTTTAGAGATCGATGAATGATGTCGACCGACTCCATGATTTGTTCTTTTGTAATAATTAAAGGTGGAGCAAAACGAATCTTATCGCCATGCGTTGGCTTGGCTAATAAACCATTCTCTTTTAACTCCAAACAGAAATCCCAAGAAGCTTCCGGATTGGCATGTTTGATCACGATTGCATTTAATAATCCACGGCCACGTATCGTTGTGATATATGGTGAGTTTAATTTAGCCAATTCGGATCTTAAAAGTTCTCCCATCACAGTTGCATTCTCAGCCATTTTTTCTTCTTTTAAAACCGTCAATGCAGTGATCGCAACAGCACATGCTAATGGATTGCCACCATAGGTTGAACCATGTTCGCCGGGATGGATATTCATCATTATGTGATCATCAGCTAAGACTGCCGATACTGGCAAAACACCGCCACTCAAGGCTTTGCCGAGAATCAATATATCTGGTCGTACATTTTCATGATCGCATGCCAACATATTTCCTGTTCTTGCTAAACCCGTTTGAATTTCGTCTGCGATAAATAATACATTGTATTTAGTACATAAATCACGTACCGCTTTTAAGTAACCATCATCAGGTAAAACCACACCAGCTTCACCTTGAATTGGCTCCACCATAAATGCAGCTACATTACTATCTTTTAAAGCTTCTTCCAACGCTGCAATATCATTGTATGGTACCAATGCAAATCCGGGCATAAACGGACCGAATCCTTTATAACTACTTGGGTCTGTAGAAGAAGAAATGGCAGCCATCGTTCTACCCCAAAAATTGCCTTCAGCAAAAATGATCTTTGCTTGGTTTTCTGCAACCCCTTTTTTGGTGTAAGCCCAACGACGAGCTAATTTAATAGCAGTTTCTCCGCCTTCAACTCCTGTATTCATGGGTAATACTTTATCATAGCCAAAATACTGTGTGATAAACTTTGAATATTCCCCCAATAAATTGTTGTGAAATGCACGAGAAGTTAGCGTTAATTTCTGCGCTTGTTCAACAAGTGAAGCAATGATCTTAGGATGGCAATGGCCTTGATTAACCGCCGAATAACCACTCAGGAAGTCGTAGTATCTTTTGCCATCCACATCATATAAAAAAACACCTTCACCTCTTTCCAAAACAACGGGTAATGGATGGTAATTATGTGCCCCATATTTTGATTCAGTTTCGAGAAATGCGGCTGTTTTAGCGGAAAGGTTATGTGTATTCATAGAATAAATTATACAGGATACTGCTGCAAAAATTTGGTGCAGGTATCAATTAAGTTAAAGTGAATTGAACTAAAAATAAAAATGCGTTTGCTTGCCAAAATAAAATTTAGCAACAAGGATGGTCGAGGAAATCAAGATTTAATAATAGAAAACGCATAGCTGTTATTGGCTGGCAAGATACAATTTCCCTTATTTTCGCACAAATTATTATTTTGGTATATCCAAGCGTAGCAATTGTCATACTCAACTTCAATGGTAAAAAGCATTTAGAAAACTTTTTACCTTCTGTGTTGGCATCTACCTATACTAATAAAAAAATTGTTCTTGCTGATAATGGATCTACAGACGACTCTGTTGCTTTTGTTAAAGCCAATTTCCCATCGGTTGAAATTATCATTAATGATAAAAATGAAGGGTTTGCGGGTGGATATAATTGGGCTTTGTCGAATGTAGAAGCTAACTATTTTGTATTGCTTAATTCAGACGTTTCAGTGACACCTGCTTGGATAGAGCCAATCATTCATTTGATGGAGGAAGATCCAAAAGTAGGAGCCTGTCAGCCTAAATTGCTTTCATATTTCAATCCGCACTTATTCGAATACGCCGGCGCTTCTGGTGGTTGGATCGATAGTTTGGGATATCCATTTTCAAGGGGTAGGGTGTTCGATGTTTGTGAAGCAGATCAATCTCAGTATAATACAGCCCAACGCATTTTTTGGGCATCTGGGGCAGCAATGTTCGTGAAATCGAGCGTTTACAGAGAAATGGGAGGGTTAGATGCAAGTTTTTTTGCACATCAGGAAGAAATTGAATTGTGTTGGCGGATGCAGCTTGCGGGCTATAGCATCATGGCTTGTCCTACTTCAGTGGTATATCATGTAGGTGCAGGTACCCTGCCAAGAGGAGGCCGTAAAGTGTTCCTAAACTTCAGGAATAACCTCATCATGCTTTGCATGCACCTGCCATTGTCTGAAAAGCTATGGAAACTGCCCACTCGCTTTGCTTTGGACGCAATATCGGCTTGGAAAGGTTTGCTAACCGGAGATACTTATTTTTTTACTGCGATCATGAAAGCCCATTTTGCTTTATTTCTCTGGATCTTGAAGCCACACCAACACCAAAAGCTGAAAACAAAACCACTTTCAACGTTAGATGGGGTTTACAAAGGCTCATTGGTATGGCAGTATTTTGTACGTCACAAAACAAGTTTTCAAAAGATTGTTGGAAAATAGGTTTTAATATTTTGAATCTGAACCCTATTTTTGCAACGCAATAGATAAATATGTCAAACGAAACTAATACCACTCCTGAAAAAGATTTTACCAAAAATTGGGTAAATTCATCCAGGTTCTTATTTTATTTACAGGTGTTTTGCATCCTTTCCTTTGTATTAGGTGGATGTTTCCGTATGTATCATCAGAAATACCCTGGAAAACCTGATATTGAGATTCAAGGAAGTACAAAATATACTCCTGAGTATAAATAAAATTGAAAAAAAATTTTGTCAGGAACTTCAGATTGCTATTTTTGCACTCCTAATTTATTAGTTCTTTACAATACGGCCTCTTAGTTACAGCATTTGTGGTTGAATAAAACCACCCTGCTGAAGCTTCGGTGGTTGAAACAACGCCTTCGCAATACTTCATTAGTTGAAAAACTAGTTTGGTTGGTGCTTCGGCAGTTTAAAAGCGAAAGTAGCTCATTTGGTAGAGCACGACCTTGCCAAGGTCGGGGTGGCCGGTTCGAGCCCGGTCTTTCGCTCTAAGTCCCGTCCCGCATAGGCGGTTCGGGATTTTTTTTTGGGACGCCTTGGTGGTGGAACTGGTAGACACGCAGGACTTAAAATCCTGTTCGCCGCAATGCGAGTGCGGGTTCGATTCCCGCCTGAGGCACAATCGAA
>JAPLEO010000081.1 GCA_026391125.1 Bacteroidota bacterium
CATCAGTGATTCTAGATATGGTTGAAGTGGATACATTAAAATTGTATACCTCTCTAATTTGTTCTTCAATATCACTGACCGTCATTCCTTTGGCGTAAAGTGATACGATAACATTTTCTAATCCATCTACCATACTTTGTCTTTTAGGGATCAGCATGGGATTGAAAGAAGCGTCTCGATCTCTAGGAACCTGGATCTGTGATTGACCATAAGAGGTCTTTATTTTTTTACTGGAGTAGCCATTCCGTGCATTGGCATCGGGAGTCTTCTCATGCTTCTCATAACCAAGATGAGCATCTAATTCTCCTTCTAGGATTTTCTCAATCCCACGTTTTTGTAGTTCGGCCAGGAATGAATTCAATTCTTCCCCAGTCTTAAATTGCTTTAAAAAAGCATCCGAGAGCATTTTTTCTTTGTCCATAATCTAAACTGTGTTTTAAAGTTAAAAAAAGTGAGGGATAAGTTGGGGTGCACCCCAACTTATCCCTCACTTACACAGTTTATAAAACAGTCCCGAAATAAGGGACTTTCATTACCTAAACTATCAAGCCAGTTCGAATTTAAATGGCTTTAATTTTATACTCTTAATTTTTTTCTCGGCCATTCGTAAATCATAAGTAGCCTGCATTCTAATCCATAATTCTGCACTACCACCAAACACTTTTTCTATACGAAGTGCCATCAGGGGGCTAACTGCTGCTTTCTCGTTTAATACATTTGACAATGCTGCCCTAGTTACACCTAACATTATCGAAACAGCAGATATTGATAATTTGTTAGCCACAATTATTTCTTCTCTAAGTAATTCTCCTGGATGAGTTATATGTGTAATTGACCTTTTCATTTAAAATTTATTAATGATAATCTAAGTAATCGATATCAGAAACCGACCCATTTTGAAACATAAAAATAATTCTCCAATTCTCTTTTACAGTTACACTCCAAAACTCATTATAATTTCCAGTAAGCCTGTGGACTCGCCAATTTCTAAATGGTTCTAAATCTTTAGGCATTTCTGAAACATCATTAAGAGTGTCCAAGATCAGTCGAATTTTGTTTCTTTGATCATGTGGAATTTTAGAACTATTACCATTTTTCCAAAATAGCCCAAGCCCTTTGTGCTTAAATGATACTATCATTTCAAATCCATTGTAAAGTTATACAATACAGCAATAATTGCAAATTTTACTTGTTCAATATTCGCAACTGCCTGAAATTGAAACTACAATACAATAAAATGAACTGGAATATTTTATACTAAAAATAATTTAGTGAATAGATAACAATGTGGAAAGAAACTAAAATTGTTAATTTAAAAATATACTAATTTTTGGTACTTTTATTATAAGCATCTCATGGCAAAAATTACATCGATATTATTGGGTGAGCACTATGAAGAATACATTTCTTCAAAAGTTTCTTCGGGTAAATACAACTCTGCAAGCGAAGTTATAAGAACAGCACTTAGGCTTTTAGAATTAGAAGAATCAAACATTAAAGATCTAAATAAAGCGCTTTCTCTAGGGGTGAAAAGTGGAATAGAAAAAAACTTTGAACCTAATGAAAATTTAAAGAAGTTACATAGCAAGTTTTCATAAAAAGTTATAATTACGGGGCGAAGCCCTTACCCCGTCCATTTTTCACTTTTCGCTTTTATCTTTTCACTACTTCCTCCACTTCTCACTCCTCACCTCTCACTTAATACTATGTAGGGGAATCTCTATCGTAAAAATACTGCCTTTCCCCAGCGTGCTTTCTACTCGCATCTTTCCTTTGTGTGCATCAATTACCGTTTTCACATAACTCATACCTAGACCAAAGCCTTTTACGTTGTGAAGATTGCCTGTGTGTGCTCGGTAGAATTTTTCGAAGATGCGTTTTACGGTTTCTTTACTCATACCAATCCCATTGTCTTCAATGCGGATGATGAGTTGTTTACTCGTACTATGTGTAGAAATTTTTATGAGGATGCTTTCATTTGAGTACTTGATCGCATTATCAATTAAGTTAGAGATCAAATTTCCGAAGTGTACTTCATCAACCGAAACAAGATCGTTCTTTGCATTGAAGAGTGTTTGCACTTCTCCATTCTTACTCTCTAATTGTAATTGATAATTTTCTAAAACCTGTGCAAGCATTTCGTGCATATGCACTTCTTCCAAATTGAGTTTCAATTCCTGACGATCCATCAAAGCCGCTTGTAGTATGGTTTCTACGTGCTTGTTCATGCGTACATTTTCCTCTTTGATGATGCCTCTGAAGTATTCCAGCTTTTCAGGATTCGCTAACACTTTTTCATTTTTCAAAGCATCCACAGCTAACGATATAGTAGCGAGTGGTGTTTTGAATTCGTGCGTCATATTGTTAATGAAATCACTCTTGATCTCACTCAATTTTTTCTGATTCAATAAAGAACGAACTGTTACATAAAATGCAGCAATAATGATCATCATAAACACACCCGCTCCAATAATGATCCATCTAAGCGATGCCCAAACTTGTTGCTCGTAATGCGGTATATAAACTATCATATACTCATACGATGCCATTTCATCTAAAGTGAGTGATTCATCTGGAAGGATTGGAATAATAAATCGTTTATTCACAGACGTATCTAGACTTGCCTGCTCATATCCGTTCGTCAACATTTCAACGTCGCCTGTTTGCGAAAATATAGCGAACTCAAATTTTAAATTTTTCCACTCATCCGTTAAAAACTCTTTACGCAATTTGAGCCTTACCTCATCCACCGAATACTTCTCTCCAATAGTTAAAGGCTTAATTACATGCAAATGAAAATCTGGAATAAAACCACCACTCATGCCAGATTTACGCGGACGAACTATTTGTCCGCTGTAAACCGATTTATACAAATCAGATGCTACATTAAATCCGTTAGTACTAAGCCTATTGTTTAACTGACTCTCTCTAACTTCAATCAAGTTCTTCAACCACGATCCCTGCAATAGCAATAAGCCAAGCAACGATAATGAAATCAGTATGATGATGATGGGGAAAGTTCTCTTCATTCCTACAAATATAGGGTTTAGAAATTCTCAAGGCCGAAGCAGAGATGGATTTATGAGCATTTTAACGGGCTGTGCAGAGAATGCAAGATCCCCTTAAGAAATTTGCTAAAAGGGAAATGTTCTTTTTTTAAAACCCTCTTTAGATGAGCCATATAATTTGCATCAATATTTTTTTGAAATTAAGCTCCTTTGACTTAATTTTTCAATATGGCAGCACCGGAGCCCGGTATATTATTGATCTCAGATCCCTTTCTGAAAGACCCCAACTTTCAACGTACCGTCATTCTTTTATGCGATCACGAAAAAGCTGGCAGCTTCGGATTCGTGATCAATAAATTGCACAGTCAGGTGCTTGGCGATATCATGGAATTGTTGGAGGGATGTAATTTTCCGGTGTTTGTAGGAGGACCAGTACAAAAAGATTCCCTTCATTTTATTCACCGCAAGCCAGATCTATTAGGAGGCACTGAACTAATTGATGGCATTTTTTGGGGAGGCGATTTCGAGATGGTAATGTCGCTCATCTTAACCAAAGAATTACACGAAGAAGACATCCGCTTCTTTATCGGATATAGTGGCTGGGGCGCTGGTCAATTAGAGGAAGAGCTCACTGATAAATCTTGGATCACCCGAAAAGCTACTCGCAGATTGGCATTCTACAAAAACATCGATGAGATTTGGAAAGAGGCTTTATTTGATTTAGGTGGCGAGTACCAACAAATGATCCATTATCCGAAAGATCCGCAACTCAATTAATTTTCTTTTGATTCAATGAATTTGATCTGTTTCCAATAGTCTAACATCAATTCATTCATGGGTGTTCCATCAAATGGATGCAACTGAATATAATGTTGCGCATCGTTAATGCGCGACTCGGTTAAAGGATGTGATCTCAAAAAAGATATGTGTTCCGTTTGACGATCATCATCCACATCCCTGAGTGTTTGCATAAGCTGCATCATCCCTTCAGGATTAATATGATTACGATCCATCAACACCATCCCCTCTTCATCGGCCTGCTGTTCTAATTTTCTAGAATAATTCAAGACACGCAAATAATCTGCATTACCGATGATCATGTTTGCTGCACTACCTCCAGCATTGGTGAACAGTGTTAGTACAAATCCTGAGCCCATGGATGACAATATATTTTGTAAACTATGTCTTCGATTAATATGCGTTGTTTCATGGCTTAACAATGCCACCAAGCTCTCAGGCATTTGTAGTTCTTTTAAAATAGCAGAATTTACAACGATATGTCCGCCAGGTAATGCATAAGCATTTACTTCATCTGAAATCGCAACTGTTACTTTGATCGGATATTGTTTACTCAAGTGCAATTGATCAGCAAAATTCTGAAGAGCTTTGCTAGCGTTTTGATCAATTTTAATTCCTTCACGCATTCCATTAAACAATCGATCTCCCATTTCAATTTCACTATTCACTGAAATTAATTTGATAACCACTTTAGGAAAAAATTCAGCAAATAAAAAATAGAGTGCAACAACAAAAGAAAGAATTCCAACAATCAACCAGGAGGTTTTGTGGCGCCTAAAATTTGATGGCTCATACAACTTCATTATTGCAGGAAGCTCATCGTGCAAAGGGTTTGAAGAAGGGATCTGCAAATAAGAATACCTTTTTTTATCGAGGTATAAAATATATAGATCGTCTTTAAACCGAAGGATGCCATCTTTTAAAGGAAACAATTGAGGTCTCGTAGAATTTTGTAAATCGTTGACTTTGATCCATCCATTGGCGACCTCTACACTTACTGCAAAATATTCATTTCTATAATGGTCATAATATAGGATGTCCGCTGGATTCATTACTTAAAATTAAGAAAAAAAAAGAGCCCAGACAACGCTGGGCTCTACCTTTTTAATATCGATTGAGTGTATTAAGCTTCTTTAGCTCCCTCCACCAATACAGTAACTTTATTATTCAACACTTCTACAAAACCGCTTTCGATGCTGTAGTTCGCAAAGTTGTTCTTGTCTTTCAAAATTTTCACATTACCCTTTCCCAAAGCACTTACTAAGGGAGCGTGTTTTTCTAAAATCTCGAATAGACCCGTGATGCCTGGTAACTGAACACCATATACATCGCCGCTGTACAACTTTTTTTCGGGTGTTAATATTTCTACGTTCATTAGAATTCTTTTAATTAAGCTTTAGCAGCTTCCATCATTTTCTTACCTTTTTCAACTGCATCTTCCAAAGTACCTACTAAGTTAAATGCTGCTTCAGGATACTCATCTACTTCACCGTCCATGATAGCGTTGAATGCACGAATGGTATCATTGATGTCAACGAATACACCTTTCAATCCAGTGAACTGTTCTGCAACGAAGAATGGTTGAGACAAGAAACGCTGTACTTTACGAGCACGTTGTACGGTCATTTTATCATCATCACTCAATTCATCCATACCTAGGATCGCAATAATATCTTGTAACTCTTTGTAACGCTGTAAAATCAATTTCACGCGGTTAGCACAATCATAATGCACATCACCCACGATCAATGGAGTAAGGATACGAGAAGTAGAATCCAAAGGATCCACCGCAGGATAGATACCCAAATCGGCAATCTTTCTGCTCAATACTGTAGTTGCATCCAAGTGAGCGAAAGTAGTTGCAGGAGCCGGATCGGTCAAATCATCCGCAGGTACGTATACCGCCTGTACAGAGGTAATAGAACCATTTTTGGTTGATGTGATACGCTCTTGCATCAATCCCATTTCAGTAGCCAATGTAGGTTGATAACCCACCGCTGAAGGCATACGACCTAATAAAGCCGATACCTCAGAACCAGCCTGAGTGAAACGGAAGATATTATCTACGAAGAACAAGATGTCCTTACCTTTTCCAGTACCATCTCCATCACGGAAATATTCCGCAATAGTCAAACCGCTCAAAGCCACACGCGCACGTGCTCCTGGAGGTTCGTTCATTTGTCCGAATACGAAAGTAGCTTTAGACTCTTTCAATCCTTCCATATCCACTTTACTCAAATCCCAGCCACCTTCTTCCATGCTATGTTTGAAAGCTTCACCGTAGTTCATGATACCTGCTTCGATCATTTCACGAAGCAAATCATTACCCTCACGAGTACGCTCACCCACACCAGCAAATACAGAAAGACCACCGTGACCTTTCGCGATATTGTTGATCAATTCTTGAATTAATACGGTTTTACCTACACCCGCACCACCGAACAAACCAATCTTACCACCTTTTGCATATGGCTCGATCAAGTCGATTACTTTGATCCCTGTATAAAGGATCTCAGAAGCAGTACTTAAGTTTTCGAATAAGGGTGGTTTATTGTGAATCGGACGTCCGCCCTCTTTACTCACTTGTGGAAGACCATCAATTGCGTCGCCGGTTACATTGAACAAACGGCCGTTTACCAACGGACCGGTTGGCATCGCAATTGCTCTGCCTGTGTCAATTACTTCCATACCACGCTTAAGACCTTCTGTTCCGTCCATCGCAATGGTACGAACACTGTCTTCTCCGAGGTGTTGTTGAACCTCTAAAACCAGTTTGTCACCGTTTTCTTTGGTGATTTCCAACGCGTTGAAAATCTCTGGTAAAGTGTTGTCATCTGCAAAATGAACGTCCACTACCGCACCGATAATCTGCTTAATCTTACCTTTTGTAGCCATTTCTGGAGTTGTATATAGGTTTAAAAAATGTACGAAAATTGAACCAGAATGAGACATCCTGATTTGGCGGCAAAGGTAAGGGATAGAACCTTTCAAAAAAGCCCTTGAGCCAGAAAATGCAAGGTTTTTTTAAGATATTTTCAACAATTTATGGGGATGGGGCTGATTTCGGCTACTGTGTTCTGATTCAGAACAAATAACCCGAACGGGCACCAAACCACTTAAAATTGGAAGGACTCTAAATGTAGAGCCTTAAAGATCACTGCGGCAAAGGTCTCTAAATGTATTGCCTTAAAGATCACCACGGCAAAGGTCTCTTAATGCAGTGCCTTAAAGATCACCGCAGCCAGTACAGCTCCGATGATGGGACCAACCACCGGGATCCAACTATATCCCCAATCGCTACTTCCCTTTCCCTTGATTGGCAGGATGGTATGCATGATCCTCGGACCCAAATCCCTAGCCGGGTTAATCGCATATCCTGTGGTTCCGCCCAAGCTCAGACCAATTCCAAGCACAACAAGTGCTACTGGCAAAGCGTCTAATGGACCGAGGCTATTGGTGGCTTTGGTCATGAACAATACCGCAAATACCAAGATAAAAGTGCCTAGGACCTCACTATAAATATTTTGAAAATTATTTTTGATAGCCGGACCAGTAGCGAAGCAAGCCAACTGTGCTGCCGGATCTGGGGTTTCATCTAAATGCTGACGATAATGGATCCATACTAAGGTTGATCCGAGCATAGCTCCTAATAATTGAGCCAAAATATAGGTAGGCACGAGCGCCCAATCAAAATTTCCAGCCATGGCTAATCCAATCGTAACAGCAGGATTCAAATGCGCCCCACTGATCGACGAAGTGCTAAACACCCCCACAAACACTGCGATCGCCCAACCAAAAGTAATGGCGATGAGTCCGCCCCCATTTCCTTTGGTTTTTGCAAGTATGGCATTGGCTACAACGCCTTCTCCTAAAATAAGAATCAAACAAGTTCCTACTAACTCAGCAATAAAGGGTGTCATATGGCAAGTTTTTTAGTTTTCTAAATATAATAATAAGTGAATAGATAATAGATAAAAGTGAAGAGAGGAGGAAAAAAAAGTGAAGAGATAATAGATAAAAGTGAAGAGAGGAGGAAAAAAAGTGAAAAATGGAGGCCAAAAGAGCTGGATAATTATTTTGAAATGATGATTTGATGCGACTGGTTGTAGTCTTTACCTGTGATCACTAAATAATAAATGCCAGTATTCAATTGAGCGACGCCCAAGCGGGTCAGTTTATTTTGTGTAGATAATGTTCGAACTCAAGTTTAATGGAAGGTGTTTGATTAAAATTGATCAGCAATTCTGTAGTTGCTGGAGTTGGATACAATTTTGCAATATTGGAAGGTGGGATTGCACTCGTATTATTGATGGCTGTAACTGTATATTGAATACTGTCACTTAGGTTCTTACAACCGTTCTGATCGGTAATTCGAATCTTATAAATTCCACTGGCAGCTGGTTTTAAAGTATCACTAGTAGCACCAACCACAGCACTATTATTCAATAGCCATTGATAGATCATACCAGATGCTGTAGTTGAAAACTTAGTGCCATTCCAACTAATACTTGGCTTAGCTGGAAGTGGGTTAGCTACAATGACCAACTTAACTGATCCTGCTTTGCAACCAATCGCATTGGTAAGCGTATCAAAATAAGTTCCTGAAGCAAATACTTTAATGGAAGTTGTAGCTCCAAAAACCGTTCCGTCTTTATACCAAGCATTTCCACTAAGAGAAGATGCAGTTAATTGAATGGTATCGCCGATACAAAATGAAGTAGCATTATTGGTGGATGTGATCAGCGGTGCTGTGGCAGAAATTTTATCAATCACTGTGGTATTCATTACGGTATTTGAATTACCTACTGTATCGAGTAGAACGCTTTGATTCAATTTGATGGCTACCGTGTCGTTACAATTTCTATTGATAGTAATTTTAAAGAGTTGGTTATTGATCTTGTCGATTGAAGTAATTGCTCCACTATTGATCGTAAAATCTGTATTAATCGGCTTGTTAAAAATATTTTTATTGGATCTGATCGACGTGTAAATAAAAGTACCACTCGTACTATCTTTTTGGAATGAGATGATTGGTGATTGGCTATCCTTATAAATAGTAGTCATCACTATATTTCCAATATTACCCATCGAATCAACGGAAGTTAATTTGATATCAATAGCTCCATCAGAAAATCTATTCAGGATCACAGATGTAATTGCTGTAGTAGTATCCTTATAACTATTTTGAATGATCACAGAATCACCAATTTTAAAACCAGCACCCGAAGTACTACTGATCGATTTTTGTACCAATGAAATTTTACTGGTACTATTCAATTCAACCGATTTGATACTAACGATGAAGGAATCCAAATTGCTTTTCCCAATCAAAGATCTATTGGAAGTTAAACTATAATTGGTAGGGATTTTGGCATCCTTTGTACAAGAGGCTTTTCCAATTCCAATTAAAGCCTGTGTAGAATCGAGCATCATCACTGTGGCATATAATGCACCATCTACAACACCACTAAGATTAATTTTATTGATCGTAATGGTATCTGCACTCATTTTGCCTTCTAACACAATGTTTTCGCCACCCATATCGCTATACATATTCAAGCGATACAATTGTGTAGCACAAGACTTACAACCAAACCTAACCGATGCTGAATCTTTATTATACAGGTTTACCTTTTTATCGAATATTTCAACATACGGTGTGACTTGCAAAATTTTTGAAAGTTCCACATCAAAACGAACTATTTCAACGAAGGAATAATATTTTTTATTCACTGCGTGATCTTCTAATAAAATGGAACTTACACCCCAAATACCTGGAGCAGACCCTACTGGTAATAGTGTTTTGAGATAATAACTTTTATATCCATAAATGGATGAGTCAGGCGCGATTGAATAATAATTGTTTCCTAGATCTCCTTGCATAGAAAAACTAAACTCCTTCCCTTGTGGATCTCTAAGTGTATACGTACCATTGGAAAAACCGGATGCATGACCATTATAACTAGAAGTATCTTTTATCATTAACCACATTTCAAAAAGTGTTTCACCATTTGGCGATGAAGGGTTAGTAGGTGTGGCTCTAATTTTAATATTGTTCAGGTCTAATTTTGGTGGTAAATAA
>JAPLEO010000117.1 GCA_026391125.1 Bacteroidota bacterium
GTAGAGTGTCTTTCGCGACTCAAAAAATAGGGTGTTCCACGAAGGTGTCTCCCGGATGTGTTCTTTGATAATTTACAAGTTTCACTAACTCGAGAGCCACTATTGGAAGAAACCCATTATTATCCATTTGGGCTTACAATGAGTGGTATAAGCTCCAAAGCAGCAGGCAAATTTGAAAACAAATTCAAGTATAACGGCAAAGAGTTACAGAGCAAGGAGTTCAGTGATGGCAGCGGTTTAGATTTGTATGATTTTGGTGCGAGAATGCTAGACCCGCAGATCGGTCGGTGGTGGATACCTGATTCGAAAGCTGATAAGTATAATTTTATAAGCCCTTATGTATATACTCTTAACAATCCAATTATTTATGTAGACCCAGATGGTCAAGACGTAATTATAGCATTTACAGGAGGCTTTCAGGGAGGCGGTAAAACAATTAGTGCCAATTCGCAAGCCGCAGCCTCAACAGGTAGAATTATTCAAGAAGCACAGAAATTTGCCCAAGAGAATGGGATTGATTTAAAGACTAATATAATTGCATCTGGAGCGACTTCTGGAAGTTCAGTAAGTAATGCTTTGGATTTTATCAAACAAAATTATAAAGCTGGAGAAAAGCTAATAATCTATGGGTATAGCTACGGCGGAGATTTTGCTGTTGAATTAGCCGAATCACTTAAAGAAATGAAAATTAACGTTGATTTACTTATTACGGTGGATGCTTCTGATGGGCCTTTAGGAAACAATACAGTAGATAATTTGATACCTGATAACGTAACGGATGCTGTTAATATTTTCCAAGAAAACCGTTCAGGTAAGTCATCCGGTGGCCAAAACTCTGGAAGTTTAGACGGCAAGAAATCTGATGGGGGAAGTTCAAATTCTCCAGGTTCTTCTGGCAATGGAAAAGGAGCGGAAGATTCTAAAAAAACAAATCTAAAAAACTATCGAGTTGTGGATAAAAATGTAACACATGGAAATATACCTGCCAAAGCTCAACCTGTAGTAAACAAAATGTTAGAGGATAAATTAAAAGGTAAAAAAGTAGAACCCTTACCAGCAAACAATTAGACAATGAAATATCTCAAATTAATAATAGCATTGATCTTTTTTGCTGCTTGCAGTAATGTTAAACAAAAAGAAGTTAACAAGATGGTTCGTGGAGTTATTTTAAGTGAATCAACTGGGAAGCCCATTCCCAATGCACGAGTAATACTTTTATGTTGGCAAAAAGTTCGTTCTGATGAAGAGGACTATAATAAAATTGATACAGTTGCGGATGCAAATGGGGAGTTTAAAGTTTTAATTCCAAATTCTTATAAACTTAATATTGGAAGCATTGCAGCTAAATATTATCCTGCCAAGAAGGAAATACAGAATACTGATTCAGTTGGTAGTATTACATTAAGTCTTGAAGAAAACAAATCAAAAGAACCTTCGAGAGATTTAGGAAGAATGAATGCCTTCAATCGTGAGTATTCATCTACTTTGTCAATTAATAAAGAAAATTATGGCATCAATTTGTTGGCTGGAAATAGTACCACAAAACAAGATAGTATAGATATTGGGGTTGAATTAGTTCCCAATGGAACATATCCAAAAGTGCTGATTGCTTATAATAAGGCTGGAATAATACCAATAACTTCAAGCACGATAAATGTAGCACCTGAAAATGGATATTTATCAAAATATGAATTGCAAGGCAATGAGAAAGGTTTTTTTATTAAATGCCGTAATGGAACGAGTTACGCTCGATTAATGCTTATCAGTAAATACGATACTTCTGTTCCTTATAAGGGTAGTTTTTACAAAGACTATGGTCTTATGTTTGGAATTACAATGCAACCCAATGGCAAAGAAATTGGTGTTCCTGATAATTTTCGACTTGACCATTTTGCCTTAGGTAGCTTATAGAATATCAAGTATAACTGTAAATACTAGACAAAGTTCGTCGTAAATAAACCTTACATTTATTTAATTATTTTAGGATAAGTTCTTTGAATTTTATAAATCGAATTTCGATTTTTTTGGGATAACTAATTTTATACAATAGTTATTATCCATTTGGGCTTACAATGGCGGGGATTAGTTCCAAAGCGGTGGGGAAGTTGGAGAATAAGAATAAACTGTTTGGTAAAGAATTACAATCAAAAGAGTTTAGCGATGGTAGTGGTTTAGAGTGGTATGACTACGGAATGCGAGAGTATGATGCACAAATAGGCAGGTTTTTTCGTGTAGATCCTATAAGCGAGAAATTTTATTACTTATCAACTTATCAATATTGCTCAAACAATCCAATCAAAAACGTTGATTTAGATGGAGCAGAAGGATTAGACTTTAGAATATACAACTCACTTATCAAAAATACGATTCAAAGCCCGAATGGTTCTTCTGCTAAAGTGTTAGGAGCAATAGTAGGCGTTGGAAATTCAGTTCACGGTGCTGTTAACGGTGCTATGCATCCGATTGAATCTGCTAAAGGGCTTGCACATATGTTTACTCAATCTCCAATGCAAAATGCAGTTGAGTATGGAACGAGTGTAACATCGCAATATGCGAGTGCTGGAAATAATTCTTTTTCAAATTATGCAACTGCTTTTCATCTTGGTATTGATATGGCGATGGCATTATCACCAATGAAAGAAGGTGTTTTTGCAAGAGAAGGTTCGCTTGCAAAGAATATGTTTGGAGGGTTACAATCAATTGGTGAAATTGGAAAAATGGGAGAAGCCCTTACAAAAGAAGTACTAGAAAAACAATTTAAAGGGGCTGAAATATTAGAACAGGTAGGTATTAAGATGGATGGTGCGAGTATGACAGCAGACTTTGTGGTAGTGAAAGACGGTAAGGTAGTTGGCGTATTTGAATCAAAAGTGAACGGAAGTCGTTTAAGTAATGGACAGAAATTATTTTTCAATGATGGCGATGCTGGAGCGTTTGCTGGGAAAAATGCAGGGGCACTTGAAGGCACAAAGGTTGAACCTTCAAAAGTTCAAAGAGGTGTTTACAGGTGGGACTCTAAAACAAGCGCCTATACTTTAGAATAAATATGTTAAAGAATGACACAAAAAGGAATTTTACGGGAGATAATTGATCTGTTAAAGAATGATTTAAAGGTATTTGATTTTGATTCTTCTTATAAGGAGCAGGGCTTTATAAGAAACACGAGCAATGCTGCTTTCTTGTATCAGTTTTTAATATACAACAGAACAGTCATCCAGACTGGTACAAAAGGTTTTCTGATTGAGCCTTACATATGGCTAAATGTGAAACCAATAGAAAAATACTATAAGGAAATTACATCAAACACAGTTATAAAAAGTGATTCAGATTTTAAAACGATAGGTAATAGTATAGCTTCATTACTGGCAAACCCCGATGGGATATATAAAAACCGGAATAAAAGCCTTGGTTTGCATGTGTTTGAAGAAAAGCATATTCCTCTTGTTGTAGAACAGTTACTGAAAGGGTTTAAGGATGTCGCTCTACCTTATTGTTTAAATAATGCTAGTGTAGCAATGGTCGATAAAATTGTTAATACAAAACCAGAAGAATATAAAGTTCACATGATGAATGATAACTATCGTATTCTTAAAGGAATAATAGCTGCTAAACTTAATCATAACCCCAACTTAGACAAGATTATAAGTATTTATGAGAAACAGATAGTTGACAGAGACATGTATAATGCCACTGATGAGATGGCTCGATTATTAGAAATCCTTCCAACGATTCAATTGTAACCATAAACAGAGTAGTTGTCTTTAATGTCTAATGCTCTTAAGGGAGTAATGTTAATTTGTTCTTTGATAATTTACAATTTTCACTAACTCGTGGGCCATTATTGGAAGAAACAATTATTATCCATTTGGGCTTACAATGGCGGGGATTAGTTCGAAGGCAGCGGGTAAGCTGGAGAACAAAATAAAATTTCAAAAACAAGAACTACAGAATAAAGAATTTTCAGATGGTTCTGGGTTGGAGACCTATCAATTTAAATATCGTATGGACGATCCACAAACTGGAAGGTTCTGGTCGGTAGATCCATTAGCTGATAAATACGTTTATAATAGCACTTATGCGTTTAGTGAGAACAAGGTAACATCACATGTGGAACTTGAAGGATTGGAAGCTCAACAAATTAATGATGGTGCATGGAGAGAATTACAATCAAGTTTTCAACACATTGCTGATTGGTTTGATAATGTGGTCAGTGTTTTTAATAAATCAAGCACCTCTACAGTTGTTTCATCAACTCCTTTATCTACCACAAGTGTAGGTACAACTGTAACTTCTTCTGTGAGTACAAACTTGGGAGCGAACATGAGTTATATAATAGCCAATAATAGCAATCAAGGAAATACTGCCCCGCTCACAAAAACAACTACAAATGTTACAGCAGATACAAAAACAGATATCAAGACTCCTGTAGGTACAGCAACCAATAAGACTACCGTATCTAAGACTGGTGTAGTTACTGTTGAAGCAGGTGCAAAAAGAAATGTGGTAATTGAGGGTGTACCTGCAACCGTTGGAGGAAGTGTATCAGGAAATACAAACGGGCAAGTAATACTAACAGCACAGGGCTCAACTAACTCTGGGAATATGCAAGGTGTAGGACAGGCACAATATAGTACAAACGGCAATCAGCAAAGTACATCGATAGGGGTTGGTGCACAAACAACAGCGGGGAAAACTACGACGATAACAATATTCGGTATAAAATTTAACTGGTAATAAATAAATATTAAATGAGAAAAAGAGTTGTTGATTTTCTAATTGCATTATTTCTGTCACCAATAATATTATCGGCACAGTCAAAAGCGCTTGATTGCGGTAGCATAAGAGAAGGCACTTTTTATTTTTATCCTTTAAACCCTCAAGGGAAATTTAAGGTAATCAGAGACGGCTTTATACAAAAGGAAATCAATTCTAAAACATCAGACACTTCTTTTTGGAAAATTGATTGGACAAATGATTGTGTACTTAGACTTAAATTTATCCGTTCGAGCCAACAGATGTCGAATGCGCAGAAACTTTTTTTCGGTTCACATATTACAGTCATTAAAGTAATAGGGATTAGAAAAGAGTATTATCTTTTTAGCGGGGGGTTAGACTCAATTAGCAGAAATAGCGCAGTTGATACACTGTGGCTTAAGCCAAGATAATAATAGTACTAATTTTTTGGTTTGTACTTAGTACTATAACCGGGATTGGTTTCTGGTCTTAAAGCATTGGGATAATTGAAATCTGTTTTTATGTCCACAGACACTTTTTTTAATTGCTTGAATACCATATAAGGATTATCAATTGCTTCCCACTTGTCGTAAATCTTAGTTGTGATGCAATCATTCGACTCAGTCCTTCCGCTAAAGAATTTTATTGTTCCTACATTGTATGCTCGTTCAATAAAATTGACGGTCACCTCAATGTCTGATATTTTATCATAATCGATAATCTTGAAACCTGTGCCCCAAAACCCAGTTCGTACCATTACTCTTTTGTTTGTAAATGCATAACTGGTATTGCTATATGAAAATATCTTGTTTAAGAAGCTAACTAGGAAAAGAACGATTGGAATCCCTGCAAACCAAAATGAAAAAAGTCCCGTTGTTCCATCTTCATTCTTGATATTCTTCGTCATTGCGTAATACATACCCACAAAAATAAATACCCCAACTCCAAAGCTTAATCCTGTTATTGCATATGGTATAAACTTAGGTTTGTCTGTCCATAAAATATCTTCATTATCATCTTTAATGCCATCAAACTCTGGCGGTAATTTTTTATTTGGTATCGGAGTCATAATGTAGAGCCTTATTGCTGAAAGTCATATAATATAAACTACTTGTAAAAGTTTGGCCATTGTTGAGTAGCTCCATGACAAAGCCACTCGATTGAGCGGCTTTGTTGTTTTACGAAGCATGTGCTTTTTTAACTTTAAAATCCCGTAGTGCCATATCGATCAGATTAAGCACGAAATTTTTATTATCGTCAGGCAGCTTGCTAATATCTTCCAGCCACTTTACAGCTTGCTTATCCAAAACCATTTTTGTTTTGCCCACTAAAAAATCAATAGACACTTCCAGTGCATCTGCAACATTAACAATCACATCAATGGACGGCGTAATTACATCCCGCTCATAACGTCCGATCACATCGCCGGAGGTTCCAATGATCTTGCCCAGTTCGGTTTGTGATAATCCCTTTTGCTTGCGTAAAAGCATGATATGTTCCCCTATTGTCATACTAATAAGTATTTAAAAGACTTTATAAAACAGTGTTTTGACAAATGTAAGTGTATAAAAAGTCTTTGGCAAGGCTAATAGGGATTGTTTAAAACGAAACACTCATTTACATTTGCGACTGATAAGTCTTAAAAAGAAAATTTAAAAATATTATCCACAATTAGATTAATGAAATATTGCTTCATGGAAAGGCTCAAGCGTTTATACTATATCAATTTTAAAATTGTTATTAGGCTTGGTGCATAAATACTTCAGAGGGAAGTTTTAGATAATTTTTTAATTTTTGTGCCATTTTCAATGTAAGTTCTCTTCGACCAGAAAGAATAGATGATACATGTCCTTTTGTTCCAATGATTGGTTCTAAATCTTTCGCCTTTAGTCCCCGTTCTTCCATTTTTAGTTTTATGGCATCTATAGGATCCAATTCTGGCATCACTATATTTTTATCCTCATAATCTTTTATTAGAACAAGCAATAACTCCAGTTCATTTCCTTCTGGTGAACCATCAACCGAATGAAATATTTCCATTGTACGTTTAATGGCTTTTTTATAAGATACTTCTGTTTTTATCACTTTCCAATTGTTCATTTTATTTCGTTTTATAGTTAAGTATTGCAGTATCAAAAGTTACTGTTGCTACTTTTATTTTATCATACTCATTATGTGCGCCAAACCAGATAATATATGCCGCACCTTGTTTAAAGTTTATTGTAACTACTAACCGGTAATCATTTCCTTTTATATTGAAAATAATTCTATTACCCCCAACTATACTTGCATTTCCATATATTGCTTTAAGAGCATTAAAATTGTTAAATGAAAGTTTCGAAAACTCATAATACCATGTTAGCAAAGACGTTTTTGCATTCGGGTATTTTTCAATATAGTAAAGAATCGATCCTTTTGCTATAATGTTCATAGATTCAAAGATAGAAATAAGTTTTCAAATTGAAAACATAATTAAATTCTACCAATTATATTTCAAATAGTAATTTTCAAAATTCATAGCTGGAAAATCCACGATCTTTGAACCCCATTTTCCATTGGAGGCTTAACCCATTATTAAATATTGATTATTATCTTTTTATTGAATGGAACAACTTTTTGAAGGGGATCAATGAGTATGGATCTTCCAACTTTCTCTTTTGAACAATTATTTGCTGATTACATTATCTATCGTAATATTGCGATATAATAAATTAGCATGAGCAACCAAAACTGCGCACTAGCACACGAAAGAAAAAAGTTAAGTTTTCTTGATAGATACCTAACGCTCTGGATCTTTCTGGCGATGGGGGTGGGTGTGTCTATTGGTTATTTCTTTCCTTCCTCTTCTAATTTCATCAATTCATTTTCTTCTGGCACTACCAATATTCCTTTAGCGATTGGATTGATCCTGATGATGTATCCGCCTTTTACAAAAGTGAAATACGATCAACTAAAAACGGTTTTCAAGAACACCAAAGTGTTGGGTGCTTCGCTGTTTTTAAATTGGATCATTGGCCCGATTTTAATGTTTGTACTTGCCATCACATTTTTACACGACTACCCAGAATACATGGTGGGCTTGATACTGATTGGCCTTGCCCGTTGTATTGCCATGGTAATTGTTTGGAATGAACTAGCAGATGGTAGTAGAGAATATGCTGCTGGTCTCGTGGCTTTGAATAGCGTGTTCCAGGTTTTATTGTATAGTGTATATGCTTATATTTTTATTACTGTGTTGCCTCCCATCTTTGGTTTTAGTGGCGCTGTTGTGAATATTACCATTGGTCAGATCGCCGAGAGCGTGGCCATTTATTTGGGTGTTCCTTTTCTTGCTGGATTTTTGACCAGGTTTTTTTTATTAAAATCCAAAGGCGAAGATTGGTATCAAAACAAATTCATTCCCTTCGTTTCACCCATCACTTTGATTGCCCTGCTCTTTACGATTGTACTCATGTTTAGTTTAAAAGGAAAAATGATCGTTCAACTTCCTTTCGACATTATTCGTATTGCCATCCCGTTGGTGATCTATTTTGCCATCATGTTTTTGGTTAGCTTCTTTATTGGCAAAAAACTAGGTGCTGATTATTCTACTAATGCATCGATTGCATTTACTGCTGCAGGCAATAATTTTGAATTGGCCATTGCCGTAGCTATTGGTGTTTTTGGAATCAATAGCGGTCAGGCTTTTGCAGGTGTAATTGGTCCATTAGTGGAAGTGCCCGCCTTAATTGCCCTCGTGAATGTAGCTTTCTGGCTACGCGATAAATACTACAGAATTGATTAGTTCGTATATTGCTAGCTAATAACTGTTTATGGCATTAAGTAGATTCTGGTTAGTCATTATTCTAGTATCCGTTACTTATATACTGGCACAATTGTTTAGCGGCTATAGCTATTCAATAGATTATGTAGTGAATGGGAAAAAAGACGAACCACTGGTTAAGAAAGAAATGTATTTGAACCAGATGAGTCCGTTCATTCAAGACACTTTACAAAAAGCCAAAGACCATCGCTACACACAAAACGATTCACTTTATATTTTAGATAATACCACTGTTAAAATTGCAGTGGGTAAACAAGCAACTGATGGAATTTTACCTACCTGTAAAAACACCATTTTTGATTTGTTGCTTCCGTTGATCGCTTATTTATCTTTCTTCTGTGGGATCTTGCAATTGTTGATCGATTCTGGTGCTTCAGAAAAACTGGCGAAATTATTGAGTCCGGTTTTTGTAAAAGTTTTTCCTGAAATTCCAAAGAACCACCCTTCGATTTCTTACATGACTTTGAATTTCGCGGCTAACTTTTTAGGCCTCGATTCTGCTGCAACACCTTTCGGATTAAAAGCGATGGAAAGTTTGCAGGAACTCAATACCGAAAAAGATAAAGCCAGCAACTCACAGATCATGTTCATGAGTTTGCATGCTGCAGGATTAACATTGATTCCAACATCTATTATCGGATACCGGGCTGCACAAAATGCACAGAACCCTGCCGACGTCATGTTGCCTTGTATCATTACTTCTTTTGTTGGTACGGTAGCCGCATTGCTGATTGTGGGCATCAAACAAAAAATCAATTTCAAATCAGCTTCATTGATTATTTCTCTTGGAGCGATCATGGGGATTATTGCTGGATTACTTTTTTATATTACCCGCTTAGACATAATTGGCAAGAATCATTTCACTACTAACTTGTCGAACGTGATTTTATTGGTGATCATCTTTGCAATCTTGGCTTATGCATTTTATAGAGAAAAATATTTTGCATCGAACGACAAAGACATTTTCAGTTCATTTGTTGAAGGCGCTGCATCCGGCTTAACAACAGGAAAAAGGATCTTCCCTTATATATTAGGAATGTTAGTTGCTATTTCATTATTTAGAAATAGTGGTGTATTCGAAATTGTATCAGGCTATATGGGCAAATTATTTTTATTGATGGGTGTGAAAAAAGAAATTGTAGATGCATTACCAATCGCCATCCTAAGACCCTTCAACGCCGCCGGTTCCAGAGGATTCATGATCGATTCGATGCGCACATATGGTGTTGATTCCTTAACAGGAAGACTAGCCTGTATCTTCCAATGTGCGGCTGAAACTACATTTTATGTAATTGCTGTTTACTTTGGAAGTATTAAAGTAAAAAATACGAGATATACTTTATCAGCGATGCTGTTGGTGGACTTGGTCTCAGTAATTGCTGCAATTCTGATAAGCTTATTATTCTTCTAACAACCACCCCGCCCATCGCTAAACCGCTCGGGCTGCCCCTCCTATGCGCATGCGCACAGGAGGGGAACTAAATTTTATATTCACCTACCTTCACTTCTCACTTCTCACTTCTCACTTCTCACTTCTCACTTCTCACTTCTCACTTCTCACTTCTCACTTCTCACTTCTCACTTCTCACTTCTCACTTCTCACTTCTCACTTCTCACTTCTCACTTCTCACTTCGTTTCTCCATTTCCATGGTACACTTTTTTGAAAAAGTTTCCATTGATCTCGTAGAACTTGATGTCGTTGATTACTATTGGTCTGGCATCAATTGGAAGTGATGGAACTTCTGCACCTATTGGGGCTTCTACCACTTCGTAATAGTTATTATAATTACGCATGAACGAACCATTGTAATAGTAATATGGAGAACCACCCCAGTTCATTGACATATATCCCATTGGCAATAAATTAAATCTAAAACCAAGTGCGAAACGAGGTGAAATATAGTGTGATGAATAAGGACTATAATAAGCGCCTCCGCCAGAATAGCTGTTGCCATATCCGAAACCATTACCAATTCCAATACTTACAGATGTTCTTGGTCTTTCGTAGTAGTTTTCTCTAGGTGCATTATATGAACGGCTTTCGCGGTGTTCTTCTCTTTCGCGATACTCATGTCTTTCTTCACGTTCATTTCTTTCGTGGTGTTCGTTTCTATCACGGTCACCATAGTCTCTTCCTCTTTGTGCAAAAGAGTAAGTAGTTGAGAACAGCAATAAGCTGATCCCGATCAAAGTTGCTTTTTGTGTAGTGCTGTTTTTCATAATAAATGTTTTAGGTTTTTGAATTTCTACTTAACTAAAAACAATTACTATGCTACCAATTGCAAAAGAAATCATAAAACGTTCAAAGTGTAGAAAAATTAAAGAAGCTAATAATCGCATAACATGCAATCTGATAGGTAAATCTTGAAACACTTGTCTGTATCGAACAAAACTAAAAGATGATCAGGGGGTGTATGAGTATTTGTTATCCCAAACTTTAATGAAAGTTTATCCAAAAAAATTCTATAAAATAAACAGAGGGGCACTATCCCCTCCGTTTTCAACGTCTCAATTTTAACACTCTATTTTATCCTATTTACCCTAATATTTATCTTCCTATTATAATTTATTTCTCAATAATATTAGAAATTCCAAAGTCTAGAAATATTAAATCCAATAACGTACTGACCTTTTGTAAAATCATTTTGGTTATACAATGAGTTATACGAAGGAATTGTATTTCCATAGTTTCCAAAGAATACCTGGAAATCGTGACCGCTCGACTTCATATCTAAACCAAGACTTAAGTTTGGCATAACATCATTCAAATAATGTTCAGTAATTGGCTGCTCATAATTGAAGATGATAGAAGTTTTTGGAGAGATCTTGTAACGCGCACCAACTGTGAAAGAAAGGTGATCATTTTTCATGGCAGGTTGTATTACTTTATTAGCATCTTCATAACCATCCACATTGTTAAAATGGGTGTAGTTAAATGAGCCCTGTAAAGAAAATGCTTCTGAGAATTTTCTGGCCACCAAGATCTGATTCACGAAACTGAAACGGTCTGAAGTAGTAACAATCGGTAAGGCTTCGTTCTTAGCCCTTGTATCCATTGCTGCATTACCATAATAGGTAATTGATACCGGGATCTTACCATCTTTGGTTTGCTTCACCAACGCATATTTCAGATGCCAGTCAACAATCATATTAAAATTGTTTGCTCCGAATCCTACTTGCAAATCTTTGATGGGTGTATAACTAAATCCTAAACGCATATTAGCACCACCGAATAAACCAAACAGGTCTTTAAAATTATGGTCGATGGTTCCGAAACGGTGATTGATATCAAATTCAAAGGTTCCCTTAATAGGTACCATTACGGTTTGATTATCGATCAGATAGTTTCCTTCAAAAGTATTTTTAACATAGGATTTCTTTTTTGCCACTGGCGCAGCAGTTGAATCCTGTGCCTTCAATTCTGCTCCAGTGATCACAATCGCCGCTATCAATAGCAACAGTAGTCTAAGCTGGAAAGAAGGGAAATGAATGATATATTTTTTCATTGTATTTTATTTAATTGTTTTTTGCACCTTGTTTAATCCAAGCATAAACTTTTCCATTGATTGCAGCATCTGGTCCAGTACCTAATGGCATTACAGGAGATTTTTTTCCTGTTAACCATTGCATCAGTACACTGTTATCAGGATCTCCGGCTTTTAAGTAACCGCCGCCAGATAATGCTTTATAGGAGTTGTCTTTTGTTAAGTCGGGGGCCTTTCCTCCAGAAACATGGCAACCTGCTAGTGCGCAACTTTTTGTAAAAATCGGTGTAATGTCATTTGCATAACTCATTTCAGTTGTGATACCCGCACCTGGGTTTACAACCAGGGTGGTGGTTTTATAACATCCTGAAAATAGGAGCAGCATCGCAGTAACCCCGACTGATAGTAGCGCTGTTTTTTTCTTTAACATGATAATTGTTTTTAGTAAAACAGAGGGTTACTTATTTCTGAAATTTCAACAACAATTTTGAATTAATTGCATGAGCAATGGCAGCATTATCAAATACTCCAATACCAAATACATAATCACTTGTTATATCAAATTGAACATCCGTATTTCCAGCTATTCCACTAGTAGTAGTTAAATTGCGACTAAATTCAAGAATCCATCCGCTTCCTGTAAAAAAAGCCATCGCAGTAATATCACCTCTATCACCTACAAAAGGAGCTACATCACATACACTTGGCATGCATTTACTTCCTGTTGTATTGCCCTTACGTTGAAATTCTGTATCTGTATTTGGATCTATTGTTCCACCAGAATAGGTAAGAATTCCATTTACATCAACACCTGTTATTAGTTTTGCTGTTCCAGAAATTTGATCACTTTTTAGTACCCAATAATAATTAGTACTTCCAGGAACAAAATATTTTGGAACATTAACTGTTTGTCCTGGAGCACCTCCTGTTAACGGAAGTGTTTGAACGTTATCAGAATATCCGCCAGAAACTTTAGGGTCTCCGTGTCTACCTCCATCAACAAGGTCAAACTCTGTATTATTTTGCAATTGGTCATCAATCTGACTGCTTGGGAACCCTGTTCTTACTGATTTCCAATGCCACATATCAAGAAATTCTGAGGCGCTTTTTGTAAAGTGCCTTCCAGTTGCACCGCCGTGAGTTAGTGGATCGAGTGAAGTATGACAAGTTGCATAGCAACCTACTTGATTAAAATCTGTAACTGTATTATTTACATTCCATAGCATCGCAAATTTATCTTCATAAAATGCGTCTCTTACTTTGTTGCCAGTGGCATCAAAAGTTGGTTTTCGATCTTCTTCTTTCCATGTTTTTGATGCTGGGTCAAAATACCAAGGGTCTCTATTAAAACTTTTATTAGCATCGTTCCATTCGGCTAAAAAATAAATTTTATTACCGTCATACATCGATCTTAGCGATACTGTATGTGAATTTCCAACATATCCTTTAAAATAATCATTACCCGGATCAGGTACAACTACGGTTGTGGTTAGTTTTTGACAATTAGCCCATGATGCATCAATAGTTCCATCTATAATTGGCGCAGTATTTACTTTTAATGAAATAAGTTCTGTTCCATTTGCGTCATTTCCTCCATTTACGATTTGAGCATTTTTTGTACAACTTACTGCATAACCCAAAACAAGGATTATGATAGTAATAACTAAAAAGGATTTTGAATGTAGTTGTTTCATATATTTATTTTTAATCATTGAATAAGTGTTCAATTAATATTTTTAGCATCCTTATTTTCAATCAACTTTATTTCAGCTAAGAATTGAAAACAGAAAACAGAGGAAGAATAACTATTTTTTTATCCCCTTTTTTGTTGCTTAACCGTTCAAAGTTTACCCATTTATTTACAGATATTTATGATATCAAGCATTGAAATTTATGATTTTCATCATAAATAATAATTTTTAATTAGTTGTAATTAAGTTAGTTATATAGTACAATAAATTTAATAGTATTTTCGAATCAAAGAATAGCACTATTCAGTCGAATCAATGCTCAATTTCGC
This sequence comes from Bacteroidota bacterium, assembly GCA_026391125.1. GTDB lineage: Bacteria > Bacteroidota > Bacteroidia > Chitinophagales > Chitinophagaceae > Sediminibacterium. Next base: position 14,064 of record JAPLEO010000117.1, read on the forward strand.
TTTGAGATCTTCCTTTGATAAAATGGTTGTCTTGTTTATTAGATAATAAACTTTGCTTGAGATTGATAAAATAAAGGGGCTGCTATATAGCTTTACTGATAATTTGCAAACAAAAAGTGATCATTACGAAAGTTATCAGGCGTAACTTTTTGATATTTTTTAAAGAAGCGGATAAAATAAGAAGTGCTATTGAATTTAAGCCGTATTGCTATATCGCTAATTGATAAAGCGGTAAATAATAAAAGCTGCTTCGCATTATTCATAATGAATTCATCAATGATTTTCCTGCATGATTGGTTGACTGTTTTATTGCATGCTGTATTTAAACTTTGAGCAGATACATCCAAAGCATTAGCAAACTCAGATATGTGTTGAAACTCATTAAAATGGGAAAATAGCAAATCAACAAATCTTTGATAAAGCTTTATATATTTATTATTCTCATCATCGGCAGAATGTGTGATGGGAGCTATGAGGCCAAGTAGCGCTTTTAATAAACCATCAATTATGATTGGTTTATAGTCCAAATATTTACTTGCTGAATTGAGCAAAAGTTGAAACAATTGATTAATTTCTGTTTCATGAAAGCTATCTATTGTAAAACAATCGCCTATATAAATTTTTTTTATAAGTAATTTTAAAGTGTTGTCATCAGTGAAATCAGGAAAAATATCTTTTAATATTATTACATATCCAGATGGTTCAATATTAATATCCCAATGATGCACTTGGTTTGATTTAATTAGAAAAATAACTGGAGAAGTTATCGTGTACATTTTTTCATCAATCCAATGAAAACCAGAACCAGTTTGCAGGTAAACAATTTCTAAATACTGATTGTGTTTATGTGGTTGCGTTTTTCTTTTGTCTTTATTGAATGGTTTAATTGTATAAACCAACTCAGACGCGATTTTATTTTTGATAGCAATTTCCTTAGACAGCATATTCTCAAATTACAATATATATTTCATTTAAAATTTTCAAAGGATTCAAAGTAACTATAGAGCATAAAGCAATTTTTTTAAACCCTCTTTATAAAAAAGCATTACAAAAAACTAATTTCCATAAAAAAGGCTGCCCTTTTTGGCAGCCTCTACTAGATTTATATCAAACAACTATTTATTTTCTTGCTAAAACTTTCTCAGCTGCAGCAACAATAAACGGCGTATCTAAACCATATTTGGTTAATAGCTCTGTTGGCTTTCCACTTTCGCCGAAAGTATCGTTGGTGCCAATATATTCAATAGGTATAGGGCAATGTTTTGCAGCAACTTGTGCAATGGAATCGCCCAAGCCACCAATTACATTATGTTCTTCTACCGTAACTGCACATTTTGTTTTGCTGATAGAAGCAATCACTGCTTCCACATCTAAAGGCTTGATGGTATGAATATTGATTACTTCCACACTAATTCCCTTTTCTTCTAAGATCTTTCCAGCTTCAATTGCCTTCCACACCATATGTCCGCATGCGAAAATGGAAACATCAGTTCCATCACTCAATTTCTGTGCTTTACCAATTACAAAATCACTTCCATCAACAGAAGTGAAGTTGGGCCATTTCGGTCTGCCGAAACGCAAGTAAACCGGTCCTTTATAAGAAGCAATTGCTTTAGTTGCTGCCTTGGTCTGATTAAAATCGCAAGGAACAATCACCGTCATTCCTGGCAACATTTTCATGAGTCCAATATCTTCCAAAATCTGGTGAGTAGCACCATCTTCGCCAAGCGTTAAGCCTGCGTGTGAAGCACAGATCTTTACATTCTTATTGCTATATGCCACACTCTGACGAATTTGATCATACACTCTTCCTGTACTGAAATTTGCAAAAGTAGTAGTGTAAGGAATTTTACCGCCAATGGTTAAACCAGCAGCAATGCCAATCATGTTTGCTTCTGCAATACCTACTTGTACAAAGCGATTTGGAAAATCTTTAATGAAGGGTCCGAGTTTTAGGGAACCTGCAAGGTCGGCCGTTAGCACCACCACATTTTCGTTTTCCTTACCAATTTCGTGGATTCCTTCTCCGAAACCACCGCGGGTTTCTTTCTCGTTCTGAACCTGTATATCTGATAATTTCATCCGGTAAACTTTTATTGAATTCGCTGCAAAGTAAAGAAAAGAAGGGCAGTATTCTTACATACTACCCTTCTTTAGTTTTATAAAGTTGGAGTGGCATCCTGAACGTCTTTCACATTTCCGGTTCTCTTCAATACACCCCAGTGTTGTAATTCGCCTTTGAAAGCCCTTCTATAAGATCTGAATAGCACTACCAACATCAACCAGCGGTAGATTAATCTTTGCGGTAATAACCAGATCAATTTCCAGATGGGTTCCTTTTCAAATAGGAAAGCAAGTGCTGCAATTGCCGCATCTACCAGCATAAATATGAGGTAGTAAAAGCCCAATTTGCCTGCATTTCCAGTAAGTAATCCAATCAGCATCAATATATCTGCCAATGGTGCAAATAGCGGAATCAGGTATTTAAATAATAAGATATCAGGTAATGCCAACCAGCCTAATGCTTTGAATTGAGGATTGAATAAAGCATCTCTATTTTTCCAGAAAGTTTGCATTACACCGAAGGTCCAACGAAAACGTTGCTTCATAAACTGTTTCAAAGTTTCAGGAGCTTCCGTCATGGCGATGGCGCCATTTTCATTATCGATCTGATAGCCGCAACGAAGGATCCGAATAGTTAGGTCGCAATCTTCTGCCAAAGTATCGGTACTAAATCCACCTGCAGCTTCTACGGCTTCTTTTCTAAATGCACCAATCGCACCGGGTACAACTGTGATAGCATTTAAATAGGCGAATGCTTTTCGATCTACATTCTGACTAGAAATGTATTCAATACTCTGCCAACGCGTAATAATATTTACTTCATTTCCAACTTTTACATTTCCTGCAACTGCACCTACATTTTCTCTGCTAAAATGTTGCATGAGTTTGCTCACAGCATTAGATAAAAGTTTTGTGTCCGCATCAATACAAACTACATAGTCTGCATTGGTTTGTTCAATTCCATAATTCAATGCCGATGCTTTGCCGCCATTTTGTTTGGTAAATACTTGAATCTTTGGATGATTTGAAAATGCTTTTTGTACTTTTTCATAAGTGCTATCCGTACTACCGTCATCTACAAAAACGATATTAAAATTGGGATAGTCGCAACGTAATAAATTTTCTATGGAACTTACTGCATTCACTTCTTCATTGTATGCGGGTACAATAATTGATACAAGTGGATTGCCTGTAAACGGAATTTGCGCGAATGATTTTTCCTTTTTTCTTTGCAAAACAGAAAGGCTTAACATCATGATCAAACGAATGGATCCAAGAATTAAAAACAGAATAAAGAGTGCGAATAAAATCTGACTCAGATAGTAACCGAATTCTGCAATGAAGTTATTGAACTGAATTAAATTATAACCACTTCCAGGAGGAACAGGAGGCATCATATCATCCCGTTTCTTATTCAATAATTCCGCAACTGTTATAAATGTATAACCCTGTTTTTGTAAGTCTTCAATTAATCTAGGAAGTGCTTTTACTGTGGCGCTTCTATCTCCACCGGCATCGTGTAATAAAATAATATTACCCCGATCCTTTAATGCCATCACACGATTGTAAACGGTATCGGCGTTAAAATTTGGAACTTCACTTGCTTCCCAATCTTCTGGATCAATATTTTCTCCAATGGTTAAATAATTTCTTGTTCTACTCAATGCAACAGGAACCAGCTCTTCCATTTTTTCTGGTTGTGCATCTGCATTATATGGTGCACGGAACATAATGGTACTATGTCCGGTAATACATTCTAACAATAAGCGTGTGGCATCCATTTCCAGGAAAGCCCGTTGCCTACTCACTTTGGCCATATTGGGATGGGTAAATGTGTGGTTACCCAATTCATGACCTTCGTTATAAATTCTTTTGATCAGCGGGATATTATTTTCCGCTTCAATACCTACAACAAAAAAGCTTGCAGGCACATGATACTTTGAAAGGATGTCTAAGATCTGACGGGTATACACTGGATCTGGACCATCATCAAATGTGAGTACTAATTTCTTTTGTGATGCATCCACTCGGCCCATTTGTTTTACCACAAACATGCTTGGTAAGGAATCATATTTTTCTTCACTGATGAGCATCAATGAAGAATCTATTTCTGGTGTGATATGTCCTTCTCTCGGCGTAGACAATACATCCAACACTTCTCCATCACCCATAAAGTCAACATCGTCTGTTGCCTCTACTTTATTAAATTCTGTGAAGTTAAATTTTGCCAATGCTTTTCGGCTCATGGGCTGATTATAAAAATCCCATAACCTGCTATCTTCACTACCTAGTCTCCAAAGTGCAGTTCCTGCTAGTGGATATTCAGTAGCAAAACGTACCGTATTAAAATTCGTTGCAGCATCCGTAAAATGAACTTCATGTTCTTTATCGTTATCGTCCCAATACTGATAACTCAAATTATAAGTATCATTATTGTAGGTTACTTTTCCTTCACTTTCTCTTGCAATAACCAATGCTTGCTGATAGGTAACATCGGTTCCTTGTCCGCCTTTTACCCAATCGTATCCATAAGCAGCTAAACACAAAACAATTTTATTAGGGGATACCTTTTTTGCTAATTGATCAACTGCTGCTTCAATCCATTTCTGACTGCTGATGGGTCCGGGTTTTGTATCGCTTGAATGCTCATCATATGCCATCAAGAAAAGATAATCGTTATACTTTCCTAGTGATTTATAATCGTAGTCTTCATTGAAAGGCATCACATCTTGCGAAACCAATAATCCTTCTTTATGAAAACGCTGATATAATTCTTTTTGAAAATTAGTGAGTACTTCGTTTTTTGTTTCAATCAGTTCCTCGAAATCAATATTGATTCCAACGAAGCCATTTTTTTTGATCAGCTTTACAAGGTCGTTAATCAATTTATTTTTCTTAACCGGATCGTTGATGATGCGATGCACAATGTCTCCTCTAAAAACAGATTTTACATTGTTAGTCATCATGGGCATTACGCGAACACCTGAGGCCTTAATTACATCATAGCCTCGCTCATCAATTTTAGTATAAACAGAATCTCCAATTGGATCAAGGAAAAACCACTCGGGCATTACCAGATTCATTTTGGAAATATTTCTTTTCAGTGAGAAAAAAGATTGTGCATCCCAAGCCACATAGAATGCTGCACGGATACCGAGACTGTCACTAAAAAGAGCTGAGTTGGAAAGGTTGAGCACACTATCTTCCTGACCACAGCCCCTACCTTTTGCCCACCTATTATCGATGAATTTTCGAAATCCTTGGTATTTTTTTGCGAGTTTACTGGTCGATTTCTCTGCCTGAATTACTTCTTTCATAGCCTGCCCCTGCATCATTGGAAGATTAGGCAGGTACATGTTTTTGATAGCGATGGTAATAATTGCAATCACTAGAATCAAGATAAAAAGCAAGATTCTACCTCCCCATTTAAATCTTTGCCAGCGGCTGGGGTTATTTGTTTGAAAAACCTGTTCAGAATGTTTCTTCTCCATGGGACAATACTCTCTAGCAAAAAGGATGCTAGACTTGCAAAGTAAATACAAAGGCCGCCTTTAACAAGCGGCCTTTGACTAAAAAGCAATTTTTAATATTTTTTAAAAGTTTAGCCTTCGAAGCTACTGTAGAAATACGGCGTTTTAGCTTCAAATTCAGCGCTACAGGTATCAACCATTTTATAAACACGGGTAATGCCAAGGGCTTTTCTTTTTTCGTATACTTCATCTTCGGTGCAGGTATTGTTCATGATCCGAACAATTTGTAAATCGCTAAATCCGTTCTTCTTTGCTTCTTTTAAAAGCGCTGTAGGAATCGTATCTAAAGTATATTGAGCAATTTCTTTTTCAATATGACAGATCTGTTGAATCTGATATAAAAACCAGCGGTCAATTCCGGTTGCTTGAGCGATCGATTTAACGGTAGAACCTTGCATCAGTGCGTCTTTGATACGGAAAATGCGATCCCATTTCGGGGTCTTGATATATTCTACAATTTCATCGCTCTTCATCAAACTTTTACCATAATAACCCAACCCTAAAGCTTCGTTTTCTAAACTCTGACAAGCTTTTTGGATGGCTTCAGTAAAGCTTCTGCCAATCGCCATTACTTCACCTACACTCTTCATTTGTAAGCCAAGGGTATCATTGGCACCTTTGAATTTATCAAAGTTCCAGCGTGGAACTTTAACGATCACATAGTCTAGTGCAGGCTCAAAATAAGCGGAAGTAGTTTTTGTGATCTGATTTTTTAATTCATCCAAAGAGTATCCGATAGCCAGTTTGGCAGCAATTTTTGCGATTGGGTATCCAGTTGCTTTTGAAGCTAGGGCTGAAGAACGACTCACACGTGGATTAATTTCTACAGCAATCAATTCTTCATTTTCAGGGTTCTGTGCAAATTGAACATTACAGCCTCCAGTGAAGTTTCCTAATGAACGCATCATCAAGATGGCTTTATTACGCATATCCTGAAAAGCAGTATCGCTAAGGGTCATTGCTGGAGCTACAGTAATAGAATCGCCCGTGTGCACGCCCATTGGGTCTAAATTTTCTACCGTACAAATAATTACCACATTATCGTTACAATCGCGCAGTAATTCCAATTCGTATTCTTTCCATCCCAACACAGCTTTCTCTACCAATACTTCGTGAATAGGGGAAGCTTTCAAGCCTTTTTCTAGGGCTGAGTCTAAGTCGTCTTTACTATGAACAAAGCCCCCACCAGTACCCCCGAGGGTAAATGAAGGGCGGATAACTAACGGAAAACCAATCTCTTGTGCAAATTCCTTTCCTTCTAAGAAACTATTTGCAACCCTACTTGGGGCTACAGCTATCCCGATTTTAACCATTAATTGTCGGAATTTCTCGCGATCTTCAGCCGTGTCAATTGCGGCAATATCTACGCCAATTAAGCGACAATTATACTTGTTCCAAACACCTAATTCGTCAGCCTCTTTACACAGATTTAGGGCAGTTTGTCCGCCCATTGTAGGTAATACTGCATCAATCTGGTTCTCATCTAATATTTTTTCGATACTTTCAACCGTCAAAGGGAGCAGATAAACCTTGTCGGCCATCATCGGATCGGTCATGATAGTGGCAGGGTTACTGTTAATAAGGATCACTTTGATCCCTTCTAATGGGCCCAGAACCAATAATTAAAACCGAGTGTATCGAGCTGTCTTTAGGCATAATTGCAAAAAAATAAATTGTGCAAATGTAAGGTCCATGAGTGAAAAAGGGGATTAATTTTTTTAAACTTGGCACGATAATGGAACAAAAAGTAGATTACACGGTTAATATATATAGATTGTACACTAAATAAAATAAAATGGCAGTATTAAAAGAGGGAAGTAAAGCGCCCGTTTTCAAATCGGTTGACCAAAATGGTAAACCAATCTCATTGGCTGATTTTAAAGGGAAGAAAGTCATATTATATTTTTATCCAAAAGATGATACACCAGGTTGTACCGCACAAGCTTGTAACCTAAAGGATAATTATGCATTATTATTAAAGAAAGGATTTCAGATTGTAGGAGTTAGCACCGATAGCGTAGCTAGCCACAAGAAATTTGAAGAGAAATTTGAATTGCCTTTCCCATTGGTATCTGACGAAGACAAGAAAATTGTAGACAAATACAATTTATGGGGCGAGAAAAAATTCATGGGCCGCACGTATATGGGCACCACAAGAACTACTTTCTTGATCGACGAGACCGGTAAAATCGTGAAGATCATCGCGAAGCCCGACACGAAGAATCACACTGCAGAGATACTAGAAGCCTGGGGCTCTTAGAAGATAAAAGATTTAGAGATAAGAGTGAAGAGAGGTGAATAAGATTATAAGGTAAGAGATGGTTGTTTATCAACTCTTACCATTTTTAACCCGAGGCATGCCTCGGGTTTTTTAGTTAAGCACTGTGTCCAACTCTTCACTTCTTCTTCCTCCTCTCTTCACTATTATCTCTTAACTCTTCACTTCTTCTTCCTCCTCTCTTCACTTTTATCTCTTAACTCTTCACTTTCTTCCTCCTCTCTTCACTTTTATCTTTTATCTATTCTCATACTATAATAGTAAGATGGTGATATAGGAATATAATAAAATCATTATTTTGACGTTCTTTACATACCCAACAGGGACAATCATGCAAAAAAGAAAAGAGCCCCTGGCTCAAATATCTCTTTTTACTGCTACGCCACAGATACCTCCAAACGATCAACAACGATTAAAGGAGTTATATAGTTATGAAATCCTCGATACGGAACCTGAGGATGAATACAATGATATTGTGTTACTAGCTGCAAGTATTGCAAAAACGCCGATCGCTACCATTTCTTTTATTGATCAGGAACGTGAATGGTTTAAGGCCAAAATTGGATTAGAACAAAATAGCTTTCCCAGAGAATTTTCCATTTCCTCATATTTTCTTGCACAAAGGGATACTTTTTTTGAAGTAGCAGATACTAACGCAGAGGAGCGGTTTTCTGATAATCCTTTAGTTACGGGCAACCCTAATATTCGATTTGTGGCGGGGATTCGTTTATTGAATAAAACGGGACTTGCAATTGGTGTGCTTTCGATCATGGATACGGAAACGCATGAATTGGATGAAGGACAAATTGTTTTTCTACAAACTTTAGCGCGGCAGGTAATCAAATTGTTAGATCAGAAGCAATTGAATAAACAGTTGCAACATCAAAGAGAAAAGCTGGAACAACAAATGGAATTGCAAAATAGGATTCTATCGATCATCGCTCATGATGTAAGAAATCCTGTAGGTGCAGTTAAATCGATCATAGAATTAAGTGGAAAAAAATTGCTCAGCAAGCAAGACTCAGCTGCATTGATGCAAATGGCTGCAAAGCAGATTGATGGTACTGTGGAGTTGTTGAATAACTTGGTTGATTGGGGATCAATGCAAATGAAGGGTAAGGGTTTTGAATCTGAGAAAATACACTTGTATACATTGATCAGCAATATGTATAAAAGCTTTGAAGTGATGGCCTCACTAAAATCGAATATCCTTGCGAATTTAGTTGACGACGATCTGTTTATCAATTCTGATATTAACGCACTGAGATTTATTTTGAGGAACCTGATCAGCAATGCGAATAAGTTTACCAAAGACGGTGTGATCACTGTTTGTGCATCTACAGAAAAGGATATGATTTTATTATCAGTAAGCGATAATGGAGTGGGAATGGATGCTGAAACAACGGGCCATATTTTAGATGGCGAACAAAATGAAAGCTCTGCCGGAACGCTCAACGAAAAAGGTAGTGGATTGGGATTGATCCTAACACGAGATTATATTGAAATGCTCGGTGGTTCTATTTCAGTTGAAAGTGAGTTGGGTAAAGGCACTTCTGTATACATGCGTTTCCCCAGTAAAATTTCGGGGAGTTCAAAATAATGCTTCTTCCTTATTTATTATTTGAAGATCTGATACACCAATAAACTCATCAGATAAGCGAGGCCTGTCATATAGCAGAATTGAAACAAAGGCCATTTCCAAGACTTTATCTCTCTTTTTACAACAGCTAAAGTACTCATGCATTGCATTGCAAGTACATAGAATATCATCAGCGAAACAGCAGCGGGCAATGTATAAACCTTCGTGCCGTCTTCGTGTTTAGCAGCGTGCAATTTTTCTCGAAGTGAACTGTCATCATTTTCTTCCACACTATATAAGGTAGCCATCGTTCCTACAAATACTTCTCTTGCTGCAATAGAACTAATAATGGCGATACCAATTTTCCAATCGTAACCTAATGGACGAATAGCAGGCTCTATAAATTTTCCCAATACCCCTGCATAAGAATTTTGCAATTTCTCAGAAGATAGATGTTTGTTGATTGCTTTAGCATCAGTTGGATGTTGCTGTAACTGCAAAGCATATTTAGCTTCTATATCTGCCATCCTAGTGCCTGGTCCGTGCGACGATAAAAACCACAATAGCACACTGATGATCATAATAATTTTACCCGCATCAGTAACAAAGATTTTAGCTTTCTCTACCATGGTAATACCCACATTGGCCCATCTTGGTGCACGATAAATTGGGAGCTCTAAAATGAAAAAACTTTTTTCTTGAATTTTGATGACCAACTTCATTACATAACTCACTATTAATGCCATGACTACTCCTAATAAATAAAGGGCCATCATCACTAGACCTTGCAAGCTTAGGAATCCGAAATAATATTTATTACTGATCACCAAAGAAATTAAAATGGTATATACAGGAAGTCGGGCACTACAACTCATTAAAGGAGTTACTAAAATAGTAAGTAGTCTTTCTTTTTTGTTTTCAATATTTCGTGCACTCATGATTGCCGGCACTGCACAAGCAAACCCACTGATCATGGGCATTACACTCTTGCCGTTGAGTCCCACTTTTCGCATGAGTCGATCACTCAAAAAACTGATGCGTGCCATATAACCGGTATCCTCTAAAATGGTGATGATCCCAAACAAGATCATGATCTGTGGGATAAAAACAAAGATGCCACTCATGCCCGCAACGATTCCATTTACTAAAAGGTCTTCTAACCATCCTGGCGCCAAACTATTTGCCAACCAACCTGCAAATTGTTTAAAAATAATCTCAATAGCATTCATTGGAAACTGTGCTAACCAGAATACACTTTGGAATAATAAAAACAAAACGGCGAATAAAATCAAATAACCCCAAGTTCTGTGTAATAATAAATCGTCGAGTTTATCAGAAAAATGTTTTTGCTCTAATGGATCAGGCTCGGTAACATTCTTCTTCATGATCTTCCGAATATGCCCAAAGCGCTGCATGATTTCGTCGGCCTGTGTTTTAGTAGGATTGAAATGATTGTCTTTTTCAATTTGTTCAACGGCTACCTGTAATTGATCCGTCAAAGGAAAATTTTCGTGATTGATCAAATAGTGTACTGCCGCATAGTCGCTCAGTTCAGGAAATAGCTGTTGTACTGCTTCAATAGCCGCAGGAGCCATTTGTTTATTATCTATAAAATCAGTCTCACTAAAACTGGAAGAATTTTTTACAAATTTCGCAAGCACTGTTTTTAATTCACCAAGTCCTTTGTTTTTTCTAGGATTGATCAAGATCACAGGAACACCCAATTCAGCTTCTAATCCTTTTACATCAATGATGATCCCTTTTTTCGCTGCAAGATCATTCATGGTTAATGCAACTATCACAGGAATTTTTAGATCAATGATCTGGCTGCAGAAAAGCAAATTTCGTTTCAGGTTGCTTGCATCTGCAACCAATAAAACCAAATCAGCTTTAATGTCTTGATCAGCATTCATGAGTACTTTATAAGCCACCCATTCGTCTGCTCTGCGGGGATATAAACTATAAGTTCCGGGAAGGTCAATGATTCTGGTATGTACTCCATTGCCCAGATCAAGAATCCCCGTTTTTTTATCAACTGTTACTCCTGGAAAGTTCCCCACTTTTTGGTTGAGGCCTGTTAATGCATTGAATAGCGAAGTTTTTCCGCTATTGGGGTTACCCACTAATGCAATATTTAATTCCTGTTTCAACAAATTTTAAAATTGAATAGCAAAAGTAACCGCTAAACAGAGCGCTTTGTTACGAGATTGGGAAGAGAATCCTGTCGAAACCTTGTAAACGCTGTATCAATCATTATAATGGATGCTTAAAACGGTTATTTTTGCAATCATAAATCGAACATATATGAAAAAGCTACTACTGGTAGTATTACTCTTTTCAACTCTTGCGAATGCGCAAAGTAAAAGGAAAAAAAGATTAGCCGAAGAAAAAGCAAGTCAGGAACTAGTAGCTAACTTACAAGCACACGTCAAGTATTTGGCTGATGATAAATTAGAGGGCAGACGTACAGGCACCAAGGGCGAGCAATTAGCACTAGCATATATTGTTCAACAATACCAACAAATTGGTTTGCAACCCAAGGGTAAAGATGGCTATGTGCAAACATTTGAGATCAACGAAGGAAAGCAATTTACCAGCGCTACCAGTTTAGTGATCAATGGTCATGCTTTGGAACAAAAAACAGAATATTTTCCATTAACCTATAGCGCGCAAAAATCTGTAAAAGGCAATCCTGCTATGGCTTTGAACGAAAAAGGGCAACCTTGGTTCAAAGACTTAAAAGAAGTGTTGGAAGAAAATAAAACCAACCCGCATTTTGATATTGACGAAACCATTCGTAAAGAAGCAGAAGCTATTAAAGCAAAAGGAGCTACTGCTTTATTCTTATACAATAGTTCTGCAATCACTGATAATGTACAGTTCAATAAAAATGACACTTCTAAACAAGTAGAGATTCCAGTAATCTATATTACTAAAGCAGGATACAAACATTATTTCTTTGACAATGCTGCAAGTCTTGATCTTGCAGTTAATGTTCAGATCGCTGAGCAGAAAAGATCGGCCAGCAATATCATTGGCTATATCGATAACCATGCTGCAAACACTATAATCCTTGGTGCGCATTACGACCACTTAGGTTATGGCGAAGACAAGAACGCTTTAGATACTGGTCATATCATTCACAATGGAGCTGATGATAATGCCAGTGGAACTGCGGCATTAATTGAGCTTGCAAAAATTTTGGTGAAGTCATCTCCCAAGAACAACAATTATTTGATCATCCATTTTTCTGGCGAAGAGCTAGGACTCTTTGGTAGCAAGCATTGGATCGATGACCCTACCATCAACATCACAGCAAACTATATGTTGAATATGGATATGGTTGGACGCTATGATACCTCTCATAAATTAACCATTGGTGGTTATGGCACTTCACCTACCTGGGGCGAATATTTTGCATCAGTTAATAATCCTCAAATCTTAGTAAAGTTTGATAGTTCAGGAAGTGGTCCGAGCGACCATGCAAGTTTCTACAGAAAAGATATGCCGGTTTTATTTTTCTTCACGGGTAGTCACCCAGACTATCACAAAGCCACAGACGATTGGGATAAGATCAATTACGACGGCGAGAAAAATATTGTGCAAATGATTCACCAACTCATCATTGCAAATGACACAAAAGGAAAACTCGTATTTACAAAAACCAGGGAAGCAGCAGCAGGCCGTAATAATAAATTAAAAGTGACGCTGGGTGTGATTCCTGATTATGGATATAGTGGAACAGGAATGCGAATTGATGGTGTTAGTCCGGGTAAAATAGCCGAAAAAATTGGCTTGCAAGCAGGCGATGTGTTATTGCAATTAGGGGATATGAAATTTGTTGATGTACGTAGTTATATGGATGCTCTTGGAAAATTTGACAAGGGCGATAAAACCAAATTGCGCATCTTAAGAGGCAAGGAAGAAAAAACTTTTGATATAGAACTTTAATCTGCCAACCATGTCGAAACTTCGTTTGAACGTTGACGAATTGAATGAAGATTTTTTCGAAGACACTCGCCTGCTGGGCATTACAGCGCCCATCAAGAGTTATCAGTTTTGCTGGCACTTAAACAATTTATTGGGCTATCAGTTTAGACTCAACAACGATATTGAAATTCATTTAAGAAAGAAAGAACGGAGCTATTTTTTTTCTGTGTATGAATCTATTGAGCCCAATAGTTTTTTGAGTCATTATGTTTACCACAATCAATTCGACGGTGAATATCTCTTGCCCGAATTCAGGCATATGGATTTTCTATGGCTGATGAAGGGCGATTTTGTGGACGATGAAAAATGTACTTGGATCAAACAAACCATCAACTCCATCACAGGGGTGCAGTTGGTAGTTGAACTCACCAATGAGCAGATCAAGAATAAAGGAAATATGGTTTTTTAAAACTATAAAACTCGAATGATCTTATCGCCTTGTGCTACCATTTTTCCAATGGGTTTTGCGTAAGCAGCTAAACCGAATGATTCAAATACAGCAACCACTTCTGCCAGAGAAGCTGGATCAACTGAAACCATCAAGCCCCCATTGGTTTGCGGATCGGGCAATAATTGTAATGCTTCCGTTTCATCAATTCCTGCAGCAATGCTCACTTTAGTAGCATAACTATTCCAGTTGCGGGCTGTTGCACCCGGACCAATTTTTTGTTTCTGGTATTCAATGGCTCCTGCTAAAAAAGGAATGGATGCATAATTAATTTCAGCGCTGAGTCCGCTGCCTTCAGCCATTTCTGTTAAGTGACCAATCAGTCCAAAACCAGTAACATCCGTCATTGCGTGCACACCCGGAATTTTTCCCAGTGCTTCTCCTGCTTTATTTAGAGTGCTCAATTGTTTGAGTAGAATTTCCAAATCTGCTTCAGTGATCTTTCCTCTTTTTTGTGCCGTGGCCATGATGCCCACACCAATTGGTTTGGTAATAAATAACAAGTCGTTTTCTTTGGCGGTATTATTTCTTTTAAGATTTGCAATGTCTACTAAGCCACTTACTGCTAAACCGAAGATGGGTTCCGGACTATCAATACTATGTCCGCCTGCCAATGGAATGCCTGCTTCCAAACAGATGCTACGAGCGCCTTCCAACACTTTCTGTGCAACTTCAGCAGGAATTTTTTCGATGGGCCATCCAAGTATTGCTATCGCCATAATGGGTTTGCCACCCATGGCATACACATCGCTAATAGAATTGGCAGAAGCAATTTTTCCGAATGAAAATGCATCATCCACAATCGGCATAAAAAAATCTGTTGTGCTAATCAACGCTGTTCCATTTCCAAGGTCATAGGCTGCGGCATCATCATTACTCGCATTTCCAACCAGTAAATTTTTATTTTCTGGAGCAGGAAAACTAGAATGTAAAATGGTACTCAATACAGAAGGTGCAATTTTGCAACCACAACCACCACCGTGTGAATATTGGGTTAAACGGAACTCAGTCATTAGATAATTTATTTATTCTTTGCAAATTAAGTTCAATTGATTGGCATTTCATTTTTAGTGGATCCATACAATTTCACCAAATTGAAAACTGTCTTGTAATCCATCTTTCAGCATGAGTTCGCCACGATTATTGACAGACTTCACCTGTGCGCTAAAACCGATGGCATCTTTTTTGAATCGAACGGTCTCGTTTTTTTTGTACAAATGCAAATTGTATTCCTCTAGTTGAGACTGCATTTGTAAGCCTTGAAGTGCATCGTATCTTTTTTGTATATGGCCACAAAGTTCTTTAGCCATTTGCACAGGATCATGAGCTTTTCCAGTGATTTGTTTTAAGGAAACAGCCTGTTGTATGAGGGGAGAAAATTCGGTTTGGTTGATATTGATTCCAATTCCAATAACCGAATTCTGCCATTTATTACCCTGAAGATGGTTTTCGATGAGAATTCCTGCTGCCTTTCTGTCACGCCAAAATAAATCATTTGGCCATTTTATTTTGGTCTCTTCACCTGCATATGACGAAAAAAAATCAAAAACGGCTAGTGATGCCATCACGCTCAAAGCAAATTGTTGGTTAATTAAAAGAAAGGAAGGGTCAATAACTACCGATAAAATGATATTTGAACCGCTCTCGGATATCCAGTTCTTGCCGCGCTGCCCTTTTCCTGCAAATTGTCTATTTGCAAAGAATGCCGTGCCATGAGCAGCCAAATTAGCCTGAAGCTTGTCAATGGCATAGATGTTGGTGCTATCAACTTCATGTAATTCGAAAAATGGTTCTCCAATAGGAGTTTTAGCATTTATTGGTAACAAAGAATTACTATTTTTGACGAAGGTAGCAACGAAGCTGCTCAATCAATCACTCTTAAACAACATAATTTATTGGCAACGCTCTCCGTACAAAACAAAAGCACCGCAACAACCGGTACTAGAATTACACGTATAAACCGGAATTCCAAAATTTTTAAGGCGATCATTAAAGCCATTCTTGATAAGAAGGGAGAAAATATTGTTAGTTTGGATCTTAGAAGTATTCCTGAGGCAGCGGCCGACTTTTTTGTAGTTTGTGAAGCCAGTTCAACCACACAGGTTCGCGCCATCTGCGATTTTGTGGAAGATCAGGTACAAAAAGCTTGTTTGGAAAACCCTTATAAGCACGAAGGCCGACCAACAGGACAATGGGCATTGATCGATTATGTTACAGTTGTAGTGCACGTGATGCAACCAGATGCGAGGAAATTTTATAAGCTCGAGGAAATGTGGAGTGATGCGGGTTCAGTGATGCACGAAGAAGTTGAAAAGCTGAAATAGTATTGTAGGTTATAGTTTGAAACATTATATATAATAGAGGAAACAGATATGTCACAGGAAAATAAAGCCCCAAAATTTAACATTCAGAACGATAAAGGTGATGCTCCACGCAAAGGTCCGAAATTCAGTATTTACTGGATCTATGGAATCATTGGGATGGTATTATTATCTGCCAACTTCTGGAAAATGTCGCCCGATTTAAGTAGGGTGAGTGAACAGGAATTCAAACAAGAAATGTTGGCGAAGGGCGACGTAGAGCGTTTGGATCTTGTAAGAAATAAAGAAGTAGTTAGGGTTTATATTAAAGCAGATAGTCTTGAAAAAGAATACTACACTGTAAAGTTTAAAACCAAACTATCTAAAGAAAAGTATAAAGGAGTTCCTTTATTCGAGTTCAAAGTAACCGATTGGAAAAGCTTTAACGACGGGTTGAAAGATTTTTACGCAGCCAATCATATCTCTGAAGTATCTACCAATCCTACGGATGAGGGCGAATGGTTTGGTCCGGTTGCAAACACCATCCTTTCTTTACTGATCATCATTGCAGCATGGGTTTTATTGATGCGCAAAATGGGTGGTCCTTCAGGCGGAGGTGGCCCGGGTGGCATTTTCAATATTGGAAAATCTAAAGCAACCCTATTTGATAAAGGTGCTAAAGTAAATATCACTTTCTCTGATGTTGCCGGTTTGGATGAAGCTAAAGTGGAAGTGATGGAGATCGTTGACTTTTTAAAGAATCCGAAAAAATATACTGCACTCGGTGGTAAGATTCCAAAAGGTGCATTGCTAATCGGACCTCCAGGTACTGGTAAAACATTATTAGCGAAAGCCATGGCGGGAGAAGCACAAGTGCCTTTCTTTAGCTTGAGTGGTAGTGATTTCGTAGAAATGTTTGTGGGTGTGGGTGCAAGCCGTGTGCGTGACTTGTTTAAGCAAGCTCGTGAAAAAGCACCTTGTATCATATTTATAGATGAGATCGATGCGATCGGTCGTGCTCGTGGTAGAAATGCCATGATGAGTAACGACGAGCGTGAAAATACTTTGAACCAATTATTGGTGGAGATGGATGGATTTGGTGGCGACACTGGTATCATCATCTTAGCAGCAACTAACCGCCCCGATGTATTGGATTCTGCATTATTGCGTCCTGGTCGTTTTGATCGTCAGATCTCTATTGATCGTCCGGATGTTGTAGGAAGAGAAGCCATCTTTAAAGTGCATTTGGGTGTGATTAAAGTTTCTGAAACATTGGATGTACATAAGTTGGCAGAACAGACCCCAGGTTTTGCGGGTGCTGATATTGCGAACGTTTGTAATGAAGCAGCGTTGATTGCAGCAAGAAAAGATAAAGCATCGGTTGACATGAGCGACTTCCAGGATGCGATTGATCGTGTCATTGGAGGATTGGAGAAAAAGAATAAAATCATTTCTCCGGATGAAAAAGAAGTGATTGCTTATCACGAAGCTGGCCATGCTATTTGTGGTTGGTTCTTAGAACATGCTTATCCATTATTAAAAGTTACCATCGTTCCAAGAGGCACGGCTGCATTGGGTTATGCGCAGTACACGCCGAAAGAGCAATACTTATATACTACAGAACAATTGATCGATCAACTTTGTATGACACTCGGTGGAAGAGCAGCTGAAGAAATTTTCTTCGGTAAAATATCTACAGGTGCAGCAAATGATTTACAACAGATCACCAAGATGGCTTACAGCATGGTAACCACTTATGGTATGAACGACAAGATCGGGAATATCAGTTTCTATGATCCATCACAGGAGAATACATTCACTAAGCCATTTAGTGAGGAGACCGGAAAAATGATCGATGATGAAGTGCGTAAATTGGTAGCTGAGGCTTATGTAAGAACCATTGCTTTACTTACAGAGAAAAGAGCACAGGTTGAATTGTTAGCGAAAGAATTATTAGATAAGGAAGTATTACATAAATCAGATGTGGAAGAATTAATTGGTAAAAGGCCTTTTGAAGAAAAGAAAATCCTAGAAGTTCCTATTCCTCCAGTTCCATTGGATTTGCCGATTCTTCCGATCGTTGCAAATGATCCTGAAGAACCAACTACTATTGTTCCATAAATAAATCAGTAGAACATGTCTAACAGTTCTAGAGATAATATATTAAACAAGATTAAACAGGCACTGAAAAAACCAGTGCCTGTTCCCTTTCCGGAAAGCGAATCTAATAGCTTTCCTTTCCAACCTTCTACACAAGAATTGGAAATTGAATTCGCAGAAAACTTTACCAAATTACAAGGCAGATTTTCATTTTGTGCCAACGAAGCAGAACTAGCAGTGCAGTTAAACCTCCTTGCCGCACAAAGAAAATGGTCGAAAGTGTTTTGCGTAGAAGAAGACCTTAAATCAAGATTGATTGAAAAGGGGTTCACCAACATCAACTCAACAGACCTTGCAGATTGTGAAGCAAGTATCACTTTTTGCGAACAACTAATTGCGCGCACTGGGAGCCTTCTATTAAGCAGTGGACAGCCAAGTGGAAGAACTGTAAGTGTGTATGCACCTGTACATATCTGTGTAGCTTATACAAATCAGCTGGTCTATGATATTTCTGATGGCTTGAACGGATTATTAGATAAATACCGTTTGGAACTTCCTTCTTTAATAACGCTAGCTTCTGGTCCGAGTAGAACTGCCGACATTGAAAAAACCTTGGTGGTTGGGGTACACGGACCCAAAGAAGTTTTTTGTTTTTTGATTGATAGGCAATAAAAGATAGCTTGTAACTTTATACTATATGCAAGAGCCCATTCTCCAAATATTTGTTTATGGTTCACTGCGCAGCGGCTTTCAAGCTCCTGCATTCGAATATATCAGTCGTTATTTTACGCTGGTAAGTGAAGCGAAAGTGAAGGGTTATTTATATGATATGGGCGAATTCCCTGCAGCATTACCAACTACAGATGAAGCTTATATCATTGGTGAATTATATCGCATTAAAAACGAGGAAGAATTTTATTGGGCAATGGAACAGCTAGATGCTTATGAAGGTATTCATGCAGATCCAGAAGATGGAGCACTTCCATATCAACGAGAACTAGCAACTGTTTTTATAACAAACGAAACTACCACTTCTGCATGGATCTACTGGTTTAAAGAGCCGATCATCAATCATCCCATTATTCAATCAGGTGATGTATTGGAGTACATGCGTCAAAAACAAAATAAAAGTTAGCATGGAGCTCGAGTCAGGTAAAAAAATATATTTTTTGTCAGATTTTCATTTGGGTGCGCCCGACCAAGTAAGTAGTTTGGTCAGAGAAAAAAAAGTGGTGGCGTTTCTTGAGTCGATTAAAAATGATGCAGCCGAGATTTTTATTGTGGGCGATATTTTTGATTTTTGGTTCGAATATAAAACCGTTGTACCAAGGGGCTATACTAGATTATTCGGCAAGCTCGCCGAGCTCTCTGATGCAGGAATAAAATTGCATGTATTTGTAGGCAACCACGATATGTGGATGAACAATTACTTTCAAGAAGAATTAAACATCCCAGTTTATTTTGAGCCGCAAATCTTTGAGTGGAATGGCAAACAATTTTATATCGGTCATGGTGATGGTTTAGGTCCGGGTGATCATGGTTTCAAATTCATCAAAAAAATATTTCGCAATCCTGTTTGTCAGTTGTTGTTTGGCATGATCCATCCTAATTGGGGAATTGGGTTGGCCAATTATTTTAGCAGAAAGAGCAGGGAAAAAACGGGCAATTCTGATGAGCTATTTCTTGGTGCTGAGAAAGAATGGCTAATTGTTTTTGCACAAGATTATTTGAAACAAAAGCAGGTGGATTATTTTGTGTTTGGACATCGGCACTATCCGATCGATTATGTATTAAATGATCAGAGTAGGTATATCAACCTTGGGGATTGGATTCGCAATTTCACTTATGCCTGTTTTGATGGCAAGGAAATGGAATTAAAAAACTGGGTGGGTTCTATGTAAGTATTCTAATTGTATTTCTTGGAAAAGTTTTTACAACAAGATATTTATTTATAAAGCAGCAATAATTTCACCGAGTTCTTTTTCGAAGTAACCGGTTTTTCCATTTTCAGTAACACGACCAACTTCTTTACCATTTTGCATCACAATAAATGTTGGTGTATTAGTGATCCCATATTTCTTTTCGTATTGTTTGTAAGCGTGCTTTTTTCTATCAACAGCTATCAATAAAACTTTTGATTCTGGGTAACCTGCTTTTTCTAGTAAACGATAAAATTTTGGTAACAGGTTATTGCTATCATGGCACCATGTTCCAGCTACTACTACGATAGAAAATTTGGATGCATTTTTTTTGATGGCCTCAATAGCAGATGCATCTGCTTCGCCCCATTTCATATTTTCTTTGAACCAAGCAAATGCCGTATCGTTTTCTAAAATCGAACGATTAATAATTCCACTCACTATTTTGGAGCGATCATCTGGTACAAGCACATAATCATTTTTTGCAGAGATCTTCGAACTTGAGCAGGAAGCAAATAGTGTAATGCTTACAAAAGCAAGGAGTAGTAAACGCATAAAATAATGTAATTCTTTAAAGATTATTGTACCCCTAAGTTCGCTTTCAATTCCAAAAGAAAGGATTTGAATTTAGTTAAAGATTGAACCAATTGCGATTGCATATCGGCTTGTGCCTTATTATTTTTTAAATAATTCTTAGCACCTTCAATCGAAAACTTTCGCTGTCGTAATAAAAAATAAATGAGTTGTAGATTTTTGATGTCTTCCACACGAAATAGACGATCGCCTTTTCTTGTTTTTCTTGGTTGTAAAACATCAAACTCATTTTCCCAATAACGAAGCAATGAAGTATTTACTTTAAACCAACCAGCCACTTCGCTAATACTATAATACAATTTCTTTTTTAAAGTCTCTTCATCAGGAACATCGATCAAGTCTACCTCGGTATCCATATCTCTGAAACTTTTCCTGCCTCTTTTATTTGGCTTTTTAGTTTCAACGATGGTAGGTGTTATTTTGGGAGCTTCTGATTTTGGTTTGATCCTAACAGCAATGGCCTTATCTGCATATACTACGGCAGGCTCTGCAACCGGAATGGGTGCAGCTTTTGGTTCTTTAACCTGCTTCTCCTTTTTTGCCTTTGGAGATGACGGTTCAATTGGGAATCCGAATAAGTCTAATTGTTGCAACGGACTTGACATATCATAAAAGTAATACAAGATTGGCAGGGTTGAGACTAGCAAACGATTTGGTGGAAAAGATGGCGATATATGGGGATAGACTAATACTTTTGTTCTATGCATCAAATCAAAACAATTTGTGTTTGTGGAGCCGGTACCATGGGTTCGGGCATTGCACAGTTATGTGCCGCTTCAGGATACGATACCTTGCTTTTTGATTTGAATCATGATGCTTTAGTAAAAAGCGGACAAGCCATTACAGAACGTTGGCAAGGGCAAGTAGAAAAAAATAAGATCAGTCAAAATGATCTGCACGCCTATAAAAACAATTTGCGTTTCAGCAGTAATATCAATGATTGCAAGGCCGACCTGGTTATCGAAGCCATCATTGAAAGGGCTTCTGCAAAGGTTGACCTCTTTCAACAGTTAGCAGCCATTAATCCTATCAACACTTTATTTGTTAGCAATACATCCTCCATATCCATTAACCAGATCGCCGCAAAACTGGAAGATCCTTTTCGTTTTGCGGGGATGCATTTTTTTAATCCTGCCACACTTATGCAGTTGGTAGAGTTGGTAAAAGCTGATCAAACAAGTGAAGCGATGATCAAATTACTTCAAACCTTTGTTCAAAGTTTGGGTAAGACTTCAGTGATCTGTAAAGACTCGCCAGGGTTTATTGTGAATCGGGTTGCCCGCCCATATTATCTGGAATCTTTACGAATGCTCGAGCAAGGAACCGCAGATTTGGCAACAATCGATCAGGCATTAGAAGCTACTGGTTTTAAAATGGGTCCGTTTAAATTAATGGACCTGATTGGCATCGATATCAATTATAGTGTCAGCAATATCGTATGGGATGCGCTTGGTAAGCCAATACGTTTGCAACCTTCTCCCATACAGCAACAGAAAATTGAACTACAAGAATTGGGAAGAAAAACGGAGAAAGGTTTTTATTCTTATCCCAAAAAATAAAGGAAAAGCAGTTTTCAATCCTCCAGACAAATTACTTTTGCCAGATGCGCATAGCAGTGAATGCAATATTTCTTCAAAAAGAGAAGCTAGAGGGCTACGGATGGTTTGTGCAGGAAGTTTTTAGTAGACTGACTAAAAGATTTCCGGAACACGAGTTTGTGTTTGTGTTTGATAGGGAATTTGATCCATCATTTGTTTTTGAAAAGAATTGTACTGCCATCGTTGTGAAGCCCGCAGCTAGGCACGTATTGGCATTTAAATATTGGTATGATATCTCTGCTGCATCTATTGTAAAAAAACTGAATATCGATTGTTGGGTACAACCTTATGGCTTTTGTAGCTTAACTACCAAAGTGCCGCAACTATTAATGGTACATGACATTGCATTCAAACATTTTCCTAAGCAAGTGGCGTGGCATCAGCAGTATTATTATCGATGGGGGACACCAAAGTTTCTGCAAAAGGCAGAACAAGTTTTAACGGTGTCGGAATTTTCAAAAAAAGATATACTCGCGCATTATCCTATTGATGCTGATAAAATTTCTGTTGCTTATGGCGCAGCCAGATCGAATTTTGTACCCATCAAATGGACAGATAAAGTGGCCACTAAAATTGCATATAGTGGCGGATTAGAGTACTTTCTTTTTATAGGTGGGATACATCCCAGGAAAAATCTGCTACAACTACTCAAAGCTTTCTCTCTTTTTAAAAAATGGCAGAAGAGCAATATGAAATTGTTGGTAGCGGGTAGACTAGCATGGCAATATGAAGACCTCGTTGAAAAGTTGAAGACCTATAAATACCGCAACGATGTGGTGATGCTGAACTATGTTTCTGATGAAGAACTTGCAAAAATTACCGCTTCTGCCTATGCCTTGGTATATCCTTCTTTGTTTGAAGGTTTTGGATTACCCATTTTGGAAGCCATGCAATCGGGTACCCCTGTGATATGTTCCAATGTGAGTAGCATGCCTGAAACAGCAAGTGAAGCAGCGCTTTTTGCTGATCCTAACGACCCAGATGCGTTGGCAAAACAAATGATGGCACTCTATAAAGATGAAACCCTTCGAAACCAACTCATCGACTCCGGACTACAAAGAGCAGCCGAATTTAGCTGGGAAAAAACAGCTGATCAGGTTTGGAATGCCATTCTCAAAACCGTCAAATAGCCATCATCGGCTAATAAATCGTAGTTTTGTACCCATTTTATAATTAAAGAGCTATGAGCAAATCGACTATTACGATTGATATACACCTTGATGAGCTAAAAGTGCCAGACCAGATTAATTGGTCGGCTACGGATAGCACCGCCGAAATGATGCAGCCGGCAAAAGCCATGATGGTGGCTTTTTGGGATGCGCAGGAAAAGTCGGCTTTACGGATCGACTTATGGACAAAAGACATGATGATCGACGAGATGGCCGATTTCTATTACCAAACCTTTATGGGGATGGCCGATACCTTTTTGAGGGCAACACAGAACCAAGAATTAGTGAACGAAATGAAACAAAATGCCAAGGATTTCTACAAGAAATTCAGGGATTCACAATTGAAAGAGAATAAATAAAATAGATCTTATGAGTTTAGAAGAACAAGTAATGAGCCAAATGAAAGACGCAATGAAGGCAAAAGACGAAGTGCTTTTGAGAAGCTTGCGTGCGATTAAAGCAGAAATCATAAAAGCAAAAACAGACCCAGGAGCTGGTGGCGTTGTTACTGCGGATGGAGAAATTAAAATTCTTCAGAAATTAGTAAAGTCACGTAAAGATTCTTTGGAAATATATCAGACCCAAAATCGTGCAGACCTAGCTCAGAAAGAATCGGATGAAATTGCTGTGATCGAAAAATTCTTACCACAACAAATGACGGCTGCAGAATTAGAAGAAGCGGTGAAAACGATCATTGCTGCGGTAGGCGCAACCGGTCCGCAGGATATGGGAAAAGTAATGGGAGTGGCTTCGAAACAATTAGCTGGAAAGGCCGAGGGCAAAGCCATTTCAACTACTGTAAAAGCTTTATTGGGTTAATACAAAAACCGATACATGCTAATCGATATCATATTGCTGATTTTACTGGTGCTTGCACTCATTAAAGGATACCGCAAAGGGTTGGTACTAGCATCCTTTTCATTTGTAGGTATTTTTTTGGGCTTGGCAACAGCGGTAAAATTCTCGGCATTGGTGGCGGGTTGGTTAAAAGAATATACCCATACCGCTTTCGGTTGGCTTCCATTTTTAGCTTTTATTATTATTTTAATAGGAGTATGGATCTTAGTAAGAATCGGGTCCAAACTGATAGAAACTAGTTTGGAATTGGTCTTACTTGGTTGGTTGAATAGAGTTGCTGGCATATTGTTATATGCTTTAATATATGCAACAGTTTATAGCATTATTTTATTCTATGCCGATAAGTTGCATTTGCTGAAGCCATATATGATGAGCGATTCAATGTCGTACCAATATATTCGGCCATTAGGTCCCAAATTCATGGAATTATTTGGACAAATGTTGCCGATTTTTAAAGAAGCTTTTAATGAATTGTCGGCTTTTTTTGAGGGATTGAATAAATAATAAGCTAAACGTAAAATATAGGTAATGAGGATATTGATAATAGTACCTTAAAAATCTGTATTTTGCATTAACTCAACCATTCAAAACTTGCGTATTAGTAAGATAAATGGTGGGCGTTGATCGTCGACTGCCGCTTAAGAATTATAAACATGGATTACGAAATTAAACAACACGATAAGTTTAAGTTTATTGAAGAAGGAGAGGGTGAGCCTCTATTGCTGTTGCACGGACTTTTTGGTGCACTGAGCAATTTTGCCGACTTGGTAGAATATTTTAGAAAATCCTATAAGGTTATTGTTCCTTTATTGCCTTTATTTGAATTGGATATTTTTCATACTACAGTAGGTGGTTTGGAAAAGCACGTTCAAAAATTCATTGAAATCAGAGAATACGATAATATTAATTTATTAGGAAATTCTTTGGGCGGCCACGTTGCATTGGTTCATATTTTGAAACATCCTGAAAGAATAAAATCTTTGACATTAACTGGGAGTAGTGGCCTTTTCGAAAATGGTATGGGCGATAGTTATCCTAAAAGAGGCGATCGTGAGTACATTAAAAAGAAAACACAGGTTACTTTCTACGATCCAGAAATGGCAACTACTGAATTAGTAGATGAAGTTTTTGAGATCACTAATAACAGGATCAAAGTCATCAAAATTATTTCTTTAGCAAAGAGTGCAATCAGAAATAATCTTGGTGAAGAGTTGAATCAAATTAAACAACCTACCCTATTAATTTGGGGTAATAACGATATCATCACACCACCTTTTGTTGGACAGGAATTTCAAAAATTAATTCCGAATAGTGAACTACACTATATCGACAAATGTGGTCACGCTCCTATGATGGAAGTGCCTGATGAATTTAATAGAATATTGGATGGGTTCTTGCAAAAATTGCCATAGCCTTGGCCACTGGCATTATTTTTAGTGAACAATTAAGAAGAACAGCATGCTGGTAGCCCAATTAATTAATTCCGGATTCCCTACTGTACATTTAAATGACAGTGCATCTCTTGCATTGCAATTAATGGACGATTACGATGTGCAACACCTGCCTGTAATTGCCGACGAAAAATACATTGGATTGGTGGCAAAGTCAGACTTGTTAGACCTTTCAGAAGAACAAATACTTGCCTCAGAAACAGCATTGATCCATAATTATTCTGTAAAAGGAGAGGAACATTTTTTAGCCGCATTAAAACTAGCTTCAGATAAAGAAATCTCTTTGATTCCAGTAATTAATGAGCAAACGGAATTGTTAGGCGTGATACCGATTGCAGAATTGGTGCAACACCTTTCGAATTTTTTGGGTAATAATGAACCCGGTGGGATCATTGTTTTGGAGATCTCAAAACGTAATTTCTCGTTTGGTGAGATCAGCAGATTGGTTGAAACTAATGATGCTTTAATTACCCAATGCAATACGTTTACGGAACCTGAAACAGGTTTGGTAATCATCACTTTGAAAATAAATAAGATCGAAGTGTCTGCCATTGTAGCAACTTTCCAACGCTACGAATATATTGTTCGCTTTTATTTTGGTGAAGAGAATTACGCCAACGAACTGAAAGATAATTACAACCACTTATTGGCCTACCTGAATGTATAATTACAAAACCTATTTTTACCCAATCAAAAAAGGTAGTGTAATGAAGCATTGGTGCATCCTTATTTTAATCTTCCTCATTTTTAATTTGAATTTACAGGCTCAAAAAGAATCTGTAAAGGATAGTACAATTCAAAAGATTGAAGAGATTAAAAAGATTGGCACAAACGATTCTCTTACCATTTCTACAATAACTGTCAACGGAAATAAAAGAACCAAGGGGCAGATCATACTTCGCGAGTTGTCGTTTTTTAGTGGCGACTTTTTATCTAGAAAAGACCTAAACGAAAAAATAAAGCTGTCGAAACAGCAGTTGATGAATACTTCATTATTTGTGGATGTTGATCTAGTGCCGATACAAAAAGATAATACGGTAGAAATTCAAGTGAACGTAAAAGAACGATGGTATTTATTTCCGCTTTTATATTTTAAGTTGGTTGATCGAAACTTTAACCAGTGGTGGGTTGAACAACACAGAAGCCTTGACAGGGTTAATTATGGGATCAAATTTATTCAGAACAATGTAACAGGAAGAAACGATAATTTGGATGTATGGCTAATTACTGGTTACACACAACAAATCACACTTCGATATGATTTGCCTTTTGCAGATCGTAAACTGAAACATGGATTTAATGTTGGGATCGTGTATGCAAGTCAGAAAGAATTGAACTATGCTACTGGCGATAACAAACAATTATTTTATAAGCAGGACGACATTTTTGTAAAGAAGATTACACGTTACGACCTCACCTATTCTTATCGTCCGGATATAAAACAAAAACATACTTTTAAAGTATCCTATAACAAAGAAGAAATCGCTGATACAGTAAATAAAATCAATCCCAATTACTTTACGAATAAAGCAACGCATTTCAATTATATCGATTTCAATTATGGCTATCGTTTTTTTAACGCCGATAATAACTTTTATCCCAAAGATGGATTTTTGTTTCAAGGAAATATCTATAAGCGCGGACTTGATCAAGAAAGGAATTTATGGATGATCAATGCAAGGGCAGTGTACGCTGTGCCAGTTACAAAAAAATCGTTCTTGCATTTCGAAGCGATGGCACAATTTAAATCGCCACCAAGTAATGGATATATCGATCAACGGATGTTTGGTTATGGAAGTTTTCAAATGCGAGGATTGGAATACAATGTAGTTGACGGTATGTCGGGCGTCATGCTAAAAAGTACCATACACCGTGAAGTGGTACATTTTGAAATTAAGAATCCTTTTAAAAGCAAGACCCACGACCGAATTCCTTTCAGGATCTATATGAAGGCATATGCCGATTTAGGCTATGCCAATCTTCCCCATTCAATTGCTTCTAATACCCTTAATAACACGGTGTTACATACATGGGGTTTTGGGATGGATATAGTTTCGATCTACGATTTTGTATTTAAAATTGAGTACAGCTTTAACCAGCTGGGCAAGGATGGCTTATATTTACAGAGCAGAAACGACTTTTAATTATTAGTATATGAAAGTAGCAATTTATAGTAGGGGCCTAGATTTTGAACAGGAAAACCCAATTCAGCTATTGCTGGAAGAATTGATGCGCTATGATACCACCATCTTTATCTATCGTCAATTACTAGAACAATTTTCATTTCCAGCTAACGTTTTTCCAAACCTCATTCCATTTTCTATTTCTGAAGAGCTTTCCAATGATATTGATATCCTGATTAGTTTAGGCGGCGATGGTACCATGCTAGATGCCGTGACACTAGTGAAGCAAAAGAATATTCCCATACTTGGTATCAACTTTGGCAGACTTGGTTTTTTGGCTAGTGTAAGCAGGGATGAATTGTCGATAGCTGTGGAATCATTGATCAATCGGTCATTTCATATCGAGAAAAGAACCCTAATTCATTTGGATTCAAATGAGCCATTGTTTGGTGATGCACCCTTTGCGCTGAATGAATTTGCTATTCATAAAAGAGACATTTCGCCGATGGTGAAAATTCACACCTACCTAAATGGAGAATTCTTGAATACCTATTGGGCAGATGGTTTGATCGTAGCTACCCCAACTGGTTCTACGGGTTATAATATGAGTTGTAACGGACCAATTGTATTTCCTGAATCATCCAGTTTTGTAATAACTCCAGTAGCCCCACACAACCTAAATGTGCGTTCTATCGTAGTACCTGATTCAAATGTGATCTCATTTGAAGTGGAGGGAAGGGCAGATCAGTTCATTTGTGCGTTGGATGCGAGAAGGGAGATCGTCACAAAAACGATCCAACTGGCAGTAAGAAAAGAGAATTTTTGTATTAGCCTAGCTAGATTAAATGAAAATAATTTCCTTTCTACACTTAGAACCAAGCTTACTTGGGGCCTTGATAAAAGAAATTAACTTTTACCTTAGAAAAAATTGATGCTATTTTACAATAGTTAGATGCAATAATCAAATGCTGAAAAAACTCGGACTAATTATCTTATTAAGTATTTCTTTGGCTTCCACCAAGGCTCAAACGCTTGAAGCATATTCCCACCAGGCTGAATATGGCTTTTCTGTTGGGGTAGGACATTATTTCGGGGATTTAAATACCAGCTCACAGATCAATCGCCCAAAATTTTCTGGGGGCATTTTCTTCAGAAAACAGATCAATAATTATGTTGGGTTTCGCATTTCAGGCAATTATACTTTGTTAGGATATTCAGATGTATATAGCTCAAACCCAGTTGAGCAGCAACGCAACCTTAGTTTCAATACGAATGTTTGGGAGATGAGCGTTTCAGGTGATTTCAACTTTTTCAACTTTATTCCTGGTTTTGAAGAATATAGCTTCACCCCTTATGTAAGCCTAGGCATTGGGGCATTTTCATTCGACCCTTATGCCTATTTAGGCGGTGAAAAATATCTGCTTCGTCCACTTGGTACCGAAGGTCAAGGAAGTGCATTGTATCCTGATAGAAAGCCGTATAGTCCCGTTGCCATGTGTATTCCTTTTGGGGTGGGCATGAAATATGCGATCAGTGAACGCATGAACGTTTTTGGGGAAGTTTCTTATCGTTTTACGAATACAGATTACCTCGATGATGTGAGTTCCACCTATGCGCCAGACGCTTTTCCGCCTTTGCCGGATGGCTCAGCTTCACCCGCTTTTTTGTTACAAGACAGAAGCTATGAAACGGGTACAACAATTGGCATAAAGGGCCGCCAAAGAGGAAATAGCCTTCAAAAGGACTCATTTGTAACCTTACATGTTGGTCTTTCTTTTAATATCCAATCGTATCATTGCCCTAAATCAAAGTGATTTTTAATAAATTATCAGAATTTTAGCCATTCTGCCCCGATTTTCTACTAATTAAATCCCTCCAACCCCGCCGTTTTTGTTAATTTCGCAGCCTAAATGCAGGTATACCATGGAGGAAAGCCTCATTGGCAGAATTGATAAGGATCGTTTGCCAAGACATATTGCAATCATAATGGATGGAAATGGACGCTGGGCTGAAGAAAAAGGTCAGGAGCGTTTATATGGCCATTTTCATGGCGTTGAAAGTGTGCGCATTATTGTGGAAGGCTGTGCTGAATTAGGTATAGAATACCTGACTTTGTACGCTTTCAGTACCGAAAACTGGGATCGACCGCAGAAAGAAGTAGAAGGGCTCATGTCTTTATTTGTAGAAACAATCCGAAAGGAAGTGCCTACACTTAACAAGAACAATATACGCTTGCACGTGATCGGAGACCTTAGCCTTTTGCCAAAGGATGCGCATACCGAATTGCACGAAGCACTGGCATTAACAAGTCATAATACTGGCCTGAATGTAGTGCTAGCATTGAGTTATAGTAGCCGTTGGGAATTAGTGAATGCGGTTAAACAAATTGGGTTAGACGTGGAAGCGGGTAAGATCGATGCAGCTTCCATCAACCAAAGCGTTTTAGAACATTATCTGGCAACTAGCGAATTCCCTGACCCGGAATTAATGATTAGGACCAGTGGAGAATATAGGATCAGTAACTTTTTGTTATATCAATTGGCCTATGCTGAATTGTATTTTACAAATACCCGTTGGCCAGATTTTAGAAAAGAAAATCTGGTAGAAGCGATTCTAGACTTTCAGGGTAGAAATAGAAGGTTTGGAAAAACCGATAAACAAATTCAGGAGGAAACGCATATGGCTTAATCACAACTATTTATGGCAGATCGCCAATTAAATAGGTGATTTAACAAACACTTTTAATTATTCCCATTAATTTGCCCAACTTAAAACCAATAGAATTGCTGAAAGCATGATAGAACTGACTTTCAGACTGGAATTTAACAAAACGAACCGGATGCAGAAATTGTACAAATATTTAGTGTTGACTTCTCTTATTTTGTTGGTGAGTTTTTCGGCTCAATCGCAATCTTCAAAAGATACTACTATCACTTCCATTGATGCTGATTTGATGAATATCTTCAGTCAGAAAGCACCTAAAA
>JAPLEO010000018.1 GCA_026391125.1 Bacteroidota bacterium
TCCGTTATTTTATATCTGGCAAGAGAGAAAATTAATGTTCCTATTAACAAAGATATTTACCCTTGTATACCTATATGGATTTATTCAATTCTATGAACCGTATAGATATGATATTCGGCCGGTCTTACTCAGCTTTTTATTGATCATTACAGCGCACGGTACACTCATTTATCAAATTCGAAATTTTGAAAATGAATACTTATTGTTTACAAGAAACCTGCCCATTGGTATTTTGAAAAGATTTTTTCAAAGCATTGGCTTATATCTTGTTCTTATGTTACCTGAATTACTATTTGTATGGAAGGGGTTCCCATTACATTTTTCGCTGATCGATTATGCGCAAATCATTTTAATAGTGTTATCGCTCCCTGCATTTTTGCATGCCATTCTTTATACCAGCATCATGAATGGTGATGAGTATTTAAAAATCGTATTTGCGTTGATAACCACCCTATTCTTTTTGATTTTATATGATCTTGGTATTTTAGTTTTTGTATTTGTGCTGATTTTGGCTTTTGTATTTTTCTATTTTCATTTCTACGAATTTGAAAGCGCCAATACTGTAAAAACAAGCAAAGGCTAAAAACTTCGGCGAATGTCTTGTTGCCAAGCTCAATTATTTTACATTTGTTGCCGATCAAAAGAGTAATCATGCAATTATTACAGAATAAAGTAGCAATAGTAACAGGAGCACGAAAAAGCAACGGCACTTGAACAACAATTACAGGCTTTGGGTGTTAAAGCAAAAGCATATAAAAGTAATGCCGGCTCATTCGCTGAGTGTGAAGTTTTTGTTAATGAGGTTTTAAAAGAGTTTGGTAGCATTGATATTTGCGTGAATAATGCTGGGATCTCGAAAGACAATTTATTGTTGCGAATGACCGAAGAGCAATGGGACGATGTGATGGATATTAACCTGAAAAGTGTTTTCAATATGACCAAACAGGTGATACGCCCGATGATGAAGGCCAAGAGTGGCACCATCATTAATATGAGTTCGATTATTGGAATCCGGGGTAATGCGGGTCAGAGCAGCTATGCGGCATCAAAAGCAGGGATCATTGGATTCACTAAATCGATTGCTGCAGAATTGGGAAGTCGTAATATTCGATGTAATGCAATTGCACCAGGTTTTGTTGAAACGGATATGACACATTATTTGAAGGATGGAGATGGTGCTACTGAGTTTTTGAAAAAAATTCCGTTAGGCCGTTTTGGAAAAGCAGAAGAAATCGCTAATACAACATTGTTTTTAGCGAGTGATTTGAGTTCATATATCACCGGACAGGTAATCAGTGCTTGCGGTGGATTGAATATTTAACCAGTTTTAGCATTATTGCATATAAAAGAACCGATACACATCAATACTTTTAGAAACAGATTGATGAATTATTTTTTAAGATGAAAAAACGCATCGTTGTCATTTTTCTGCTTTTGGTATTCACTGTTCAAAATCTGCCTTTACAGCAGTTGATTCAGACCTGGGCGAATGGGCAGTTTACAGAAGAATTGCCACATGATGATGCACCTGAAAAAGCAAAAGCCAAAAGCTATTTTGTTCTAGGTTCTCTATTTGAAATCTTACCAGAAAGCACAAAAACGATATCTGGATCAATCATTGTCTCAAATCAAATTCCGTTGAATCACACCAGTGAAATTCATGTACCACCCCCGAACTGCTAGTTTCTTTTGGTGCATCTGATTTTCACATTTTTAAAGATTCAATTGAATGAAAAAATATTTTCAATTTGCTGGTAATGATTTATCAGCATCTATCGTTGTTTTGTTAGTAGCCCTGCCACTTTGTTTAGGCGTTGCATTAGGTTCTGGGGCACCTCTGTTTTCTGGAATTATTGCTGGTATAGTTGGTGGAATTGTGGTAGGAATCCTGAGTGGTTCCAATTTGAGTGTAAGTGGTCCGGCAGCAGGCTTAACTGTAATAGTTGCTGCTGGGATTTTAAAACTGCAGGTTTTTGAAGCTTTTCTTTTAGCAGTAGTCATTGCTGGGGTACTGCAAATTCTATTGGGATATGCCAAAGCCGGTGTGATTGGAGATTATATTCCCAATTCGGTGATCAAGGGAATGTTGGCTGCAATAGGTCTGATATTGATTTTAAAGCAATTTCCACACTTGATAGGTTATGATGCAGATTTTGAAGGAGATGAAACATTTCTGCAATCGGATACGCATAATACATTTAGTGAGTTGTTTCAATTAAGCGGGTATCTGACAACCACCGCAATCGTCGTAGGAATCGTTTCACTTCTCATTCTGGTTTTTTTCGAAACAGGGATGGTGAAAAAAAATAGAGTTTTAAAAATGATTCCAAGTCCGCTGATTGTAGTGATAGTAGGGGTCATTTTGAATGAAATTTGTGCATCCTTATATCCAGCTTTTGTACTTGAGCCAAAACATTTGGTGTCACTTCCGGTAGCCAAAGATGCCAAATCATTTCTATCATTTTTTACTTTCCCAGATTTTTCATTCCTGAAAAATAAGGATGTTTGGATCGTTGGTTTCACACTGGCTATTGTTGCCAGCTTAGAGACCCTGTTGGGGATTGAGGCGGTTGATAAACTGGATCCTTTAAAAAGGGTAACACCTACGAATCGCGAATTAAAAGCACAGGGTGTGGGCAATATTGTTTCAGGTTTGTTGGGCGGTATACCAATTACTTCTGTGGTAGTTAGAAGTTCTGCGAATGTTTCTGCAGGCGGAAAATCGAAATTATCCACCATTTTTCACGGAATTTTATTATTGTTATTTGTTGTATTTATACCAATTTTACTAAACAAAATACCACTGAGTGCGCTAGCTGCTGTACTTATTTTTACTGGTTATAAGTTGGCAAAAGTATCTCTCTTCAAAGAGTTTTATCAAAAAGGATGGGATCAGTTTATTCCATTTGTTGCTACCATTGTTGCTATTTTATTTACGGATCTACTTATAGGGATTATCATAGGAATCTTGGTTGGACTATTTTTTATGGTTAGAAGCAATTTCAGATCGGCTGTGATGGTTGTGCACGACCAGAATAACTATTTAATCAGGCTCAGAAAAGACGTTTCTTTTTTGAATAAACCGATAGTAAAAGCTAAATTGGAAACTGTGCCAGAAAACGCCTATGTATTGATAGATACCACAAGGGCAGATTTTATTGATAAGGACGTGATTGAGGAGATTAATAATTTTCTCGTTCATGCACACCTGAAAAATATCAGGGTTGAATTGAAAAAAAGCCACAATAAACCAATGCACAGCTTATTACAAAATCCTAAAATCGTTTCATTATGAAAACATACGAAAAGTTATTATTAGAAAATAAGGCCTGGGCCAAAGAAAAAATTGAAGACGACCCAACGTTTTTTGATCGACTTGCACATTTACAAACCCCCGAATTTCTTTGGATTGGTTGCAGTGATAGCCGTGTGCCTGCTAATGAAATCACCGGTACTCAGCCGGGTGAAATTTTTGTTCATCGCAATATTGCCAACATGGTAGTAAATACAGACCTCAACTTATTGAGCGTATTACAATATGCGGTTGAGATCCTGAAAGTGAAACATATTATTGTATGCGGGCACTATGGTTGCGGAGGGGTAAAAGCAGCTATGACGAACCATAATTATGGAATCATCAATAAGTGGTTGCGTAATATAAAAGATGTGTATCGTTTTCATAGGAAAGAAGTGGATAGTATTTTGAACGAGGATGAACAGGTTAATAGAATGGTAGAATTGAATGTGCAAGAGCAGGTAATGAATTTAGCCAAGACGTCCATCGTTCAAAAATCATGGAAAGAAAATCTGCATCCGCATATCCACGGTTGGGTATACGACTTACATGACGGAATCATCAAACCCGTATTTGAAATGAAAGCGGGCACACATATTGACCCGATTTATGAATTCGATGATTTATAACCAAAACTGAACCATTATATATGGCAACACAACCGGAACAATCTCCAGCTTTGGCTGCAAAAAAATTATTCGCCCTTTTACGTCTTGAGAAAAAAGATATTAGTACTATATATATATATGCCTTATTAGCAGGATTAGTTGGTTTTGCCACTCCTCTAGGGATTCAGACCATCATTAGTTTTGTAATGGCAGGTTCCCTTTCAACAAGCATCATTGTATTAATTGTGTTGGTTGTGATTGCCGTATTTATTGGGGGATTATTGCAAGTGCGTCAAATGCAGGTGATTGAAAAGATACAACAGAAAATTTTTGTTCGTTATTCTCTGGAGTTCGCTAATCGGTTGCCCAGGCTCGATATCGAGAAAATGAGTAGTTATTATCTGCCCGAGTTGGTGAATCGTTTTTTTGATACGGCGTCTTTACAAAAAGGGATTGAAAAACTCTTATTGGATATCCCCTCTGCAGTGATACAGATTTTATTTGGGGTAATACTACTATCTCTGTATCATCCGGTGTTCATCGGCTTTGGCGCTGTGCTCTTATTGTTATTGTATTTAATTCTTCGAAATACTTTACCAACAGGTTTCGCTGCCAATGTTGAATCAAGCGATTATAAATACAAAACAGCAGCATGGTTAGAAGAAATGGCCCGGGTTGTTAAGACCTTCAAATATTCGAAGGGAACTTCCATAAATATTGAAAAAGCAGATGGGTATGTGTCCAGCTATTTAGAATCCCATACTAGGTATTTTAAAATTCTGGTGACACAATTCTGGAGTCTGGTAGGATTTAAAGTGATCATTACTGCCAGCATGTTAATTGTTGGTTCTATTTTGTTAGTTGATCAACAAATTAATATTGGCCAGTTTATAGCAGCAGATATCGTAATCATTATGGTGATTGGTTCGGTAGAAAAACTCATCACTAATCTGGATAAAATTTATGATGTACTAACTGCCGTTGAGAAACTCGCAAAAATTACAGAAAGTGCGTTAGAGCAGGAAGGGACACAACTAATAGCAGATGATCATAACGGTATATTACTTGAATTTAATCAGGTTGGATACAGTTATAGTCAAGGTAACCCAGTGTTGAAAAATATCAACTTTACGGCTGAGCCCGGTAAAACCATTTGCATCTTTGGTAATTCTGGCTCCGGTAAAACAACTATACTTAGATTATTGACAGGAGCTTATAAAAATTTCAACGGATCCGTATTAGTGGATGGAATTTCTATCAGTAACTATAATTTAGAGTCATTAAGATCTGTAACCGGAATCTTATTAAGTCAGCAAGATATTTTTCAGGGAACCTTATTGGAAAATTTTACAATGGGTAACAAGGCGTATGATGAGGCGGAATTAAAAAATTTGGTTGAGTTATGCGCACTCACAAAATTTGTTCAATCTCTTCCACAGGGATACAATACCAATCTTGATACTGCTGGAAATAGATTGCCAGCAAAAATCAGACAAAGTATTTTGTTGATCAGGGCTTTATTGGGTAAGCGAAGATTATTATTGTTAGAAGAACCCTTTATTCATCTGGAAGAAACAGAGAAAAACAGAATGATGGATTTTATACTTAACGACAACAGTACTACAACTATTATGACAACTACCGATTTCAAAATAGCCAAAACTTGCGACCAGATTATTCATATTGAAAATGGGATGATAGTGAATGCGGGATCTGCTCAGCAAGTTGCATCAAGCTTAATAAAATAATCATGAAAAATTTTGTAACTGAAGATATAGACACAAATATTGCCAGCTCATCTTTGAAGTCATACCAGAATTTATATTTGGCAAATAAGCATTCATCTGTAAAAAAATGGATGTATGGTATTTTAATTGCCTTAGTGGTGACTGCTTTTTTACCATGGACACAAACCATTCGTGCAAAGGGATCTATAACAACTTTGTTACAGGAACAACGTCCACAAGAAGTGAACGCAATCATTGCAGGAAAGATTTTGAATTGGAGGGTTAAAGAGGGCGATCATGTAAAAGCTGGAGATACCATTCTGCAATTAGGGGAAGTAAAAGTGGAATATTTTGATCCACAATTATTAGCAAGAACTAAGCAGCAGATTGAATCAAAACAATTAGCT
>JAPLEO010000135.1 GCA_026391125.1 Bacteroidota bacterium
AAAAGAATGATTTCAAAACCTTAGGGCAATTTACCTACAACGGTGAGAATTATGATATGGTTTTCGATATTTCCTAAGTACATTCTAGTTGAAAGAAATACTGCTGTCTTATAGATTCGTTCAATTGGTCCACTTGGTTTTCAGAAGAAATTTTTCAGACTCAAATAAATCTGGATTGCCATTATGAAAAATAAAAAGAGCTACTTCTGGTTGCGTTTTGTTTCTACGGCAATTGACCTATCTATCATCTACTGCATCAGTATTATATTCCAATTTTTTATTTGGAAATATACTTTCATTAGACTCTGTGATCTTTTTATTTATGTCTTTTTCATATACTATCTCTCTTCATATATTTTGCTCAAAGGAAAAAGCCCAGCAAAGCTTTTGACAGGTTTAAAAATTGTTAATTCAAATGATGAAAGTATCAACCTGAAAAGTATATTAATAAGGGAAATGGTTTTAAAGCTGTTTATTGGAGTACTCATCCCTGCCTACATTCTTCCACAACTATTACCAATATGGTCTCCCCTAATAACGCTTTCGCTAGAGCTGGTTATTTTAACTGTATCATTCATTTTACTACTTATTTTCAAAAATTGTTGGTGGGATCAGCTTTCAAAAACAAATACAATCAAGTCAAATCTTGCGCAAAGAACAACTAAGAATTATGCTTTTTTAGCTTTTACTCTTATAATCTCATTTGCTTTAATAATAATTGCAAGACCCGTTTTCAATAATAAAGAAAAGTTCATCACAACAATTTTCCCTGAATATCCAGTTACTCAGGAAACTTTAAAAGCTGCAGATTTCATAAAGAATAAGAAAGCAAGTTCCACTGATTATGTATTTGATTTATTCAAGCAATATGACTTTGTAGTTTTATCTGAACGATATCATCCAGAATACACTCAATACGAACTGATCTCTAAAATAATTAAAGATGAACGGTTTATTAACCAAGTAGGTAATGTTTTTACAGAAACTGGTTCAGTAAGCTTTCAAGATACATTAAACACTTATTTGCATACATCATTTAAAACTGAAACGGAGTTAAATAAAAGCACAGCAATTTTGCAAAGAAACAGTGATGGTGTTTGGCCTATTTGGCGTTGTACTAATCATTTTGACTTGTTGAAAACAGCAAATAAATTAAACAACTCGTTACCCGATAGCAATAAAATTAATTGGTATTTTTCTGACATTCCGGTTAACTGGGAAACTATGACCCCAGAAAACTATCTTAAAGGATTTAGTCCATTTAAACGTGATAGTATCATGGCCATAAACATTATTGATAATTATAAAAATATTATTTCACATCAAAAAAGAAAGAAAGCACTAATCATCATGAATACAAGTCATGGTTATGGATTACTGAATCAAAAGCAAGAAACTGGAATTAAGTGGTTGGATTGTTCTACTACTAATTATTTGATGAAGGCATTTCCTGATAAAGTTGCCAACGTCATGCTGAATACGGTTTCGATTATCTGGACCCCAATTCAGTATGGAAAATGGGAAACGGCTTTCAAAATAGCTGGCAACCCCAGTGTAGGATTTGATTTTAAAGGAAGTCCCTTTGCTAATGATAACTGGGATGGGTTCTTTTTGAATTCTTCATCCTTATCATATAAAGATATATTTACTGGGTTTATATTTTATACACCTTTAAATCAGCAAATTAAAAAAACTGGTTACCCTAATGAATTGGATCATTTTGAAGACAGTTTATTAAGAAGGGCTGCATGTGTTAGTAATGATCAGTTACAAATAGCAAAAATGCTAATCGCTAATTATAAGAGAGACCCAAATTATTTAGTTGAAACTGAACCTGCACCTTATGCTGTTCTTTTAAATGGACTGAATATTATTCTTTTCCCATTTCTTATTATATTGAGTTATTTACTTAGCTTAATTTTTTTATTGAAAAAAGTGAGAAACTAAATGGAAAATGAATTAATTAGTAAATCAATTCCTGTGGCACTGCTTCTGATCTTAGGGATTATTGAAGCCATAGGTGGATTATACTTTAATGATAAGAGAACTAAAAATGACTGGACGATTGAATTGGTTAGTCTGTTTACATTACCAACTATTGTACAACCTGCAATTTTTGTTCTAACTATTTGGATTGGCAAAAACTGGCTTCCTCAATACGAAGATTACTTTAAAAATTCGGCAATAGGTTGGCAATTTTTGGCATTTTTGATTTTTGATGATCTG
This sequence comes from Bacteroidota bacterium, assembly GCA_026391125.1. Lineage (GTDB taxonomy): Bacteria > Bacteroidota > Bacteroidia > Chitinophagales > Chitinophagaceae > Sediminibacterium. The sequence goes on from JAPLEO010000135.1 coordinate 2,227, forward strand.
ACACAATACTTGTGGCATAGACTGTCTCATTCTAATCGGATGATGTGGAAATTGCACAGACCACATCATGTTGTAGAAGAAATGGGAGTGCTAGTAACTTACAGAAACGCCATACTTTATTATGCTTTAATGCCTGGCATTTGGCTATCTGCCTGTTTAATCTTTTTAGGAATGGGATATGTTTACTTATTCTATCTACCCATCAAGTTAATCGTTATTTTACTCGCACATAGCGAAACCAAATGGGACAGGTTTTTATATAAATACAAATTTCTTAACCCTATTGCTTGGATAGTTGAAAGGGTAATTTCTACACCCAGTACACATTTTGCCCATCACGGACTTACCGCCGAAGATGGTGTTTCACACCCAAATGGGAATTATGGGAATTTGCTTTTTATTTGGGATATGATTTTTGGAACGGCAAAAATAACCAGAAAATATCCCACAAAGTTTGGGGCATGGAATCAAATAAAAGAGCCATGGTATGTACAATTGATGTTTCCTTTCATTCGATCTGAAAGAATTGAAAGTGAATTACATTCTTTAAAAACAAAAAACGATTATGACCCTTCAATTGACTTTAAAGATTTCGATAAATAGATTCAATAGGGTTTGTAATAGTAATAAGCAATTCAATTAATTGGAATTTCCTAATCATCAAAATAATCCTTTCCCTGACACATCAGAAATTATAAATAAATGAAGAGAACTATTTTTAGAGCTATCAAATACACCCTCTTAGTATTTCTTGTTATTTTTTTATATAAAACATTCTGGCCTAGAAATTATAATGTCCCACAATCACAATTAAGAGCTAGTACCAAGTATTGGAACTTATCAACTGGCTCTAAAATTGGTTATACTTATATCACAGGAATAGGTAGTAAAAAAAACTATCCGATTATTTATTTACATGGAGGGCCGGGTGGACATGTATCGGATCGAGATATTCGAATTTTGTCTGCTTTGGCAGAAGACGGTTATGACATCTATTTTTACGATCAAATTGGTAGCGGGCAATCTGCTAGATTAGACAATATCAATGATTATACTGTTGACCGACACTTAAAAGATTTAAAAGAAATAATAAATAAAGTAGGTGCTAAAAAAGTAATTCTGATAGGACAATCATGGGGTGCCATTTTAGCAACCCTATTTACTGCAGATAATTCAGCAATGGTTGAAAAAATAATAGTGTCAAGTCCAGGTCCGATTTACCCGGTTCGGCAGGAATTAAGAAATGTTATAGCACCTGATAGCCTTCATCTAAGGACAGCATTTTATTCCAATAATCAAGGAAATGAAAAGGCAAATAATCTGAGAATTAAAACAATCAGATTTTGGGCTACTACATTACATAAAAAACTGGCATCAGATCAAGAGACCGACGACTTTGCAACCTACCTGAATTTTGAAGTCAACAAGTCAACAGTTTGTGATACAGCTAAAATATTAAAGGCAGAAGCTGGAAGCGGTTTTTATGCTTCGGTTATGACATTTAATAGCCTTGGCCAACTCGAGGATCCTAGACCTAAGCTTAAAAATTCAAATATTCCCGCTTTAGTACTGAAAGGGCAATGCGATAATCAGAAATGGGGATTTACAAACGAATATTTAGAGCTGTTCATTAATCACCAATTTGTTTTTGTGCCTAATGCTGGTCATTTTATTTCAGTTGAACAACCCGACTCTTATATAAAAGCGATAAAGGAATTTTTAAGTAAATAATAACGGCTCACCACAAACAGTTATAATTAATTTGAAACTATTTATATAATATTGGAAATGAAATTAATTGTTACGGCTTTTGTTTTTATTCTTACAACAAGCTTTACTAAGGCACAAATTGATGCAGCAATTGCAATCAGTGGTAATCCAATCGAAATGCTTTTCCCGGAAGGAAAG
>JAPLEO010000132.1 GCA_026391125.1 Bacteroidota bacterium
ATCATAATCAAACCAGTATAGCTTCCCACATTTAAAGCAGTGCCAGTAAAATATAAGCCCATATAACTTCCGCTAATTCCCAATACTGCAATCAATAATATGATCACCGCAATACTGAAATCTTGGAAGAGAAATAAGATCACCCCAAATACCAATAAACTAGAACTGATCAAGATGATGAGTAATTCTTTGAACGACTGTTGCTGATCTGCATAAGAACCACCGTAAACAATCGCATATCCCTGAGGTAATACAATATTCGCGTTGATCGATTTTTGAATGTCTTTGATCGTACTGCCTAAATCTCTGTTCTCTAATCGAGCAGTAACTACACCCATAGATTGTAAATCCTCTCTTTGTATTTCAGCATCTCCACTATTGATATGCACGCTCGCCAGCTGATTAATAGGATGCAGTTTTCCATTTGGCAAAAAGATTGCTGTCTTTTCAATATCGGCCACACTAAGTGTTTTACTACCCGGATAAATGAGGCGAAGATTAGTCAATTGATCTTTGTCGTACACCGTGCCCACTAAATTCCCTTCTAATGACGATTGCATTTGGAATTGCAAATTAGAAGCAGTGATACCATACTGCGCCATGGCACTGTAATTGGGTTCGATATTGATGGATGGTCCAGCAATAACTATCCCATCAAATACATCTGCAGTTCCTTCTACTTTTCCAATGATGTCTGCAATTTTTTTAGACAGGGATTGTAAAGTAGCTTGATCATTACCAAACACTTTTACTTCAATGGGTTGCACTGAAGTCATTAAGTCACCTAACATATCACCTATCACCTGACCAAAATCGATTCTCAAAGCAGGTTGAGTAGATTCTACTTGTTTACGGATATCGCTAATAACTTCTTCGGTAGTTTTTGTTCGTGATTTTTTTAATTGAATCAAATAGTCGCCCCGATTAGGTTCGGTAATAAAAAACCCCATTTGTGTGCCAGTTCTTCTGCTATAGGCTTCTACTTCTGGAACCTTTACCAATATTTTTTCTACTTCACGTAAGATCCGATCTGTTTCTTCTAGTGAAGTGCCTGGTGGTGAATTATAATCAAATACAATACTTCCCTCATCCATTTCCGGTAAGAATCCCGTTTCTAATTTTGGAAATATATAATACACCGAAAAGACTAGGGCCGCAATGATCAAAAGGCTGAGATAAGGTTTTGTAATAAAGAAGCCCACCCACTTTTGATTGTGAACATGGTGTTCTGTCTTTCTTTTTTTAATAGTATTCTTATTGCGCGAAAATCTTAGATAAATAACAGGAAGTGCAATCCAAGTAACAAAGAAGGAACAAACCAATGTTAGGATCATGGTGTCGGTCATTACTTTAAAATAAGCCCCAGCCACACCACTCATTAATACAAAGGGTAAGAAAATAACGATGGTACTTAGTGAAGAACCAACCATTGCAGGTAATAAATAATTCAGCGCTTTCTTCACTAGCAGGTTCGTAGGTTCTTCAGGATGTTCTTCATGTGTTCGATGAATCTGTTCCACCACTACAATGGCATCATCAATGATCAATCCAATTGCTGCTGCTAATGCACCGAGTGTCATGATATTTAAAGTCTGACCAATCGCATACAAGCAAATGATCGATAAACATAAAATAACAGGGATTGTAATAAGGATAACGGTACTAGCTTTTAAAGACCGTAAGAATATGATGGCAACTAGAATCGCCAATGCCAAACCCATAAACAAACTATCTGTGACACTTTTAATACTCTCTTTTACAAAATCTGCCTGAACATAGAAAGGTTGAATGCTAACATCTTTCGGAATAATTTTTTTAAGATCTTTTAGTTTTTGATCCATCTTCTCGCTCAGTGCAATGAGATTGGCATTGGGTTGTTTGATCACTGCCAATAAGATCCCTTCTTTTCCGTTTGCATTAACCTTGATATATTCCTTTGCCTCTTGAATTTGAACATCGGCAATATCTTTCAATAAGATGATTCGCTTACCGTTATTACTTAGTACAATATTGTTTAGTTGTTCTTTTGAACTTACTGAAGCGTCTGTAACTGTAAGGTATAATAAACGATAGTCGGATAAATAGCCATTTGATTTAATAAAATTTGTTTGTGCTAATGAAGTATTAACCATGTCTGGCGTTACGCCCAACGTACTCATTTTTTTTTTTTTTTTTACCATCCAGTATTCTTTCTGTTTACCTCCAATGATGCGGATCTCTGATACGCCTTCAACTTGCGATAAAAAAGGTTTGATGGTATACATTGCCAATAGCTTCATTTCAATTGGCGATCGAGTTTTACTTTCTAAAGAAAAACCTGTGATTGGTAGAATGGAAGGATTCATTCTTTCTACCGTGATTTGAATATCAGGAGGTAGGGTGTTTTTTATTTCATTGATCTTAGATTCAATTCTTTGTTTACTAATATCAATATTCGAATTCCAATCCATATACGCAGAAATTTCACAAGTACCTCTGCTGGTTGTGCTTCTGATCCTTTGCAGGTCAGGAACTTGTTTGATAGCGTTTTCTAGCTGTCGTGTTACCGTGATCATCATTTTCTTCACTGGTTGCTGACCAGCATCTGCAATGATCTTTATTTTAGGAAATGTGATCTCTGGAAACAAAGCAGATTGCATTTTACTATAGGCAAAAAAACCGCCTAGAATAATCATCACAACTAGAACTGTAACCGGATTTTTATAAGAGTGGAAGAAGTTTCTCATGAGAATCATTTTTGAATAATGGTCACTTTAGCCGTATCTGGTAATCCATAGTTACCGGTCAATAAAATTTTGTCACTCAACTTTAAAGTCGGAGAAATGATTTCAACATTGGTTGCATTTTCCAGACCTTTTTTGATTGGAACCTTAACTGCGGTTACACTATCAATGAGTTGCATGATCCAAAATTCTGATTGCGTTTCATCTGATAATACAGCAGATTTCAAAAGTGAGATTGTATTCGACTTTGCATTTTTGGTAAGGCTAACTTTTGCGATCAGGTTTTCAGGAATTTGTTTAGAGCTGTTTACTTTGATCACAAAACTCTGAGTTTGAGAAACGGCATCAACAGTTGGCATAGCGTTGCTAACAGTGCCATCGAGTGTTGTTGCATCTGGCAATTTCAAAAGAACCGACTGGCCGATTGATAGGTAAGGCTTCAACTCATAGGGAAGATCTAGTAAGAAAACGAAACTCCTAGTGTCTGTGATCACCGCCATCTGTTCCCCATCTTGTACATAATCTCCTGCACGGTAATTAATTTGAGAGATATAGCCACTACCTGGAGCTTTAATTGAAATCACTCCAGAAAAGTGTAAGGAAGTATCAAGTTTACTAATGGTATTACCCAAACTCTGAGACTCTTTTGTTTTCATTAGGAACAATAAATCTCCCTTGTTTACATATTTGCCTAATGCAGCATTCACTTCTTGTAAATATCCTGTAGAGCTTGATTTTACATAGCTTTTTAATAAAAATGCAGAAACGGCATTCAACTCTACAGCTTCACTTAAATTGCCATTAACCGGAGAAGTGATGGTAACGGGGGTACTGATTGTTTCTGTTTTCTCCTCAGTCTTTTCTTCTTGTTTTACAGGAGCAGGTTTGCAAGCTGCTATCAAACAAATGCAGGCAATTAATGTATAGCTATTTTTTGAAAGTATCATAATAGGTTATTTTCTGTTCCAGTAATTGATCTGGTTAATGATTTGTAATTGGTTGATGCTATTGAGCGTAATGGTATTCTTTGCATTCATATAATTTCCAATAGCCAAAATATAATCGGCCATATGAGCATCACCAGTTTCCAATAGTTTTTGGTTTGCTTCAATCAAGGTTTCAGCATATTTAATTTGATTGCTAGATTGTTGCACGAGTTGTTCAGCTGCGTGTAGTTGTTGAAACAATTGCGCGATCTGCTGACTATACTGGGTTTTAAAGTAATCACGATATTGTTGTCTGCTTTGTTCTGCGATCCCGATTTTATCGTGCTGCATTTTTTTCTGCTTGCCGTCATAAATAGGAACTACAATGTTTACGCCAACGCTAAAACCAAAATTTTTATAAGCTTCTCCAGAAAAAGAAGTTAGGTAACCACCATCGCCATATAAATTTACTTTAGGTTTATATTTATATTCAATCAGCGCGTCGCTATTACGCAGTTTTAAACTATCGTTCAAAAACTGTTGGTAGAATACAGAGTTTTCTGCGTCAGGAAGAATGGATAAAATAATCGTCGGTTTTTTTAAAGGAATGGCAACCGTGTCGTTGATGCCACACAAATAATTGAGTGCTGAGAAATCGCTTTGAAAATTATTTTTTAGTTGAGTGATCACAATTTCCTGCTGTTGCATGGTAACTAATAAACTCAGATAATCAGTTTGGCGATAGATGCCCTTTTCG
>JAPLEO010000096.1 GCA_026391125.1 Bacteroidota bacterium
CCAACTGTGAGTTGGACGATGATCACGAATTATCAAACCTTACAATATAGGTCTGTTGCAATTGATCCGGAAGTAGGCAAACTTAATTTTATTGGCGGCGCTCAAGATAATGGAACATGGTATAGAGATGCCAGTTTGTATTTTGGAAGTCCGAGGCCAGCTACAAGACCTGCTGTCAATGATTTTGTAAACCTTTTTGGTGGAGATGGTGTGTCTGTTGAGATCGCAAAATTAAATGCAGGTCAACAACTCACTTATTTTGGTGCACAAGCAGGTATTCTTGTAAGAGACGAATTGCTAAACAATGCAACTTATCCCGGGGCTTCAATAAAGCCAAGAGTGGTGGATCTCACATCAGATGGTGGTACTGGCTATGGTGATTTTGTTACCAATTTCAAACTGAGTAATGCAAACTCAGAGGTCATGTTCTATGCTAATTATAATAAACTATTTAAGACCATTTCAGCTAGTACGGTAGATAGTACTAAATGGACTCGTTTATCGGGTGTAGAGAATGCTGTGAATCCAACAGTGGGTAGCAATTCCATATCAATCCGTGGCATGAACTTTTCTTGGGGACCATACTTGAGCACTCATGCCATGTATTTTGGCACGAGTTCGGGCAAAATTTTCAGGATCGATGATTATTTTAATGCAACAGCTACTACTATTCCTGCTGACATATCACCGATTGGTTTAACAGGTAATGTAGTAGATATTGCGGTAAATCCGAACGATGATAATGAGATCATGGCAGTTGTTTCAAATTATAATGCTACTTCGATCTGGTGGACTTATAATGCCAAATCAATTACCCCGAGTTGGTCAAATGCAGAAGGAAATTTAACCCTTCCATCTATTCGTTCCTGTGCTATTGTTCCTAAAAAAGATGCTAGCAATAATCCCTTTACAGAATATTATGTAGGTACATCAGTGGGATTATATTCCACACAAAGTATTGGTAAAACACTAGGTGCAACTCCTGCAGGTAGTGTCATATGGTCTCGCGAGGCCGCTTCATTATTGAATTATGCGATCATCACTTCTTTAGATTTTCGGCCAGAGGATAATACCCTTTTAATTGGTACTCATGGAAATGGGATGTATTATACTGTCATAGGTTCTTCCAATTTCACACCAAACCTAACAACCGCAGTAGCTCCAGCAATTGTAAATGATAAAAGCTTTGTGTCTGTATTTCCTACTGTAAGCAGTGGAACCTATCAGTATAAAGCAGGAACTATTGCAGGTATCAAATCAATTAATTTAAGTGTTTTCAATATGCTCGGACAACCTGTATATCAAACAAAAGCAAGTTATGGGGATGGCCAAATACCTTTGAAGCGCTTACCAGCAGGCAATTACATGGTGCAGATCATTAGTGATAATAAGAAATATCAAACCAATCAACAAATCATTAAACAATAAAAAAGCAACATGAAAAAAGCTGTACTTGGTTTCGTTTTAATAATTAGCGTTCTTTCGGTGTTAGCACAAAAAACGACAGCTTCATTAAGACTAAAGGCTTACCAACGTGGCTATATTTCTGGTGTTGCACCAACTCCAACAGTAGAAATTGGTGGAAAAGAGACTGCTGTGAAGCCCACCACTCATGAACCAGAATACTTCATTTATCTGCTTGCGAATAAAGTCCCTTATCTGAAAATTGAAAGGATTTGGATCAATCACCAACTCTATCTAGCAACTATCAATAAGGTCAATGAAAAGCCCGTGGTGCTTGAGAATGGCAAAAAAAAGGATACCCTGATCAAGTATACAGATGAGATGGTTTGGCAGATCAAAATCACTGGGAAGGACAAAACTGGCATGACGCCTAAAAAGGATATCAAAGATCAGGTAAAAGAAAATGAATTGGTGCTTCGTCTGAAAGATCAGAATGACCATGTATTTACCCGAACACAAAAACAGATTACTGTTTTAGAAGCTGTACGGGGTCAATAAATCGATATTTAAACCTCGATTTTTTTTACTGGTATAAAGTATCTGAATTACCTTTGTAGCCTAAAAGACGATAGTATGTTAGAACCATGGCGCAACGGAAAAGTTATCAGAATTGAAAACGAAACTCCATCAACCAGAAGATTCTGGATTGAGATCCCTGAAATTTCAAATTTCGAATTTGAATCAGGACAATTTGTAACACTTGATTTACCCATTCACGAACAAAAAAACAAACGCTGGCGTAGTTATAGCATCGCATCGGCACCCAATGGTACCAATGTGTTTGAGCTAGTCATTGTTTTATTGGAAGGTGGTTTGGGAACAACTTATTTGTTCAACAAAGTATCTGTAGGAACAGAGATCCTTTTAAGAGGACCTCAGGGTAAATTCACTATGCCAAATCCATTGGATAAAGATCTTTTCTTGATCTGTACTGGTACTGGAATTGCTCCTTTCCGTTCCATGCTTACACACATTCACAATAAAGGAATTGAGCACAAAAATGTGCACCTAGTATTTGGATGTCGCCACTTTGAGGACGGATTGTATATTAAAGAATTGAAAGAATTAGAGGCAAATAGCAACAATATATTTTTCCATCCTTGTTATTCAAGAGAAGCAGAAGTGCCTGCTGGAACTCATAAAGGCTATGTGCATCCAGTATATGAGGCTTTATGCGATCATGGTAAAACACCTGCAAACTTTTATTTATGCGGTTGGAAGAGCATGGTTGATGAAGCCAAACAAAGAATTCTAGCAATGGGATATGATAAAAAAGCGATCCATCTAGAGTTGTACGGTTAATACTGACCAGTCCCTAACATTACCAACGTGCAAGCCTCCAAAGGCTCGATACCATTGGCTTTCGCCATTTGATACAGGTCATCATTTTCTGTTCCCGGATTAAAAATGAGGCGTTTAGGATGTAGTAACATTATATAATCAGCATACTGTTTTTGTAATTCAGGGTTGATATATAATGTTACTGTATCTATATTTTGCTCTTGCCTTTTTTCTGTTTGAATTTTAGTGTCGCCAATCATTCCGGTTTTATTCCCTAATGCAATCACTGAATGGCCATACTTTTTGAGTTTCTCAACAGCCAAATAACTATACCTGGTTGGATTTTCAGAAGCTCCAATTACGAGCGTTTTTTTAGAATTAGTCATTTTAGTCTGTTTAGAAATCAAAGAAAAGTGATAATCATGTGCAAAAAAAATAGTAGTAGAAAATAAAATCGTATTGTTTATAAAAATATATTTTCTAACTTTCATAATAAATTATTAATCCATCACTCAAACTGATAACCATCATGGCAAAAGCAAGTAAAAAAAAGGTAGCAAAAAAAGCAGCTCCTGCAAAGAAAGCCGCTCCTAAGAAGGCCGCTAAAAAAGCAGCTCCAGCAAAAAAAGCAGCAGCTAAAAAAGTTGTGAAAAAAGCAGCTAAGAAAGTTGTAAAAAAAGCAGTAAAAAAAGCAGCTAAGAAAGTAGCTCCTAAAGCAGCTAAAAAAGCTGTTGCAAAAAAAGCAGTAAAAAAAGCAGTGAAAAAAGCTGTTGCTAAAAAAGCCGCTCCTAAAAAAGCAGCAAAAAAAGTAGCTCCTAAAGCAGCTAAAAAAGTTGTTGCAAAAAAACCAGCAGCTAAGAAAGCAGCTCCTGCAAAAAAAGCAGCTCCTAAGGCAGCTAAAAAAGTTGTTGCAAAACCAGCAGCAAAACCAGCAGCAAAAAAAGTAGCTCCTAAAAAGAAAAAAACAACTAAGAAAGTTGCTGCACCCGTTGCTGCACCTGTAGTTGCGCCTGCTGCACCTGTAGAAATTCCATTTACAGAAGCACCTGCTCCTGCTGCAGAATAAGCTAACTTTTAATAAAACATATCTTACTCCTGCACGTTCTTTTGAATGTTGCAGGAGTTTTTTATTTGGAGACAGTTCGATAGTATCAACTAAAAAAATATTTATTTATGCGTTTGACTAGTTTTTTTATTGCATGCTTATGCTTCAGTTTTTCTTTTGCTCAATCCAATTCGAAGTTGGCAGAGAAAACAAAAAATATGCAAAAGTTTGAAGGGTATTTTAATTTTTGGTGGGATGCTAGCTCTGGAAAAATTTGGTTGCAGATCGACAAATTTGACACCGAATTTTTATACGTGAATTCATTGCCTGCAGGACTTGGATCGAACGATATTGGCTTAGACAGGGGCTTAATTGGCAACTCCAGAATCGTGTATTTTAACCGAGTTGGAAAGAAGGTATTAATGGTCCAACCAAATTATGAATACCGTGCAGTCACCGAAAATGCCAATGAACAGCGAGCGGTGAAACAATCTTTTGCACAATCCGTTATTGGCAATTTTGTGGTAGAGGAAGAAGAATCTGGTAAAGTATTGGTTGATGCCAGCAATTTTTTCTTACGCGATGCACAGGGAGTTGCGGATAGAATTCGTACTATGAAGCAGGGCTCCTATACTTTTAATGAAGCTCGTTCTGCTATTTATCTTGCTGGAACCAAAAATTTTCCGCTCAATACCGAATTTGAAGCCACCATTAGTTTTACCGGGGGCGCTGATGCTGGTAGATTTGTGAACTCAGTTACTCCTTCCCCAGAAGCCATCACACTTCGCATGCATCATTCCTTTGTACAATTACCCGATAACCAATACCATCCTCGTAAATACGATATCCGCAGTGGCTATTTTGGGATCTCTTATTTTGATTATAGTACGCAGTTTACAGAACCCATTGAGCAATTGTATATCGCTCGTCATCGCCTGCAAAAGAAAGATCCTACTGCGGCTATGAGCGAACCAATAAAACCTATCGTCTATTATGTAGACAATGGCACACCCGAACCCATCCGTTCGGCATTATTAGATGGTGCAAGATGGTGGAACCAAGCTTATGAAGCAGCAGGATATAAAAATGCATTTATCGTAAAAGTATTACCAGACTCTGCTGATCCGATGGATATTCGATATAACCTTATCAATTGGGTACATCGTTCTACACGTGGATGGAGCTATGGTGCTTCCATTACAGATCCAAGAACTGGTGAAATCATTAAAGGACAGGTAACACTTGGCTCATTACGCATCCGTCAAGATTATTTGATTTTCACAGGACTACTTTCTCCCTTCGAAACAGGCAAGCCAGTTCCTGAAACTATGAAACAGGCTGCCTTGCAGCGTTTGAGACAATTGTCGGCACATGAAGTGGGACATACATTAGGGCTTCAACACAATTATGCTTCTAGTTTCAATAATCGTGCTTCGGTGATGGACTATCCGCACCCGAATGTGGAATTAAATAGTAAGGGTCAAATTGATTTTTCGAATGTTTATACCAATGAAATAGGTGCATGGGATAAACGTGCGATTCAATACGGCTATACAGATTTTGCGCCAGGTACTAATGAACAGGCTGCATTAAATAATTTATTAGAAGAAAATAACAAACTGGGATTACTCTTTATTGCAGATGCTGATGCACGTGCCGCTAGTGGTTTGCATCCTTACGCGCATTTATGGGATAATGGCACAGATGCTGCTGATGCATTGAAACAAATGCTTTCTGTTCGTAAAGTAGCCCTTGACCATTTCTCAGTAGATGCTATTGCGCCCAATACACCCGTTGCTAAATTAGAAGATGTATTAGTGCCTGTTTATAATTATCATCGTTATCAATTAGAAGCTACTTGCAAATTAATTGGCGGAATGAATTATAGTTATAGCGTAAGAGGTGATACGCAAGTAAAGCCTACCATCCTATCGAAAGAGGTACAAACAAAAGCGTTGAATGCTGCGTTGGATTGTTTGAGTCCGGATATACTTACCCTCTCCGACAAAATCATTCAAATGATTCCTCCTCGTCCGCCTTTATACTATGGCATTGGAGAATTGTTTGAAAAAAGAACAGGCATGAGCTTCGATGCATTAGCTGCAGCGGAAGCCTTAGCAAATTACGAATTGGCATTTTTATTCAATACTGAAAGAGACAATAGACTAGTACAACAAAAAGCTCAAGCAGGTACTCCCGGCTTTGATGATGTGGTAGATGCGATTATTCAGAAAACCTGGAAATCCGCAGCAGAAAAGGGTTTGAAACAGGAAGTGTCTTTACAAACGCAACAAATGGTTTTGAGTTGGTTGATTTCTGTAAGCATGAACGATAATGCAAACTATCAAGTAAAATCAATTTGCTTTGATCGTTTACAATCGCTCAAACAATTCGCCACAGAAAAATCAAAATCAAATCCTGCTTTAAAAGCGCATTATAGTTATGCAGTTGAAAGGATCAATAAACCGAAGGACATCATTGCGCCACAAGCAAAAACCATCGCACCCGGAGCACCTATTGGTTGTGAAGAAAATTGATTGAGGACTATGAAGAAAGATAAAAGATAAGAGATAAAAGTGAAGAGAGGAGGAAAAAGAAGTGAAGAGATAAAAGATAAAAGTGAAGAGAGGTGGGTAAGGGATGGAGTTGGAAAGTTATCTTTAAGCGATTAAACCTAAGAATGCTTAGGTTTTTTTGTCTCCAAATGCAAGAATTTCAGTTTCCCACAAAGAAAAACCCGAGGCATGCCTCGGGTTAAAATTTTTGTTTTAAAACACTCTTTTATCTTTCAAACTCACTCGCCACTCTTCACTTTTATCTCTTATCTTTTATCTTTCTTCTTCCTCCTCTCTTCACTTTTATCTCTTATCTTTTATCTTAAAAATTGTCCGATAGAAAGATTATACTAACATGCGCAACGGCTCCTCGAGTAAGCTTTTCAGGGTCTGCAAGAAAGCCGATCCTGTTGCTCCATCAACCACACGGTGATCACAGCTTAACGTTACTTTCATGACGTTACCTGGAACAATCTGTCCGTTTTTAACAACAGGCACTTGTGAGATTCCGCCAACAGCAAGGATACATGCATCTGGAGGATTGATGATGGCAGTGAATTCTTCAATGCCGTACATTCCCAAATTAGATATTGTAAATGTGCTTCCTTCCCAATCGGATGGTTGCAATTTTTTGTCTTTTGCTTTTTGTGCAAAGTCTTTTACTTCAGCACCGATCTGACTCAATGATTTACCATCAGCAAAACGAACTACTGGTACTAATAAACCATCTTCTACTGCAACGGCAACTCCAATATTTACATGATAGTTGGTACGAATAGAATCGCCTAACCAACTGCTGTTTACTTTAGGATGTTGCTTCAATGATAAGGCAGTTGCTTTCAACACCATATCGTTAAAGCTGATCTTTGATTTTGCAACCTCATTGATCTTTGTACGAGCAGCAACAGCAGCGTCCATATCAATACTCATGGTAAGATAAAAATGCGGTGCAGTAAATAAGCTCTCGCCTAATCTGCGTGCAATTACTTTACGCATTTGTGATACCGGTGTATCTATGAAACTTACTTGTCCGGCTGGAACTGAAACAACTGCCTCCTTTGGAGAAGCTGAAGTCGTTGATGGTGTGGCCTCCTTCGCTGAAGCTACGGCGGCTGAAGCGGCCGATGGAGTATAACCGTCGATATCAGATTTTGTAATTCTGCCATTATCTCCACTACCTTTTACAAAGCGCAGATCAATTCCTTTTTCAGTAGCCATTTTTTTAGCCAATGGAGAAGCAAAAATTCTTCCCTCATTTACAACTTCTTCTGCAACTGGTGTACTTGCAACTGGGGCAGATGGTGAAGGAGATGAGACCTCCTTCGCTGAAGCTTCGGCGGTCAAGGGTGAGGCCTCCTTCGCTGAGGCTACGGCGCCCGAAGCAGCAGATCCAGGATTTTTTGAAGCAGCAACGATGTCTGTAATATCCTGACCAGACTTACCGATGATGCAAAGCAAATCATTCACTTGAATCTTTTCGCCGGCTTTTGCACCTTGATATAATAAAACCCCATCCTTATAACTTTCTAATTCCATGGTAGCTTTATCAGTTTCGATATCTGCTAACACATCTCCTTTTTTAACGGTATCACCTACTTGTTTCTGCCAGCCAGCAATTACCCCTTCGGTCATGGTATCGCTCAATCTTGGCATCAACACAACTTCTTCCAAAGTACTGATATCTAAACCTGTACTTGCTGGAGCTGCAGGAGTTGGAGGAACTGCGGCCTCCTTCGCTGGAGCTTCGGCGGCTAAAGCGGCTGGAGCACTTGTCTCCTTCGCTGAAGCTTCGGCGACCAAAGCACCACCACTATATTGTGCAACTAAAGCACTAATATCTTCGCCTGCTTTTCCAATGATCGCCAATAAATCGTTCACTTGTAATTTACCACCTGCGGCAGTACCTATATGCAATAAAACACCTTGCTGGTAGCTCTCAAGCTCCATGGTGGCTTTATCAGTTTCAATTTCTGCTAATAAATCGCCTTTTTTTACAGTATCACCCACCTGTTTGTGCCAGGCAGCAATGACGCCCTCGGTCATTGTATCACTTAGTCTGGGCATTAATATCGCTTCAGCCATAATTGTTCGATTGCTCTTTTAAATGAGCCGTGAAATTAAGGTAAAATTGTTAATCTATTGTCCTTGAGCCAAGGTATAGGCTTTTTTGCCTCCCCACATATTCAAGAGCTCAATAGAACTCACTTTATAATCTTTTGTCATGCGTTTGTACAACTCTAAAATATCGGTTTGTGTAACTGGCACATCACCAATGCTTTCGAATCTGCAGAAGTAAGAGTTCACCAAATTGGTAAATACCGATCCCTTTGGCCAAACCTGCGTTCCACGGTTACTGATGGTCACCAATTTAAATAAATCCATGGTGTGTTTTAAAGCTTTCGCTGCCACATCATTCGGTTGCTCATTGCACTCAATGATGATATCAACGCCAACAATTTCTTCCTGCTGCATTTCTAAACTTTCGATCATTGGATTTTTTTCCAATTTGAAATGAGTAGGTGTTACATAATGATTCGCAATGATCGGTCTTGGATTATGTGCTGGTAGCTTTCCGAAATTTTTAATAATAGAAGCCGAGAATTCAGATGTGTTTATAGAAGGGATCGACTTATCGCCAAAATCTCCTGTATGCACCCCACTTTCTAAAGTATATAACAACGCATTCTCGATCATGGCAGAAGTTTCTGTCATTCCTAAATGCTGCAACATACCAATACCACTCAATAAAAGTGAAGTTGGATTTGCAATATTTTTTCCTGCGATATCTGGAGCGGTTCCGTGTACAGCTTCGAAAATAGAAATATGATCTCCTACGTTTGCGGATGGCGCAAAGCCTAGTCCACCAACCAATCCAGCGCAAAGGTCGCTCACAATATCTCCTTGCAAATTGGTCAACACCACTACATCAAATAGATCAGGGCGTGATACCAACTTCATACATAGATCATCTACAATTACATCATCTGCATTTAATTCTGGATACTCTTTTGCTACTTCATAGAATACTTCCAAGAACAATCCATCCGTAATTTTCATGATGTTCGCCTTGTGTCCGCATGTAATTCGTCTGCATCCTTTTTTCTTTGCCATTTCAAAAGCATACTTGATCACTTGCATGCTTCCCGGACGAGTAATAAATCTTCTGCCCAATGCCACATCATGTGTTAGCATATGTTCAATGCCACCATAAGTGTCTTCAATATTTTCACGAACGATGGTAATATCAATTGGAATTCCTGCTTTACTAAAAACTGTATCAACACCGTGCAAGGTTTGAAAAGTACGCTTGTTGGCATAAGTATTCCAGGTTTTTCGTGCTGTTACATTGACACTTTTTACGCCTTTTCCTTTGGGCGTTTCCATGGGACCTTTGAACAAAATTCCGAGCGACTCAATAGATTCCTGCGCTTCAGGGGTCATACCATTGCTATAGCCTTTATCGAATACCCACTTACCCATTTCTACCACTTCATATTCTAATTCTACTTTGGCAGCATCAAAAATGCCCAAAACAGCATCCATAATTTCCGGCCCAATTCCATCTCCTTTTGCAACAGCAATTTTTGTCATATCATTCATTTGAAGTGCAAAATTAACACTTGTGAGTCTAGTTTAGAAGTTAAAGGGAGATTAATTCTTCTAAAATATCGAAGCTGTTGAACCCTTTTTTGGTTTTTCTGTTTTAATCCTAGTTCCCTTTTCATACATTTACTCAAAGCAATCATTCCATGGTATCTAAAATTTCTGAAGGCGTTCAAGTGAGCGTTGAAATATTTTACCAGCAAGATTATAGCCACCCGCTTAATCAGGAATACATGTTTGCCTATAGGGTAACCATCGAAAACCACAATACTTTTAGCATCAAATTATTACGTCGTCATTGGTTTATTTTCGATAGCAATGGTGAGCACAAAGAAGTAGAAGGAGAAGGTGTGATCGGCATCCAACCTATTCTTCAACCATCTGAAAACTATCAGTACGTAAGTGGCTGTAATTTAAAAACTGAGATGGGCAAAATGCATGGGACTTATTTGATGGAAAATCAAAATAACATGGAAAGATTCTATGTGAATATTCCTGCCTTTGACATGATCGTTCCCTTCAAAAATAATTAAGCTTATTTGGGTTTGTAGTGCGACTCTTCAAAGATTTGTCGAGCCGGCGTCTGCATCAATACCTCCGGAGTAATGTTTCCTTTTTTCTCGATCCATTTTTGTACAATTCTAGCACCTACAAACTGGCCAATCATACCTGGTGAAGCATCGCCAAGTGCAGGTGTATTTGGACCATCATTCATATAATCTTTTGTTTGATCAGGATTTGATTCATACAAAAAATTATTGCTTACAAAGAATCCCCAGATGTCTGCTTCGTTTTTTATACATCCCTCTAATTGTGCTTGTGTATAGCCCGTCTTTATTGAATCTGCAGTGGCTGGCAATAATAAATTCAATAAATATTGTCGCTTACCTGCTTCAATCATTTGCTCTACCAATGGTTTACCCAAACTCTTATTCGGATACATATCATCGATAATTGTTTTCATACAATTCACAGGGATATAGGATTTATCAAACCTTCTTGAAATGTATTCGGGATACAATTGCAATCCCATATCGGTTTGATAGAGCGAATAATTTTTACCCATATACATCTGCAAACCAACAGCGAGTGCATCGGTTGTAATGATGTTTGCATAGCTGTTAATCGGACCAATGAATGTTACCAGCTTAGTTGGTACTGGATATTGAGGGTAATAATATTTCACTGCTTTCAAACCTTGTAATACTTCCTTTTTAATTGGCTCAAAATCTGCGTACAACAATTTGGTTGAATCATACATTAACTGATAGCTACGAATAAAAGTCTTAGAATCCTTTAAAGCACTATCCACCGTAGTTCCTAAAATATTGAAAAGAAAATCTTTTGAAAATCCTGGAAAGGATTGATTGAGCCCAGTTAAACCCTGATCAAGATGATTGGTATCCAACGCAAAAAAGGCTTTTTCAAAATGCATTACCTGTAGATCTAATTTCACCTGACTCAAGTCGGGTAATTTGGGTGAGGGTTTGCAGGCAAACAGCGAAAACAAAGCGCAAATCAGCAAGAATTTCTTCATGGCGGCAAATTACTGCTTTTAGTTACAGTACAGAACAAGGCTTTCCTTAGGTTTTCTTAAAATTTAGCGTGCAATGATTCGCAATTAATACTGAAATTCGTGGCATGAAGATTTTCTTAGCACAACAGAATTACCATATTGGCAATTTTGAATACAATACTCAGAAGATAATCGACGCCATCGAAAAAGCAAAAGCAGCAGGTGGCGATCTCATTTTATTTAGTGAAATGAGTGTTTGCGGTTATCCTGCGAGGGACTTTGTAGAGTTCAATGACTTTATCAGCAAATGCGAAGCATCGATCGAACTAATCAAAGCTCATGCAGATACGATTGGCGTTTTGATAGGATCTCCAGCAAAAAATCTACACCAAAAAGGGAAAGGTTTATTTAATGCTGCCTACTTTTTATACGAAAATGAGATCAAAGCAGAGATTCATAAAACACTATTACCTACTTACGACGTATTTGATGAATACCGATATTTCGAACCCGCATACGAATGGAATGTGGTGGAGTTCAAAGGAAAAAAATTAGCAATCACCATTTGCGAAGACATTTGGAACCTCGGCGATAATCCATTGTATAGAATTTGTCCGATGGATCATTTAATGGAACAGCAGCCAGATCTAATGCTCAACCTTAGTGCTTCTCCTTTCGATTACACACACGATGAAGACAGAAAATCTGTGATCAAGGCCAATGTGTTGAAATATAAGATCCCTATGTTCTATTGCAATGCGGTTGGTAGTCAGACTGAAATTGTTTTCGATGGTGCTTCCCTCATTTTTGATAAAGATGCAAACCTCTGCAAAGCATTGCCATTATTCGAAGAAGCTTTAGAATCGGTGGTATTAAATGATGATGGTTCTATTGCAACTGCTATCATTGAACCTGCGAGTCGTGTACCCGATAAAGAATTAAATCCCGCTACACTTGAACCCGAATTAAATATTGCACAGGTCTATGATGCATTGATCTTGGGCATCAAAGACTATTTTTCGAAAATGGGATTCAGCAAAGCGATACTAGGTTCTTCTGGCGGTATTGATTCAGCAGTTGTATTGGCTCTAGCATGTGATGCTTTAGGAAAAGATAATGTGCGTGCGATACTAATGCCATCGCCTTATTCAACAGAGCACTCAGTAAACGATGCAGTGGCATTGAGTAAAAACCTAGGCAACCCCTACGATATTGTACGCATCAATGATGTATATGAATCATTTTTAAAAACCTTGGATCCACTATTCAATGGACTTCCATTTTCTTTAGCTGAAGAAAATATTCAGAGTAGAAGCAGGGGTAATTTATTGATGGCCATCTCTAATAAGTTTGGATACATTTTGCTCAACACATCTAACAAGAGTGAGCTTGCAACGGGTTATGGAACATTGTATGGAGATATGGCTGGCGGACTAGGCGTATTGGGTGATTGCTACAAATTACAAGTGTATGCACTAGCACGATATATCAATCGAGAGAAAGAAATTATTCCAATCAACATCATTGAAAAAGCACCAAGTGCCGAATTGCGTCCGAATCAGAAAGACAGTGATAGCTTACCAGATTATTTAGTACTCGATCAGATCTTATACCAATACATCGAAAAGCGACAAGGACCAGCAGAAATAAAAGCACTTGGCTACGGTGAAGCGCTTGTTGACAGGACTTTGAAGATGGTGAATAATAATGAATACAAACGCAATCAGTTCTGTCCTATCATTCGTATTTCACCGAAAGCGTTTGGGGTGGGTAGAAGGGTTCCGATTGTTGGTAAATACTTGACTTAGATGTTTTTCTTACTTTGAGGTTTTTAGTGAAGAGTGAAGAGATAAAAGTGAAGAGAGGAGGATGAGTTAGAAAGTTAAAGCCTACTATACTATCTTCTAAAACAAAACCCTTGGCAAGCCAAGGGTTTATCGTTTAAAGAACTCTATTATCCTTTCATCTTTCAAACCTCTCTTCACTTTTATCTATTATCTTTTATCTTCTTCTTAG
>JAPLEO010000016.1 GCA_026391125.1 Bacteroidota bacterium
AATATACAATATTGTTGGTATTTGTGGAAAGATTACTAATTCGGAATTTGTACCATTATCTGTTTTTAGTACCCCAAAAATTTGCAGAATGATCGTACTTCAGATGTATGGATTTTTTCTGGCCTTTGCCTTTTTAATGACATGGCTACATCCCCCTCAAAGATCGTATAGAAGGAGAACTCCTTGGTATTGGGAATTCTTCAGTATTAAATGAAAAATAGTTTGATTTTATTTTCATTTTTCGAGAAAAATACAGATTAGTTGGTATTTCTGGCAGAAAAAAATAGAAGCAATTTTACACTATCCGAATTGATTAAAAACAATTAAAACCCTATCCAAATGGTATTCGAAATTTATGGATCAATTATTGCGCTTGCGTTATTATTGTTCTACTTACACCCAGCAAAAAAATCTTACAGAGAAAAAACTAATCATTAAATAATTAATTATAAAAGATTTGTTAGCTCCCAATTTTTAG
The DNA here is from genome assembly GCA_026391125.1 of Bacteroidota bacterium. Classification (GTDB taxonomy): domain Bacteria; phylum Bacteroidota; class Bacteroidia; order Chitinophagales; family Chitinophagaceae; genus Sediminibacterium. Next base: position 479 of record JAPLEO010000016.1, read on the forward strand.
TCCGTACAACTTAAAAGAATCCCTTCTTAATCAGAAGGGTTTTTCTTTTTTTAGGACGACACAGATTGTAAATTATTCGTCAAGAAATTGTAAAAAATACAAGACAGTTTGTATGTTTTTTATTTAAATATAACAATAGGTTTGTCAAATATTAATTCATAAAAAACAGTTGGTTATGGCACTTGATATGTATTTATTCTTTATCGTTTTTGGAGTGGTATTGTATTATATCTATCAGCCAACTAAAACGAAACAATAATTATTTGTAATAGCAATTTTTAAATTGCAGTTTGTATCCGTCCCCCAATTTAGGCCCTTCATATTTTTATGAAGGGTTTTTTATTTAACTCAATTCCTTCAAGGCTTTTACTAACACATCCAACTCTTTAGTAGTGGTAAATACATTTGGTGTAATCCTACAACCATGCACGTTTGCACCATCTATCGCCACAGTATAAATTTTGTACTGTTTTAAAAGCGTTTCTGCTAGCATTCCTGGCTTCATGCCTTCGATACCCACATTTGCTATAGCGCAAGATCTTTCGGGCTGTATGGGTGTATTAACGATTACTTTGCCCACACCACGGACCTTTGTTGTCCAGTATTGTTGCAAATAACGAAGTCGCGCTTCTTTTTTATCCGCGCCAAGCTTCTTATAATAATCAATCGAATCTGCAATTGCTAAATCTGTATGTACAGGATGGGTTCCAATATGATTTAATCGGCCAATCGTTTCCAAAGAATCGTTCTCAGCTAAAAGAGGCCATATTTTTTTGATCTTTTCTTTTCGAACATACAATATCCCAACACCCAACGGAACACTCAACCATTTGTGTAAACTTGCACCATAATAATCGCAGTGCAAATCGGGTAGGTTAAATTGGATATGCGCAAATGCATGTGCACCATCAACCATCACTTCAACACCTTTACTATGTGCCATATCACAGATCTTTTGTACTGGAAGAATTTGTCCTGTGATATTCACCATCTGTGGAATCATCAATAACCTTGTTTTCGGTGTTATAGCTTTTGCATATAGCTGTACTATTTCATCATCATTGGCTGGATGATTTGGGATCGATACTATTTTATTCACCATCCCATAGCGCTTTGCCGATTGCTTAAACATTTCTAACATGGATCCATAATCTTGTTCCGCCATAATGGCTTCATCACCTGGCTGCCAAGGATAACCACCAATGATCATGTCGAGCGACTCTGTCGTATTCCTCGTTAATTCCAACTCCTCATTGCTACAACCCACTAATTGAGCAACCTGTGCTGCCATGTTTTTTTTGTTATCGAATTGCACAGTTCGCATATAATAGGAACCCTGATAATTCACCTCTCGAATATGCTCGATATACTTTTCTAAAACAGGTTTTGGTAGAATATTATAGTAGCCATTTTCTAGATTGATATAATCTGGCTTCAACGAATAATGACTTCTGATCGCTTCCCAAAAATCTTCATCTGCGGCTAACTCAATGGCTGATTTATTTTCCATAGATTGAATCAATTCATGCAAGGAATCAGATTTAAAAGAAGATCCAATTCCTACTAAAGCGAGGCCTTTTAAAAAACTACGTTTGTCCATTTAAAATGAATTAGCAATTAATAAATAATAGAACCAAATTTGAATATCGGAAATTTACAAAGATTCTGCTTATATGGGATTGATATTTGCCGGAATGATGGTAATGGTTTGGAAATAAGTTTAAGTTTGCGCCATGCAAGTGTTTCAAACGAATAGCAAAATTATCATAACCTGTCATAAATGGTTATCGCCTTCACTCTCCAAAGAAGTGATGGCACTGGGTTTTAAGATCGATAGAAGCTTTCAGACTGGTGTTGAACTCACTGGCACAGTGATCGATTGTATTACTTTGAACCTGCATTTAAGGTGTGCCAGTCAGGTCATGTATTCACTTAAATCCTTTATTTGTAATGATCCTGATGAATTATATAAAAATCTAGTAGTGATACCCTGGGAAAAAATGATTGACCCTGAAGGATATTTCTCAGTCACTAGTAATGTTTTTCATACTACCATACAAACCAACCTATTTGCAAACCTTCGTGTGAAAGATGCGATCGTGGATAGAATGCGTGAGATCACCAATTTAAGACCAAGCACAGGTTCTGAATTGAGTGGGGCAGTGGTGTACCTTTTTTGGAAAAATGAAGAAGCTGAAATTTTCATCGATACTTCTGGAGAAACACTAGCCAAACATGGTTATAGAAAATTACCTGGTAAAGCACCCATGCTAGAGGCATTGGCAGCTGCAACCATCCTTTCTACTAAATGGGACAAAAAAGCCCCTTTTATTAACCCAATGTGCGGTTCTGGAACTCTTGCCATCGAAGCGGCATTAATCGCTACAAACCGCGTCCCAGGCCTTTTACGCAGCAATTATGCCTTTATGCATATCAAAGGTTATGTGCAGGAATACTATTTGAATGTTCGAAACAAATTAGAAGCCCAAATTGCTGTTCCGGATGGGTTGAAAATCATCGCATCAGATCTGAGTGATAAAGCTATCTCCATTGCAAAACTGAATGCTGCAGCTGCTGGTGTTGAAGACTTAATTGATTTTCAAGTATGTGATTTTGAATCTTCTGAAATCCCTGAAAGGGAAGGAGCCGTGATTATGTTTAATCCCGAATACGGTGAGCGACTTGGAGATGAAATTGAATTAAATGCTACCTATGCGAGAATGGGCGATTTTCTTAAAAATAAATGCAAGGGCTATACTGGATATATCTTTACCGGAAACCTTGATTTGGCCAAAAAAATCCGCCTTAAACCTAGTAGAAGGATCGAGTTTTTTAATGCTACAATCGACTGTCGCTTACTCGAATATGAATTATATGCAGGAACTAGAAGAACCGATAAAATCGAAAAAGCTGTTGAATAGCGGGGGATTTATCCCTTTTTTCTAATCTATCTAACTGTTAACCATTTATTTACATGAAAATATTTGTATATCGTGAAATCTTGTTGTAACTTATAGTAACCAAAATTTCTGTTATGCATCAATATCATATTGTATCCAGAATTGCCATCTATTTATTAGCAGTGGTGATGATTGTCTTTGGTGTTTTTTATTTTCTGAATCCTCATGACCTGGTAGTTTTCATTCCAGACTTTATTCCCGGGGGGATTCTAATTGCCTATTTTGTAGGTACTGCTTTTATCTTAGTAGGTATTTCATTTATTACCAATCAAATGGTGAAATACTCAGGCTATGCACTAGCAATCTTGTTATTTATTTTTGTACTGACGATCCACTTACCCAATTGGTTGAATGCAGGAGATAAAGAGATGAAAACATTAGCTTTCATCAATCTTTTGAAAGACACAGCAATAGCGGCTTTTGCATTGCACGTGGCTGCAGGAGCACACCACCAACACCTGCATTTAGAGGACGCTGATTAATATGGTAAAAACATCAATTGGAATTGTATAAAGCAATTCCAATTGATTAATATCTGAAATTAAATTGCTTGGGCAGAACGTCCACTTTTACATTTTTTGCACTGATCAATTCGCCATCCACCTGAATGGCAATTTCTTTTTCTGCACTAATTCGAAAGGATTTCCCTTTTCTTAAAGTTACAAATGGAAGATGGGTATGCTTTCCTGATTTAAGAACGGGTAAATATCTTAATCGCTGAAACACAGTTAGTTTATTACAAAGACATAGATCTAATAAACCATCATTGATATTGGCATCTGGAGTGATCTTAAAACCACCACCTGCTCTAGACGAGTTATTAATAATCAATAACAGGAATTGTTCATTCCATGATTCCTCTTCTGTATTAACTTGAAATCGATGTTCCCGAAAACTAAGGATCTTTAAAACAACCGCAACCATATAACCAAGATGTCCACCCAGGAATCGGATGGCATTCATCGACTTTAAAATTTCTCCATCAAAGCCAATCCCAAAACTATTGATGAATAAAGTATGATTGCATCTTCCAACGTCTACTGGTTTTGGTTCTGAGATCAGTACTTTTTCAAAGATTTCTTCGTTAGTAAGTTCCCCATATAATTTCCAAGAGAAATCATTACCCGTGCCAGTTTTAAATAAGGCTAGGGGCGTTTTACAATTGGGAAAACGATTAATAAAATAATTGATACTTCCATCACCTCCCATGATCCAGATATCTGAAAAATTGTCAAAACTTTCTGGCCAATCATTCTTGAAAACCTGAAACTGAATATTCCTTTTTTTTAATTCTATTTCAAGCCAGGCATCAAATTTCAGAGACACTCCCTTACCTGCTAATGGATTTACTAGAATAGCAATCGATGATAAGGGTTGGTGTATTTGTTGGTGCATTACAAAGCTTTTGGAATGGTGAAGCTCATGGTAGTTCCTTCGTTCATGCGACTCTTGATTTTAAGCACACCGCCATTGATCTCAATAAATTCTTTGGTTAACAATAATCCTAACCCAATTCCTTTCTCACCAGAAGTGCCTACCACACTTTTCTGAGCATTGCTGTTCATGATATTGTTGATTTGTTCATCCGTAAGACCGGTTCCTTCATCAACAACTAATATTTCAACATGATCTGCATGCTCTATTTGATCAAATATGATAGAAGAATTTTGTTTCGAAAACTTAATCGCATTGCTAGTAAGGTTACGCAAAATGATTTCAATATGATCCTTATCGATCAATACCATTTTTGAATGGCAATGATTAAGCAAATTGATTGATTTCTTTTGTGCCTGGTCTTCGAAGAAATGGATATTCGTATTAATCGGATCAATGATGTCGATCCTTTCTTTATTTGCAACGATCCCTTTTAATTGTGAAACCGACCAGGTTAAAAGGCTCTCCAATGTGTTGATTAAATTAGTACTGTTTTTTACGATGTTGGGTAACTGATCTTCGAGTGTACTAATGGGTAATTTCTTATCTGCAACAGCTTTGAATAGTAAGTGTAAATTATTAGAAGGCCCCCTAAGATCGTGGCTAATAATTGAAAATAATCGGTCTTTATCATTATTGATACTTTCAAGAACAATGTTTTGATGTTTAATGATCTCTGATTTTATTAATAAAGATTTATTTACCTTTTTAATTTTTCGATAGAAAACAATAAACACCATTAAAATACCTAAGATCGAAACTGTTATGATCAAGAAGAAATATAAAGCTTCTTTCTTAGTCTTGACTTCTTCATGTAATTCATTGATCTTATTGATGCTTTGATTGATCTCAATACTTTCGATGATCCTTTTTATTTGATTAGCTTTTTCATCTTGCTCTTTAGATATATTAATATGGAATGCTCTATCATAAAACTCACTTGCCTTTTCATAATTCTTTTCTTCAAAATATTTTCGAGCTAGTGCAGTATGTATTTGAAAGGCTTCAACTAAAAGGTCTTTAGAATTATCAGGATTAATATCAAGCAGATGCTTTAAAAGAGTATGTGCACTATCTAATAATTGATAGGCTAATTGGGGTTGTTTTAATTGCAAATAAATGTCTTTCAGCGTAATCAAAGAATTAATGGCACTTGCTAATTCATTGTATTGTACACTAAGTTTAATATCTTCTTTTAAGTAGGGGATCGCTTGTTCATAGTTTCCTTTTTGATAAAGCAAATAAGCAATATTTCCTTTTGTGATCCCGATCCAAGCTTCTCTTTTTTTCGCGATACTACTGTCTAAGGTTGTCTGAAGTTTTGCGAATGCAGCATCGTAATTATTTTTTTCTTCATCAATTAATGCACTAATAGTCATTGCATTTATATCGCAATCTGCTTG
>JAPLEO010000060.1:0-93728 GCA_026391125.1 Bacteroidota bacterium
GTGGACCCAAACTTTTGCCGCCAGCTTCCTTCAGATTCCAATTCGCATTGGACACCCTTGCTCTTGGCTAATACTTCCCACTGCATAGGCGTATTCGGGACTTTCACCCTAGAGTGCGTACACATGCTTGGCGCACAACGATTAACCCTGAGCTGCGCTCAGGGTTTTTTTATGCTATAAACTTGCCCTAAAGAAAAATCCCAGGTATGCCTGGGATTAATACATTGTCACATAACGATTGATTGTCCACTTTTCACTTTTATCTTTTATCTTTTATCTTTATTTTTTATCTTCTTCCTCCTTTTAATCCTTCACTTTCTTATAGAGTATGTATTCCCCAGCCTGTAATTCAAACTCTTCTCCGGGCTTGAATTGATACTGAAATCCTGAAAATACATTTTCGAATAAACCATCTAACCAACCATGTTCCACATTAATTTTAATTCTGCCTTTAGTGGATAGGTTTAGGATCACTAAAATACAATCATCACCTGCTTTTCGAATGAATGCTAAAAGTGAATCATCGAAATTGGAAGGCAAAATAAAAGTCTCCCCTTCTGATATGGCTTTATTGCTTTTACAGATATGTAACAGTTTCCGATAGAAATCTTCCATCTCTAATGGCTTTGACCAATCTATTTCATCTTTATCGAAAAATGCTAATCGCTTTTTATTTGGAATTTCCTGACCACTATAAATTAATGGAAGCCCTTTCCATGTGGCTGAAAAAACAGACCAGGCTTTTGCAAGCGGACCATATTTTTCAACTTCAGTACCATTCCAACTATTTTCATCGTGATTGGATGTAAAGAATAATTTAATGGCGCGATTGGGATATTGTGAATAATGATGTAGTGTATTCCTGATCTCATGCAAACTAATTTCCTGTTTAGCATGCTTTTCGGTGTGGTGCATCCAATCCCAAGCATAACTAGCATCAAACGCTTGATGGTATGCTGGAACATCGCATTCAGCTAACCAAAATAAGGGCTTGATAGTTTCACATTCTTTTCGAGCATTGATCCAAAAATCTAATGGAACCAAGTGAGCCATATCGCATCGAAATCCATCAATATTACATTCTCTAACCCAGTATTGCATGGCCTTGATCATGGCTTTACGCATGGGCTCTACTGAAAAATTTAAGTCAATCACATCATGCCAGCCATTGATTTCCGTAAACCCTCCTTTCGAATCTTTCACATACCAATCGGGATGTTCAAAAGTCCAATGATGGTCCCAACCAGTATGATTAGCTACCCAATCGATGATGACTTTAAATCCCAATCGATGTGCTTCTGTTATTAGATTTTTGAAATCTTTTAATGTTCCAAATTCCGGATTGATACTTGTGTAACTGCTGCAGGCATAATAACTGCCCAACTTTCCTTGACGCACTTTTTCGCTAATAGGCGTTATTGGCATTAACCAAAGTATTTCAACACCCATCGTTTTCAATCGTGGTAAATGGGTTTCAAATGCGGCGAAACTGCCCTCTTTTGTATACTGTCGGATATTTACTTCATAAATATTGGACCCACGAGCCCAATCAACAGTGGAAAATTCTTGACTCATAATTAACAGATATCCTTACAATGAAATAGTTTTATGCTAATATGGGTACTGCTCATCAGCCAAAACTGGATAGAAAGATAAGTATTTTACAGGCTACTGCAATTAATATGACCGACATGGTGGGCATTGGCCCCTTTGTGGTATTAAGTATGGTGGCAGAAATTATGCAAGGCCCCTGGTTTTTGTATGCTTGGATTGCTGGGGCTATTTTATCATTTGTAGACGCCATGGTTTGGAGTCAGCTGGGCTCAACCTACCCACTTGCAGGTGGAAGCTATAATTTTCTCAAAGAAGGGTTCGGACCAAAATGGGGTAAGCTCATGAGCTTTTTGTTTGTATGGCAAACAATGATACAAGCACCGCTGGTGATCGCCTCTGCAGCTATTGGCTTTGCTAGTTATTTCAGGTATATCCTTCCATTAAATGATTGGCAAGGAAAAATCATGAGTGGAAGCATTGTCATTCTGATCGTTGTAATGTTATACCGAAAAATTGAAGCGATAGGAAAGATCAGTGTAATGCTATGGGTAGGAGTATTAATTACGATGGCATGGTTAATTGGAGGTGGCATATATCATGGAAACTTTTTGCAACCCATTATTCATATGAACGATGGATTAAAATTAGACTATGCATTCGCCACTGCACTTGGATTTGCAAGTGTAAAAACCATCTATAGTTATCTAGGTTACTATAACGTTTGTCACTTAGGCGGAGAGATCATGCACCCACAAAAAAATATTCCGAAAAGCATGTTCATCTCTATTGTTGGGATTGCAGTATTATATCTAATGATGAATATTAGTGTCGCTTCGGTTTTGCCATTAGATCAAATTCAGAAAAGTAAATTTGTGGTAAGTGAATTTGTAGCGGTTTTATTCGGATCAACCGCAGCCAATATCGCTACAATACTTATTTTATGGGTTGCATTTGCTTCTGTATTCTCCGCAACACTGGGCTATAGTAGAATTCCTTTTGCTGCTGCTAGTGATGGTGCTTTCTTTAAAATATTCGCAAAATTGCATCCCACCAAACACTTCCCTTATATGTCCTTATTGGTGCTTGGCTCTGTTGCATTTGTTTTTAGTTTGCTTTTTAAATTGCACGAAGTGATCAGTGCCATATTAGCCATGCGTATTTTGATTCAATTTATTGGTCAGGCTATCGGGCTAATTCTTTTGGTAAAACGTAAAGGCAAAGCTCATTTTGCTTGGAAAATGCCACTCTATCCTTTACCTGCTATTTTAGCAATTCTAATATGGGGATTGGTATTTATATCTACAGGATTTAAAATGATCATGGGCGGATTAATCGTTACCGCACTAGGAATAGTGGCATTTCTAATTAAGTCTAATAGAAATGAAGAATGGCCTTTTAAGAAATCTGTTTAATTGGTTGCTTAGGTAAGATCTTATAAAAGAGTAAACTTAAAACCACAACAGATAAAGCACCTACCACGTTTAGCCATAAAAATCCTAGTCCAATAATTTCATATTTATCCAAAAAGAAAAAGCTGATCACGATCAATTCACCCAAAATGGCAGCCAAGAATACGGCGTTACCCATGATTTTTTTCAAGTAAAATGCCACCAGAAATATACCCAATATCACTCCATAAAAAAGAGATCCTAAAACATTGACCGCTTCAATTAGACTTCCCATGCCTGTTGCAAATTCTGCAGTAATGACACTGAAAATTCCCCAGCCCAAGGTATAGTACTTCGACAATTTATATTCCTCTGCACACTGCGCCTGATTAGTGCTATCATAAGCAGTAGTTCTGAATCTAACATGAAAGTCAATCATGGTACAGGATGCCAAGGAATTCAATGCCGCAGCAATAGATCCCCATGCAGCCAAAAAGATGATCGCAATTAATAAGCCAACCAATCCTTTGGGTAAAAAGTCGATCACAAATCGAAGGAAGATATAGTTGGTATCATTGGTATCGTCGTGTGGTAAAGCCTTTTTTAAAACGGCTTTATATTCTTTTTGTGTGGTTGACATTTGTTGTGTCCCCCATTGCAAACTATCTTTTAAATGTTGATTCCCGGGTAACACATATGCCCTACTCCACTGTTCTTGTTTTACTTGTTGGAGGTTGAATCTATTTTCAACCAATTGAAGTGAATCTTTATAAGAAGTGCTATTAGCTTTTTCAACTACTGCCTTATTAAAAAAAACAGGAGCAGGATTAAATTGATAAAAAGTAAAAAGCATGGCACCCAACAATAAGATCATAAATTGCATCGGCACTTTCACCAAACCATTCATTAACAAGCCCACCTTACTCTCGGTACTATCTTTTGCGGTTAAATATCTACCAACCTGCGATTGATCAGTTCCAAAATATGATAGTGCCAGAAAGAATCCTCCAATGATTCCACTGATAATGTTATATCGATCTTTCCAATCAAATCCTTTTTCAGTAAACCCTGTTGTAATCACATTTAATTTACCGGAAGCCCCACTAACTTTTAGTGCATCAGTAAAACCAACACCAGCAGGTAAATAATGTACAATCAGAAATCCTGCTACAAACATGCCAATAAAAATGATGAGCATCTGTAATTGTTGTGTATAGGCAACTGCCTTTGCACCACCACTTACCGTATAAATGATCAACAACCCTCCCATTACAATATTTGTATAGAAAATATCCCAACCTAATAATGAGGAAAGAATAATGGAAGGAGCATAAATGCTGATTCCTGTTGATAATCCCCTAGAAATTAAAAATAAAGAAGAAGTAAAAACCCTTGTTTTGATATCAAACCTGTTTTCTAAAAACTCGTAAGCTGTAAACACTTTTAGTTTATGAAAAAGAGGAACAAAGCTGATCGATAAGATCACCATGGCGATGGGTAATCCAAAATAGTATTGCACGAAACGCATCCCATCAGTGAATGCCTGACCAGGTGCAGATAAAAATGTGATCGCACTTGCTTGTGTGCCCATGATACTTAGTAGTACCAAATACCAAGGCATACTTCGATTGCTTAGAAAATAACCTTCTAAACTTTTTGAAGTACGACTCTTATACAGACCATAGGTAATGATCCCCAATAAGGTAACAATTAATACTATCCAATCTAGTTTACTCATGCAAAGTATTTAGTAAACCATGTGAAAAATACAATTAGCATTGCCAATACAAAAAGTACTAACAGGTACCAGCGCGACCAACTGGAGAAAACAGGTATTTTGTTTTTTTGATCCATTATTCTTTGTTGCTTAATAATCCCCCCGCCAAAACCCCAATGGCAAGTCCTATTACGAGACCGATCTTTACATTCTTAAGTAATAAACCAATTCCAAATGCGATTAAAATAAGTGTGATTGCCCCAATTTTTTTTCTTGGTTTATGACTCATTGTTATTTGTTTTTGGGAATTGCAATCAGGTTAGCCAATAGTTTGTATGCCCCAGGATTGCCTGCCGGTAATTGTCTAAACAAAACCAAACTCACATATGCAAAATTTCCTTTGCCATACTTTGCAATTGCCAAACTGCCATTGCCTGGTTTCTCTCCTGTATCATTCATGCCCAAGGGCAATTCGTAATGCGCGTCTAGCTGTTCTGCCTGATACGTGCTTCTTTCCTGAATCCAATTATCAAAATCTTTTTGAACAATTTTATTTGGGTAATTCAATACAGAATGTTCTGGTAATAGAAAATTAACAGCTGCATTTTCTTCTGTAACTCTTGAACCGGAATTAACCATAAATGGATAAGGACCAACTTTGATTTTCTTCAATCCGATCTGATTACTTTTTAAATATTGTACTATTAAATTTCCGCCGTTCTCTACATACCGATTGAAAACATCGTTTTTATTACTGAGCCATTCATATACATTGTAAGCCCTAATGCCCATTACAATGGCATCAAACTCTTTTAACTTTTCGTCTGTAATATCTGCTTCGTGTAAATATTGTAGATCATAGCCTAATTGCAGAATGGCATCAGGTACTTTATCTCCAGCACCGGTAACATAACCAACTTTTTTTCCTGACACTTTTACTTCATCTGTAATTAGCGTAGCATTGTTTTGAAAGAAGTAATGAATTGCAGGAATATGATCATATTTAATAGCGCGTAAGAAGGAAGTATAAATATGTTTTTTATTATTGACTAGTGTACTTACTTCTGCAACAACACTTGAATCCAAATCTTTATTGAATTCTTTTGGCATGGTAATGCTCTCTGCAAAAACTTTGCCTGTTTCAAAATCAATGATGGTATCTTTTGAATAAATACTATTGACTCCCTGCTTCAACTGAATGGTCACAGGTACTTGCTTTGCAGTGAAATTAGACTTGTATTGTAATTGCAATTTTGGTTTTGCAATTTGTTTTTTTCCAGATACCACATTTGTCAATACCACATCAGGAGTTAAAGAAACAATGATCGGGGTGATTACAATATATGGTTGATACAGTTCTCCTTTAACAGGATCAACGTACTTATATTGAACAGGTTTTTGATCAGTAAAACTTACTCCGTTAATGGAGAAACTAAATGTGGCAAAGTAGGCGGCTTTATTTTCATCCTGTCCGATTAGCATTTGATCCTCCACATTAAAACTTCCTATTTGATCCTGCTTATTTGCCAACCAGTAAGGCTGAGTAAGCTTTTTCGAATTCTCAACCGTAAATATTTTATTGAAAGAAATATTTACGTTATTGGCAAGTGGTGCATGCAAAACAGAGTCGAATGAACCATTCGTAGCATTGTTCATCCAAACCTGATCAAACTGAACCTTCACATCATTTCTTTTATTTACAAAGAAATTGACATTCATTCTCTCACCTAGAACAGCATACTCTTCATCGGTGGTTGCTTCAAAAAATAAACCACTACATGCAATGATGAGTTGTTTTACTTCCTCTAATTTCTTGTTTTCCCAATTTGATTTGTTAAGGAGCTGATGAATATTTTTATATAGATCAACTAAAGCATCGACAGACTTCTCTGGATGTTCAAACTGATACCCTTTTATAATTTGATCGATCTTTTGTGCAATGCCTTCTGCGCCTTTGATCCTACCCCAACTAATATCTACCCCATCAGTCAATTCATTTTTTGGTGCATCACCTCCGAGTGGAGTGAAGTATTCAAAGAAGGGGCCCCTCCTTCTTGGTCTTCCTTCACCCTGACTCTTGTGCATACTTCTAGCTTCACCACCAATTTCACCATAGCTCTTTCCGAGTAGTGGATTATATCCACCAACATCTATTTTAAACTGATCGTTATTGGTTGTATTGGTTCCACCAAAATTGAAAGTATTCCACAATAATCTTTTTGCCTGCCAAGGTTTAACGCCATATTTCAATTGCTCAGGAAAACGAGTAGGATCTGCCGCTGCAGTATAGGCTTCTACTGCAAGAATTGACGATGCAGCATGATGTCCGTGCCCTGCTCTTGCGTCGCCAGGAAAACGAGCTATAATTACATCGGGTTGGTACTGACGAATTACCCAAACAACATCACTCAATATTTTTTCTTTATCCCAGATCCTTAAAGCTTCTTGTGCATTCTTGCTGAACCCAAATTCGTAGGCTCTACTAAAGAATTGTTCTGCTCCATCTTGTCTCCTTGCTGCCAACAATTCTTGGGTTCGAATGAGGCCAAGATCAATTCCTTGTTCACTGCCTATTAAATTCTGACCACCATCTCCTCTTGTTAAACTCAAATAACCTGTGCGGTACAATTTTTCTTTTGCTAAATAGGGCAAAAATCCATTATTCTCATCATCTGGATGCGCCGCTATATATAATACACTCCCCAATACGTTTAGCTTTTTTAACTGCATATAAATATCAGCGCTATTATTGATAACCGGCAGCTGCGCATGCATTTCTGAGCTGCTTATAAAAAGCAATAAAAATAACACTGAGCAAAATCGTAAAGAGAATCTCATAAGCAAATTCATTAAGTAGGTAACGAAGATAGTATTCCGAAAATGACTGTTCTAACCGTTCAACAAAATTATTGACCTGCTAAAAATACAGCATTACAGAAAAGCAATTTGCCGTTTTCCCAGAATTGACGAAACATCAGATTATCAGCCAAATACACTACAGAACCAGCACCCATTTGTTGAACGCCGAATAGTGTACCATCTTTTAATTTAGATTTTACTTTAATTCCACTAAATCCGGTGACGTATGCATCTTTCTTTAAGACGCCTACGTTCCAACCATCTTTCATAAAATCATAGATATTAGAATCCTGTTTTAAAGTATAGTAGAAATCGGGGTATCCAAATGCCAAAGGATGTGTATTATCAAGATCAACTTTATAGATCGCTCCTGGTATTGAACCAGTTAGTGCAGTTCTTTCTTGATCTGCAAATTTTTTCAATGCAGCATACTCGCTCTTGTCTTCTTGCTTATCTTCTTTCAACTTAATACCCCAATCTGCACCAGCCAACTGATCGGCCGCCGATTCAATAGCTATCAGCTTTCCGCCGCTTTTGACAAAATCTTTCAGCTTATCTGTAGTGGCTTTATCAGTTAAAGTCTTGTAATTGCCATCGGGCACAATTAAAACTTGATAATTTTTAAGATTGAATCTTCCTAAATCATTGGCATTTACCAATGTTACTGGGTAATCCATTTGTTGATCAAAGAATTGCCAAATTTCTCCAGCTCCTAAACTTGAGCTTTGCTCTCCACTGATCAATGCCACTTTGGGTGCTGCACTAATCACACGGATATCAGTAGAACCAAAATCAGCGCCTTTGTCCATTAACCCAGTTTCAACCACAACTGGTTGAACATGGTATTTTTGACAAGCTTCATTAACAATGGCATTCCAATTCACGGAAGCATTACTTGTTTTCAAAACAACTAATGTTCCGCGTTCATATTCTTTCCCATTATAGGTAAATGGCAAAGTGGTGTATCGAACTTTCACATTGCTTTTTAAAAGATGTCCCAATACTTTTGCAGCATTCAATGAAGTATATGGGATCAATAAACCATAGGATGCAGTTTGCACCGTAATCACGGATGCAGGTTTTACTTCTGTGTTCACTTCCAATTTTTCTTTTACTGCATAGGCTTTGATCCCGTATGCATAAGGCAATGCCCAAGCGGTAATATCATAGGTATTCGAATCGGTTAATTTGGTTTTTGGCTCCAATAAAACCTTTGCTAGTACTGCATTTGATTGATATGCGCTGACTGCTAGTTGCAATCCCTCATCTACAAATGACTCTTCTTTACCTGTAAAGTAGTTGTACCCTTTGAAGCTTTTATTACTGATGGATCCTGACTCGATACCATTTTGATCCAACACTTTTTTGATTGCCAATAATTTATTCTCATCCTTAGAAGTAAGCACATAAGTCTTATACTCTCCTATTTTACCAGCTTTGCTATCGCTAAAGAACTGTTTGAACTCCTTAACTAAACGTTGTTGATTTTTAGCGCTCGTTTCAATGGTTGAAATTCCAGTAGTGTAATGATGCATCACCCGATCAGTAAGCGTAAGTGTGTCGCCATTCTTATTGATTATGGCCAATCCACTGCGAATACCACCTTGTTCAAAAGTCATACCAATCGCACCTTTATAAATGGGATAGGTATCACCATAAGAAGGATATAATAAATCAAATCTTTCTTTAGTAAAAAAAAGCCATCCATTTTTATCGAAATAGCTAGCATTACTTTTCCCAATAAGGCCTTGAAAATCTCTTTGCCATGGAGTAATTAGCTCATGATAGGGCTCCGCTGCTGGAGCAAAATAATAGGGTTGATCAAATCCCTGCTCGTGATAATCTACATGCACTTGTGGAAGCCACTCGTTATATTTTTTTAATCGCTGTTGAGATTCAACCTGTGTTTGCCAAGCCCAATCTCTATTTAAATCAAAATTATAATGGTTACTTCTACCCCCTGGCCATGGCTCCACATGTTCTCTTGCAAGTGGTTCAGGATTTGCATGCATGCCAACCATTGAATTAAACCAGTTCACATAACGATCTCTACCATCGGGATTAATACAAGGATCTAGTATCACCACTAAGTTCTTCAACCACTCTTTAGATTGACTGTTTTTAGGATCTACTAATGTATATAAAGTAAGCATCGCTGCTTCAGAAGAAGATGTTTCATTACCATGCACATTATAACTCAACCAAACAATTGCTGGCGCATCTGAGATAGATTCTGTTGGTTTGTCTTTTTGCACACCTGCCAGATCCAAATTATTACGACGAATTGATTCAATTCTTTTCAGATTCTCGGGGCTTGCAATGATGGTGATCAGCAATTCTCTTCCTTCGTTAGTTTCTCCGTATTTCTCCAATTTCATAATATCTGGCCTCGCCTGTGCCACTGATTTGAAATATTCTACTACTCGATGATGTCGTGTATACTTAGCTCCCACGGGGTATCCTAAGAACTGAGCCGGCGTCAGCAGGTCTTGTGCACTTAACAATGTAGACGAAAACAATAAGAAGAAAATTAGACTAAATGGTTTCATAGTATAAAAATGAGCAGTGAATGTAGTTAAACTAAAAAAGCTTTGAACGTTAACTCTCACTTATTTTTACACAACCTTTATAAATATTAGCCTCATTTTGTATCAAATCAATTAATTTTCTTCCCTGAAATGGGCCAATTTAAATTTTGAAAGCAATCAAAATGACTTTGGCTGATTACAGGTAACCAAAATCAAAAATAGACCCATGAAAATGTTCAAGACCCTCTGCATTTGCTTTTTGTTTGGTATCATACAACCAAGCATAGCCCAAGTCTCCATAGTTGGTGCAGGAAAAAAGGTTGATCCATATCATTATGCAGTTGTAAAAAACGGTCAATTTAGAAGAGCATCCGTAAGTTCTGCCCATCCTTTGGCAAGTTTAGTGGGTGCTGCGATCATGGAACAAGGTGGCAATGCATTTGATGCTGGAATCGCTACACAATTAGCTTTAGCTGTTGTCTATCCTGGTGCAGGAAATATTGGAGGCGGCGGATTTTTATTAGCAAGGCAATCAAATGGTGAATTAATAGGATTAGACTATCGTGAAGCAGCTCCTTCGAAAGCTAGCAGAGATATGTATTTAGACAAAAACGGAAACGCCGTTGCAGCGCTATCTCAATTCGGACACCTTGCATCTGGTGTACCAGGTACCATTGCGGGTCTATTTGCAACACTTCCCTATGCGAAACTACCTTTCAAAACCTTGATACAACCTGCTATTGATCTGGCAGAAAAAGGATTTGTGATTACCGAAAAACAAGTGAATAGTTTCAATAGCGAAAGAGATGCTTTTATAAAAAACAATAACCACCCGATTGCCTTTGTTAAAGAAGGTAAATGGCATGTGGGTGATACATTGATACAGAAAGATTTGGCGGCCACTTTAAAACGGATTCAAAAAGATGGTGCAAAGGGATTTTATGATGGAGAGACTGCCGCGCTTATAGTTGCTGAAATGCAAAAAGGGAACGGCATTATCAGTGCAGATGATCTTATGAACTACACTGCAAAACTTCGTAATCCGATTGAGTTTGATTATCGTGGACATCATATAATCAGTTTTGCTCCACCAAGTAGTGGCGGTATCCTGATCAACCAAATGCTCAAAATGATCGAAAAATATCCAGTTGGCAGTTACGGATTTCAATCTGTCAAATCTGTACAATTGATGATCGAAGCAGAAAGAAGAAGTTATGCCGACCGAGCAGAACATATGGGAGACCCTGATTTCTGGAAGGTCCCAGTTAAAACCTTAACCAGCGATACCTACTTAGCAGAAAGAATGAAAGACTATAACCCAGATAAAGCAGGTAGTAGTGCAGCAGTAAAAGCAGGATCGATTCACGAAAGCGAAGAAACTACCCATATCAGTATCATGGATGCTGCGGGAAATATGGTTAGTATCACTACCACCCTCAATGGAGGATATGGATGCAAAACAGTGGTAGGTGGTGCTGGATTTTTATTAAATAATGAGATGGACGATTTTAGTGTAAAGCCAGGAGTTCCTAATATGTATGGTGCTGTTGGTGGTGAAGCCAATGCAATAGCCCCAGGCAAAAGAATGTTGAGCTCTATGACCCCAACATTGATCTTAAAAAACAAAAAGCCTTATGTGGTAATTGGAACACCCGGAGGAACAACCATTCCTACCTCTGTTTTTCAAGGCATCGTGAATATTGTTGATTTTAAAATGTCGGCTAGCGATGCCATCAATAAACCGAAATTTCATCATCAATGGCTCCCAGATGCAGTTATGATTGAAAAGGATTTTGATGCTAACACAAAAAAACAATTGATTGCTATGGGATATAAAGTAACGGAAAGAGATGGCATTGGTAGAACAGAAGCAATCAGACTGCTCAGTGATGGCAAAAGAGAAACTGCCGCAGACATTCGAGGAGATGACTCTGTTGCTGGTTTCTAAGAAACATCTCCTTTAAAATGGAGAAAAAAGGAATCCTTATTTTTGTTTAGGCTGATTTTCATCGAAATTTGAAAAATTGCCAAGTTTGGTATTGTATTTGACTGTCAATACCGAAGCGTAATTTTAACCCCAAAGTCAGCTATTCTGAAGAAAGTCCTTCACATATCAAGTAAAATAGTATTAAGCTTCCTGGCTTTACTTCTAATTCTATTTATTGCTATCCAAACAGATTATGTTCAAAACAGAATTGTTCAAATCGCAGTAAAAAAATTCTCAAAAGAATTAGGTACCCCAGTTACCATAAAAAATGTAAGCTTCTCTTTATTCAATAGCATGAACCTGGAAGGCTTTTTGTTGAGGGATAAACAAAAAGATACTCTTGTGTATGCTGGTCAATTAAAATTGCGCATCACCGACTGGTTTTTCTTTAAAGACCAAGCCGTTATCAAATACATTGGCTTAGAAAATGCAGTGGTAAAATTGGAAAGAAAAGATTCTGTCTGGAATTACCAATTCATTGCCACATACTTCGGAGGATCAACGAAGAAAAAAAAGCAATCTGGAGGTCTAGAATTGAATCTTAAAAAAGTAGACCTTAAAAACATCCATTTTACCAATAAGGATCTTTGGGTGGGAGAAACAATGGACCTTAAACTTGGAAGCTTAACATTGGATGCGGAGAATATGAATTTCTCAAAAAGCATTTTCCAAATCAATCAGATAGCTATCAACAAACCCTTTTTTACAATCCAGGAAATGGATGCACTCCGTCCTGATTCCTTAAGAAAACACAAGAGCCTTAATATAAAAGATACTTCCATGTATTTTAATGGAGGAGACATTACAGTGAAGGTTGCTGAAATTAAAATTAAGGACGGACAACTTTGGATCGAGGCAAATGAAGACAAACCTTCCGAGATTTTTGATGGTGAACATATCAGATTGAGCAAATTGAATGCTGCGATCTCGAATTTCAATTTTATTAAAGACACAATGCGAGCGTCGATAGTTTTATCGGCAAAAGATAGATCTGGCTTTGAATTAAAAAAATTAAAGACCCAGTTTCGATTTACTCCTCAAATAATGGAATTGTCTGCGTTAGACCTGCAGACCAACAAAAGTAGAATTGGACCATACTATGCTATGAAGTTTAAAGACTTTAATGAAGACTTCAACGAATACATCACGAATGTAACAATGGTTGGAAATTTTAAGGACTCAAAAGTGCATAGCGACGATATAGCATTTTTTGCTCCTGAATTAAACAATATTAATAAGCAATTGACTCTTTCTGGAAATTGCATTGGCACTGTTGAAAATTTTACTGTCAAAAACCTAAATGCAAAAGAAGGGGTTGGAAGTTCACTTCTGGGAACACTTACTATGAAAGGGTTGCCAGACATAAATACAACCAATATCATTTTTGAAAATGGTACACTTCAAACAAATTATTTTGATCTTGGAATAATACCGGCTTTAAAAGATATCAAATCTCCCAATCTTGCTTCATTGGGCAATATCATATATAGAGGAAGTTTTAGAGGCACCATCAACAACTTTGTAACAGACGGGATCTTTAGCACTGCACTGGGCGGCGTAACTACCAAGGTAGCAATGCAGTTCCCAAGAAAAAAAGATCCTAGCTATACAGGTTATGTTGAAACCAATAGATTCAATATTGGGAAATTTATTGATTATGACCAACTAGGATTAGTAGATTTTAAGGGTAATATCAGTGGAACCAGTTTTAATATCAACCGACTTAAAACAGAACTAGATGGAAAGATCTCAACCATTGAATTCAACAAATACACTTATACAAATATTATTACCAAGGGTACACTTCAAAAAAAATATTTTAACGGTGAATTAAAGATCGATGATCCCAATTTAGATTTCACTAGTGATATTGAAATCGATCTGAACAAAGAGCAACCTAGTTATAATATGGTGGGTGATCTAGTTCATTGCAATGTAAAAGCATTAAACCTTTACCCAGAAAATATTGAAGTAACCGGACTATTAGATGCCAACTTTACTGGAAAAAATATTGACAATTTCTTAGGCTCTGCAAAATTCCTGAATGCAACTATTAAAGGAGACGCGACAACGATCAATTTTGATTCATTGAAATTAAGCTCCAGTTATATTGATAGTATTAAATCCTTAGTACTTTCTAGTAATGATTTTAATGCTTCTATCATTGGTAAGTTTAGTATCAATGACTTGCCTGCAAGTATTCAATCATTCTTAAATCATTACTATCCGGCCTATATCAAACCTCCCAAATCGATACCAATCAATCAATCTTTTAAAGTAGACATCAGTACCAATTATATCGAACCTTATATCAAAATCTTCAATAAAAAGATCAGTGGTTTTAATGATGCAAGCTTTTCAGGATCTATCAACACAAAGCAGAATAGCCTTTTATTAACTGCCAATGTACCCTACGCAAAATATAAAAAGTATATACTATCTGGAGCACAAATCAATGGTAAAGGCAATCAAGACACGCTAAAAATAAATGGAGATATTACCAGTATCCAAATCAGTGATAGCTTCCATTTACCGAATTCACACTTTGATATAAGTTCTGCGAACGACCATTCGGTGGTTTCGATAAAAGCCAGTGCTGATAATACCATCAACGATGCTACACTTTTAGCTGATGTGTATACGATACAAGATGGACTTCGCATACACCTTCAACCTTCTACATTTGTGATCAATGATAAGAAATGGAATATCGAGAAAAATGGTGAGTTGATTATTCGAAACAATTTCATGCATGCTAGTAATATTCGTTTAACACAAGGGTTCCAAGAAATTTTTGCAGAAACGGAAGAAGAAGATGGTGGAAATACTAGTAACCTAAATATTAAATTAAAGAATGTATACCTAGGCGATATCACCTCTTTGTTTTTTAAAGACCCAAGATTGGAAGGTGTTTCATCTGGGGATATTGTTTTGAGCGATTTCTATGGAAAGTTTCACGCTGATGCACAGCTCAAAACAGAACAATTCAGGATGGATGATGATAGTATTGGGCTTGTAAATATTACTGCAGGTTACAACGATGAGACCGGTGAGATCCCTTTCACTTTTAAATCTGAGAATGAAGGTTACCATATAAATGCGAAAGGTTCTTATAATGTCAAAGACAGTGTTCTTAACCCATTAAAAACAGATATCCAATTAGAAAACACCAAGGTGAATATTCTTCATCGATTCATTGGTGACATTTTTAGTGATATTACTGGTAAAGCATACGGTAACCTTAGTATTAATGGAGATCCGAATGCACCTGACCTTTTGGGTAAAGTAAGTTTAAGAAAAGCTGGACTAACAGTTAACTATACAAAAGTGCACTATACGATCGACTCGGCGGAAGTGCGGTTTGATGAAAATGGAATTGATTTTGGAGAACTTCAAATACAAGATAAATATCAAAATAAGGCTACCATTAAAGGAAAATTATTAGAAAAAGGTTTTAAAAACCTGGCTTTCGATTTTGATATGAACACAAAAAAGTTGTTACTGATTGATACAAAATTGAAGGACAATAATATGTTCTATGGTAAGGCAATTGGCAAAGCTCAGATGAGCTTTAAAGGTCCTGAAGATAAAGCACAAATGAATATTGTTGCAGAAGCTACAGATAGCTCACATATCATATTACCTAATTCAACAAGTAAAGAAAGCGGCACATCCGATTTTATTGTGTTCAAACAATACGGTACTGAAATGAAGGCATTAAAACCTTCTAGTAATTTTAATTTGGCTGTTGATTTAGATTTAACTGCTAATAACAAAGTTTCGATTGATGTGATCTTGGATGATCTAACAGGAGACGTTATCAAAGCTGTAGGAAATGGTCGCTTAAAAATTCATGCGGGAACATCAGACCCATTAACGATCCGTGGAAGATATAATATTGACCGAGGTAATTACGATTTTAATTTCCAATCCTTCATCCGTAAACCATTTGTATTAATGGCTGATGCTGGTAATTATATAGAATGGAATGGCGACCCATATAAAGCAGATGTTCATATTGATGCACTATACACAGCAGAGCGAATTAGTATGAATGATTTAGTCGGCAATAATAATTTTAGTGGCGCCGTAAAAGCTTATCGTGGCGACGTGTATGTAATTGCTCAGTTGCGCGACAAACTTAACCTACCCTCCATCAAATTCAAATTAGACTTTCCACAGGGTAGTCCGATTAAAACAGATAATGAGTTTACTGCCTTTTTGAATAGAATAGAAAAAGACGATAACGAAATTTTAAAGCAAGTTTCATTCTTAATTGTGCTTGGCTCATTTGCACCAACTGGCAATAATGGCAATACTACTATTGCTAATCCTTATATGATTACTTCATTGGGAGTTAATACCATTTCTCAAGTACTCACAAAAGAAGTGAATAAAGCGGTGTCAAATATTCTCTTTAAAATTACAGGTGATAAAAGTCTACATTTTGATTTAGGCACCTCATTATATAGCAGCAACACGCTATTGGATGCAAATAGTGGCATTACTACGAATAGTAACAAACTGGATAGAACCAGGGTTAATTTGAAACTTGGATATGCTTTTGCGAACGACAATGTGATAGTTACACTAGGAAGCGACCTTGATTTTAATGTAGGAAATGCTACTTCTTTTCAAAACGGAAACTTTCAATGGCTACCTGATTTTAATATTAAATTCATTTTAACTAAAGACAGAAAGCTAAGCGCTATTGTGTTTACAAAAAATAGTTTAGACATCAGTGGTTCTACATTTGGTCGCAGAAATAGACAGGGCGTAAGTATCTCTTACAGAAAAGATTTTGATCAACTATTTGCAACTAAACCGGATACAGTTGCCGTAAAACCTCCGGCAGAAAATACCCAAGACGAGAAAAAATAAAGTTATTGAATTTGTGTATCCGGGATCTTCTTACAAACTTTTAATCGGTATACCCAAAAAAACCTAACCACTTTCCCATTTCTAGTTTGATTAATTTGAACAGGTTGTTCAATACTAGTAAAATATTCGCTATACGCTTTTACAGCATCACTAGGAACATTAGAAGGAACAATGGTATATGCGTCATCTCCCAACTTCAGTTTAGGGCGATCTTTATTCAACCATGCAAACTTATGAATGTCTTGCAAAGGACCAATTGCAATTAAAGGTTGTACTGTTTTTCTTGCTACATAAAATTCAATATGCCCTCCAGGAAACCATTTGGGAACAATTATAAAACTGTTATCCGACATGATTTTATTCTGTCGATCAGCTGTAACAAGTTTAGCAAATTCTACGCCGAAATCATCCCATCCACTTAAATCGAGTGTGGGACAATACTCCCCATAATTTTCTTTTTCCTGGCTTCCAAAATTGATGGGCGAGAAACGAACCACAGTAGTGGCTACCACTAATAGTAACAATAAAAATGCTACTGCAATTGAAAGGAATTTCGGAGTTGTATTAATTCGTTTTTGTTCTAAATAAACAGCTGCAAGTAAGAACAGTGGAATATAGGCAGGGCCAGTCCAATGAGGCAGAGTTGGATTAAACAATGCAATGATCCAGAACAAAAGAATCATTGGTAAGCTCATACAGAATAGCCAGGTTGACACATTTTTTTTACGAAAAGAAAATGCTTTTCTTAAATAAGCAATCAGTGCCGTAATAATCAACAGGAATATAACAGGGTTTTGATAAGCAAACTCACCCAGAATTTCTCTGCCCAACATATCCCATTGCAAATGCGTATGTGTAACCCTTTCGGAATGGAATTTATAGGTAATGAAATCATATTGAATATTCCAATAAATAATAGGTGTCAAGAAAAGTAGTGTAATGAAAATTGCTAGATAGATCCGATAATTCATTAACCATTTAATACGAAATATTAATATGCTCAACCCAAACCCTACCCATAAATACAAACCATGAACTTTACAAAGCGCAGCTAGTCCAATTAAAGCCCCTAATAAGACCCAAACAGCCGTCTTCTTCTCCATAGAAGGATGAAACAGCAACAGAGACATACAATAGAGCGATGCAGTCCATATAGGAATTTGAGGGGAATCTGGAAGTATGAAGAGGCCCGCAATGATTCCTGTATAAATAGAAGCCTGATACATTAAGGCAACATACCATCCTGCTTTTTCGGATGCAATTAGTTTAGCAGTTAAAAATAAAAACCATGTAGCAATGCCTGCACCAATGATACTACCTAATCGAAGAGAAATTTCAGAAATCCAATGCAGATTAAAGGTAGTAAGTCGGATCATCCAGCCGATCATTGGCGGATGATCAAAATGATTCCAATCTAATTGCAATGCATAGGTCCAATAATAAACTTCATCGTTCCCCAATTCTAATAAACCCGCAGCAATTAATTTGATCCCCATAGAAATGAGAATCAAAATGCTTACTTTTTTACTATATGATGGGAAATTGTTTTGCATTTTTTTACTGGTAATCTAGCAACCAGCGAACTGCGAGCTCATATCCTTTTAAACCTAATCCAATGATACTACCTTTTGCTTTTCCAGAAAGGTGTGAAAGCTTTCTAAATTCTTCTCTTGCGTGAACATTGCTAATATGCACTTCAATTAAAGGGGCTTTAATAGCTGCAATAGCGTCACCAATGGCAACAGAAGTATGTGTATACCCGCCTGGGTTCATAATGATGCCTTGAAAATCGAATCCTACTCTCTGTATCTCATTAATCAGTTCGCCTTCCACATTACTTTGAAAATAACTAAAAGAAACCTGAGGAAATATTTTTTGTAATTCTTCAAAGTATTGTTCGAAACTTTGATTTCCATAAATACCTGTTTCTCTTTTACCCAACAAATTAAGGTTAGGTCCATTTATAATTGCAATTTTCATTTATCTCTTATTGTTGATGGTTACATATTCAATCCAGCATAATAGATGGATCCCAGCATAGGGGCTTTCTCGTTTAACATCACGTATACTGAAACTGTTTTTAATAAGTGCTTCATTCTTCCACTTGATTCAAATATTTCCTTCCAAGTATCTGGATTAAGCATCGTAATTATTTTTGGAGCAATTCCTCCAGCAAGAAATAATCCACCTGTTGACTTAAACTTCAAAATCATATTTGCTGCTTCAATAGCAAGAAAGCGATCAAACAATCTAATTGCTTCTACACAAGTAGTACATTTTGCTTCTTTGGCAGCATTACTTATAACAGCTGCGGGATCAGTTGTTTCCATGGCATCTAAAATCCATTGTGGTTTGGGTTTGAATTCCACTTCAGTTAAGAATTCCCATATCGTTACGATACCATTTCCACTCAATAATCTTTCCCAGCTCACATGTTCATGTCGAGCTTGAAGAAAATATAAAATACCTAGATCTTGTTTTGTTCTTGGAGCGTAATCGCAGTGCCCTCCTTCTGTAGCAAATGGATGATAACTTTTACCATCCCAAAATAATCCGGCTTCTCCTAATCCAGTACCGGCAGCCAAAATCCCAATATTTCCGGGTGTTTCATTAGTGCCTTCGTGAAGGGTATACAATTCTTCTTTTTTGAGTGCAGCCAGTCCATATGCAGTAGCTTCCAAGTCGTTCAAAATCGTAACCGGACTACCACCTAGTTTTTCAGAAATTTCATTTCGATCGATCTGCCAACTCAGATTTGTAAATTTTACCTTACCATCTATTACTGGTCCAGCAACAGATAAGCATACTTTTTGGGGGTTAGGAAACCCATTGATAAAATCACTGATGATGTCTGTAAAAGAAACATGGTCTTTGCTCACATATCTTTTCTCTTTTACAACTTCCATTCCATTAGCTGTGAATTTACATAAAGACATGTTTGCCTTTGTTCCGCCAATATCACCTGCCAATACAATTACATTATCATCACTTGAGAACTCGGTCTGCTTGAATGCAATCGGAACTAAGAGCTTTATTTCCATGTCTTTACTATTTTTCTTGGTAACTGTAAAGGAAAGAAATATAGCGAATAAAAAGTAAAAAATCTAAGGTTGCTATATAAAAAAACATACCAGCTTTTCGGGCTGGTATGCTACAATATGTTTTGTTTGAATTAGTATTAGTGTCCTAATTTGAAAGCCAAACCAGCACCTAAACCAAACTGATAGAAAGATTGAGTAACTAGAAACGCCAAGTCCACCGCCACCCGTACCGAAGTAGAAACCACCACCTACAGCTTGAGAAGCAGACATTAACTGAGATTTTAATTTAAGTCCTATGTTTAAAGCCAATTAATTTTGTATGAAATATAGAAAACCTTGTATCAAATTCTAATCACTTGCAATTTATATATGATTAAAATCAGTTGCTAAAGTAAGAATAACTGATAATCATCATAGCCAAACATCTTAATTATCAATAATTTTGCTCCTGAGCAACAATCGATCAAGCATGACAAACGCATTATATTTAAGTACCACCGAGCCATTTTCAGGAAAATCGATCATTGCCCTAGGGTTAATGAACCTTTTGGCGGGCAAAACTGAAAAAATAGCCTATTTCAAACCTGTCATCAGCAGTACTGCTGGGGTAAGAGATAACCATTTAGAAACCATGATTCGTCATTTTGGGTTAACCACCCCCTATGAGGATATGTATGCTTTCACCAGAGATGAGGTTGAAAAACTGCGAAATACTGGTGGTGAAGCATTGATGATTGATAAGATCATTGAAAAATTCAAAAAATTACAAGAAACTCATGAGTTTGTTATTGTTGAAGGGGCCGATTTTCTAGGAAGTAGTACCAATTTGGAATTTGACGACAATATCAATATCGCAAAGAATTTAGGAATCCCTGTGGTACTTGTTGTGAAGGGAGAAGGCAAAACAGACCAAGAGATCGTAACCACTACCGTTTCTACTTTTAAGTTATTCCAAGATGAAGGAGTTCAGATCCTTACAGTTATTGCTAATAAAGTTTTAGAGCAAATTGCATTTTCAGTATCCGTAAATATTCGACAAAGTCTTCCGAAGGATGTTATTGTAACGGTTATCCCTGAGAACAAAGATCTTGGCAACCCTACACTTAAAGAGATCTGTGAATCAGTGAATGGTAAACCTTTGTTTGGAGAACATTTATTTACCAATCAGGTGGATCATTCTATTGTTGGTGCGATGCAATTGCACAACTGCTTACTAAGATTAAAGAAAAACACATTGATCGTAACACCTGGTGATAGAGGAGATATTTTGATTGGTGTGTTACAAGCAAATATCTCAAAGAATTACCCAAAAGTTGCGGGTATGATCTTAACAGGTGGACTAACACCTGAGCCTTCGATTCTGAAACTGATTGAAGGTCTGGATACCGTATTACCAATCATTTCTGTTGAAACAGGCACATTCGAAACAGTAACCAAAGTGGCTGGAACACAATCAAGAATCTCTTACTACAACAAAGAAAAAATTTCGTTGGCCATTAGCACTTTTGATAAATACATAGATATACAGGCTATTGGTGAAAAGATCAATACTTTCCAAACTAGGAATATTACTCCAAGGATGTTCCAATATCAAATTGTGAAAAGGGCTAAGTCAAATAAAAAACATATCGTACTACCAGAAGGTGGCGATGATCGGATTTTGATGGCTGCCGACCTTTTAGTTAAACAAGATATTGTTCAAATAACCATACTTGGCATTAAAGAAAATATTGCTGCAGCTGCCAAGCGTTTGAATTTGAATATGGACTTCGATAAAATTCAAATTATTGATCCAGCGAGTTCTGATAAATTTGATGCGTATGTAGATGCGTTGGTTGAACTACGCAAATCAAAAAATTTGCAAAAAGAAATGGCACGCGACTTAATGTTAGACGTCTCTTATTTTGGTACTATGATGGTATTCAAAGGTGATGCAGATGGCATGGTATCTGGTGCAGTGCATACAACACAACATACGATTCGTCCGGCTTTACAATTTGTAAAAACTAAGCCTGGGGTAAATACTGTATCATCTGTATTCTTTATGTGTTTACCTAATCGAGTTTCTGTATTTGGTGATTGTGCAGTTAACCCCAACCCTACTTCTGAGCAGTTAGCAGAGATTGCGATTTCATCAGCAGAAACAAGCATCATGTTTGGCATTGAACCTAAGATCGCTATGTTATCTTATTCATCAGGAACTTCAGGTGAAGGAGAAGATGTTGACAAAGTAAGAAGAGCCACAGAAATTGTAAGAGAAAAAAGACCTGATTTAAAAGTAGAGGGACCAATTCAATACGATGCAGCAGTGGATCCATCTGTTGGTCGTCAGAAGCTTCCTAATTCTCAAGTAGCAGGTCAGGCAAGTGTATTGATCTTCCCAGATTTGAATACTGGTAATAATACTTATAAAGCTGTTCAAAGAGAAACAGGTGCATTAGCCATCGGACCAATGTTACAAGGATTGAATAAACCGGTAAACGACTTAAGCAGGGGTTGTACCGTAGATGATATATTCAATACTGTAGTTATCACCGCCATTCAAGCACAATAAAATATTAATATTGTTAGATGAATATATTCGTAATTAATTCAGGCAGTAGTTCTATCAAGTACCAACTCATTAGTATGCCTGAAGCTGCTACTATTTGTACGGGTTTAATTGAACGAATTGGATCAGATGCTTCTACCATTATTCACAAACGTTTTAAAGATGGCGAAGAGTTTGTGAATGAAGAAACGCTAAAGATCAAGGACCATGCAACCGGATTAAAGGAAGTTGCTAAATTATTAATTGATCCTACTATTGGTGTGATCAAAGATCCTAATGAAATTCATGCAGTTGGTCATCGGGTGGTGCATGGTGGAGAATCTTTTTCTGATACACAAATCATTAGCGAAGAAGTTAAGGATAAAATAAAAAAACTATTCCCTTTAGCACCCTTACACAATCCACCTAATTATTTAGGAATTGAAGTGGCGGAGCAAATTTTTAGTAGTGCAAAACAGATCGCTGTTTTTGACACAGCATTTCATCAAACCATGCCTGCTGTTGCTTATCGGATGGCCATTCCAAATGAGTACTATACAGAGCACCGAATCAGGGCTTATGGGTTTCATGGCACCAGTCATAAATATGTTTCTGAAAGAGCCATTGAATATTTGAACAAAAAAGAATCAAAGATCATAACCATACATTTAGGAAATGGTTGTAGCATGAGTGCCATCTTAAATGGCAAATGTATTGATCATAGTATGGGACTTGGGCCAATGAATGGATTGATCATGGGAACCAGAGCTGGGGATATTGATCAGTCAGTAATATTTTATTTAGTAAATCAATTGGGCTATCCAATTGAAGAGATCAATAATGTACTCAACAAAAAGAGTGGCATGTTAGGACTCACAGGCTTTAGTGATATGCGTGATGTTACTGCCCGATATAATGAGGGCGATCTCAATGCAATCCTAGCCTATGAAATGTATGGCTATCATATCAAAAAATATATTGGATCATTCACAGCAGTGTTGAATGGATTGGATGCCATTGTTTTTACAGGAGGTGTAGGAGAAAATGATGCATTGGTAAGAAGCCTTGCAACAAAAAACTTGTCTTATTTAGGAATTGAAATAGACGAAGAAAAAAATAAGCAGCGGATCAAGGGAACAGTCGAATTAAATACTCCCATTTCAAAAGTAAAAATTCTAAAAATCCCAACCAACGAAGAACTAGAAATTGCGAATCAGTGCTATGCATTGATGCAACAATAATTGAGCATCAACCAATAAAAAATGCCTCTTATGAAATGGCATTCTTTATTGTGAGGCCCCGGCTTGAAAGCCGGGGTTAACGTATTTCTAAGGATGTTAGTTGCTTAAACGAGTGACTGTCCACTTTTCACTTTTATCTCTTCACTTCTTCTCCTATCGCCCAAGCGTCATAATAGTTCTTCCCTCTTTACTGATAGTTATGATACCACGTTCATAGGTATAAGATAAATTTCCAATCAAAGTTTGTAAAATTGGGCGCTCGTATTTTGCATTCTGGCACATCATCATTGTTGTTGCTAATGGTCCGAAATTGATGCTGTTATTATTAATAGTTGCTTTACCGTTTAAACGATTGCAGCCAGTAGTGCCGGTCACCGTACTTTTTTCTGCGTTAAATTCTAGATAGGGCATTTCCTTGCCAGCATCCTTCTTCACAACTTCAATGCCATTAACAGAAATAATTTGCCATATTCCTGAAAGATCGTTCTTCACTGCTTCCACTGCTATTGTTTTATGTGAGCAAGAACCGAGAAATAATAAAGCGATAACGGCCACAATATATTGCTTCATAAATAAAATTTTAGTTACGCATCATATCAATAAAATTATCGAACAGGTAACGGCTATCATGCGGACCAGGTGTGCTTTCTGGATGATATTGCACACTAAATGCCTGACGATCTTTTAAACGAATTCCTTCGATAGAATCATCATTTAAATTCAAGTGTGTAATTTCTACGTTTGCATGATTACGAACAGCATCTGGATCAACACCAAAGCCATGATTCTGAGTAGTGATTTCGCACTGACCAGTAATGATATTTTTTACAGGGTGATTTAACCCTCTATGTCCGTGGTGCATTTTAAAGGTTGGAATATCGTTAGCTCTTGCTAATAATTGATGTCCTAAACAAATTCCAAATACAGGTTTATTTTCTTGTAAAATATCTTTCACAGTTGCAACAGCATAAGGCATCGCAGCTGGATCTCCAGGGCCGTTAGAAAGAAAGTATCCATTCGGATTAAACTCTTTTAATCTACTCAATGGTGTCTTTGCAGGATGCACACGAACATGTGCTCCTCTTGTAACCAAACACTGAAGAATATGTTCTTTTACGCCAAAATCAAGTACTGATATTTTGATCGGTGAACTGGTATCACCCAATTCATATTCTACATTCGTACTTACTGTACTCGCTAATTCTAAGCCATCCATATCCGGAACGCTCGCTAATTGTGCTTTTAATTTTTCTACATCCATTTCAGAAGAAGAAATGATACAGTTCATTGCTCCCTTTGTGCGAATATGTGCCACCAAGGCTCTTGTATCGATATCATCAATTGCCACAATATTATTCGTGATCAAATAGTCGCTTAGATTTCCATCAGCCATGAAGCGACTAAATTTCTCTTCCAGATTTCTAGCGATCAGGCCATGAATCTTTACAGATTTGCTTTCTACATCCACGTCTTTCACACCATAGTTACCGATATGAACGCTGTTCATGATCAGCACTTGTCCGGTATAACTCGGATCTGTGAACACTTCTTGGTAACCTGTCATTCCGGTATTAAAACAGATCTCGCCAGTAGCTACTCCTATTTTTCCGAAAGCGCGGCCTTGAAAAACATGTCCATCAGCTAAAACTAAAATTGCGGGTTGTTGAGATTGAGACATTCTTATTGGGTCTATTTGATGCTGCAAAAAAAACACATTTGAGTTGATTCCTCAGATGTTTTTTTACACATTGGATATAAAAAAAAGGCAAGACTAAAAAAGTCTTGCCTGTATTTGAAAAATTCTTCATTGAAATTATTCTGCAGCTTTATCTTCAACAGCTGGAGTTTCTTCAGCAGCAGGCGCTTCAGCAACAGGAGCCGCTTCAACAGCCGCATCCGCTTTCTTTTTAGCACCACCTGCACGACGAGTTTTCTTAGCAGGCTCAGCAGCTTTTTCAACTGATTTACCGTAGATCTCGTTAAAGTCAACCAATTCAATCATTGCTTTCTCAGCGTTATCACCTGGACGAATTCCTAATTTAAGGATTCTGGTGTATCCACCTGGACGAGCAGCAACTTTTGGTCCAACTACTGTGAACAATTCTTTCACAGCTGCTTTGTCTTGCAATTCAGCAAAAACCAAACGGTGGTTATGGCTGATTTGTGCAACTGATTCCACTTTCTTAGTCTTGGTAATCAATGGTTCCACATAAGTTCTCAAGGCTTTAGCTTTTGCCAAAGTGGTAACGATACGTTTGTGTGTGATCAGCTGACTAGCTAAGTTTTGCAATAACGCTACTCTGTGTGCCTTTTTACGGCCGAGGTTATTGATTTTGTCTCCGTGACGCATGACTTATTGTTTTATATATCTTGTACCGTGTCGGGAATACAAGATGTGAATAATGGAAAAGCGTTTAGATTAATTATCTAAATTGTCTAATCCTAATTTGTTTAAATCCATACCAAAGCTCAATCCTCTTTCAGTCAATACTTGTTCAATCTCAGAAAGAGATTTTTGACCGAAGTTTCTGAACTTCATCAAGTCTTCTTGCTCATATTGTACCAATTCGCTCAAGCTGTTGATTTTAGCAGCTTTCAAGCAATTGAATGCACGAACAGAAAGGTCTAGATCTTCCAATGGTGTTTTCAATACTTTGCGTAATTGTAATACGTGCTCGTCAACAACATCTTCTTTTTTATCTTCTTTATTATCAAAAGTGATGTTCTCATCAGTGATGATCATCAAGTGTTGAATCAAAATACGAGAAGCTTGTTTAACAGCATCTTCTGGATGAATAGTACCATCGGTAGCTACATCCAAAATCAATTTTTCGTAGTCGGTTCTTTGTTCTACACGATAGTTCTCAATAGCGTATTTCACGTTCTTGATTGGCGTGTGAATAGAATCGATAGCGATATATCCGAAAGCTGCATCTTTTACTTTATTCTCTTCAGCAGGAATATAGCCACGGCCTTTAGCGATGGTTAATTCGATGTCGAGTTTAGAAGTGTTGTCCATAGTACAGATCACCAATTCAGGATTCATCACTTGGAAGCTCTGAGATCCTTCACCGATCATACCTGCATTGAACTCAGTGCGGCCTTTGATAGACAAAGTAATTTTTTCGTTCACTACATCATGATCAACATGCTTCTTGAAACGAACTTGCTTCAAGTTTAGGATCACTTCAGTTACGTCTTCTGTAATACCTTTGATGGTTGCAAACTCGTGGTCAACACCTTCGATTTTGATACCTACAATAGCATATCCCTCCAAAGAACTCAATAATACTCTGCGAAGTGCATTACCGATAGTCAAGCCGAAGCCTGGCTCTAATGGACGGAATTCAAACTGTCCTTCAAAATCTGTTGCTTTTTGTAAAACGATTTTGTCTGGCTTCTGGAAGCTTAAAATTGCCATATTAGAACTTATTTTTTACTTATGATCTCTAACCCAATTAGGCTAAAGGAATATGATGGATACCCGGGGTTTAAGGCCCGGGTATTTATTATTTAGAGTACAATTCGACGATCAACTGCTCCTTGATATTCTCAGGAACGTGTTCACGCTCAGGCATTGTAATAAAAGTTCCTTTTTTCTCGGTTTCGTTCCAATCTAACCAACCGAACTTAGGGTTTTTACCACGGCTCTTGCTTGTAACAGCAGTGTTATCAGCACTCTTTGGTTTGTAGGCAATGATATCACCTGGCTTACATGTGTAAGAAGGTACATTCATTACTTCACCATTTACTAAGATGTGCTTGTGGTTTACTAATTGACGAGCTTCTGGGCGACTAGCAGTTAATCCCATACGGAAGATGGTATTATCTAAACGAGACTCCAACAACTTGATCAAGTTTTCACCGGTAACACCTTTGATACGCTGAGCTTCTTCAAAAGTTTTACGGAACTGGCGCTCTAACACACCATAAGTGTATTTAGCTTTTTGTTTTTCGCGTAACTGTAAAGCGTATTCACCTAAAGTTTTACGCTTACGAGCCGCACCGTGCTGACCCGGAGGGTTGCTGGATTCTAGAGATTTTGGTCTTTGGACCAGTGTAACGTGCCATTTCTTTTTATTTGTTGATTTTTTAGTGACGACACAGTATCGTAAAAATCTAAAATAGATACTATGCCCTTGTTTATAGTTATAGCCGAATCAGATTCGGTTAAAATTATACACGACGTTGTTTAGGAGGACGACATCCATTGTGTGGTAAAGGTGTAACGTCTTTGATAGAAGTTACTTCAATACCAGACTGAGAAATTGAACGAATAGAACTTTCGCGACCAGCACCAGGGCCTTTCACGAAAACGTCTACTCTTTTCAAACCTGCATCCAATGCAACTTTCGCAGCATCAGCAGCAGCCATTTGAGCTGCATATGGAGTGTTTTTCTTAGATCCTTTGAATCCCATTTTACCAGCACTGCTCCAACTAATAACCTGACCGGTTTTGTTAGTAAAGCTGATGATGATGTTGTTGAAAGTAGCAGAGATACGAACTTCACCAGCCGCATCAACTTTTACTACTCTTTTTTTGGCAGAAGTCTTTGCACTGTTCTGCGCTTTTTGTGTTTTAGCCATTTTTCTTTTTTGAGGTAGTCTATTAACAATGAAAAATCCCGAATCGTTTCGGGAACCATTTCACTCTCCTTTCCTTATCGGAAGATCCAAGCTGAAACGGATTTTATAGAACGAATGAGTATGATGCAAGCACCATACTCATTCAACTAATTATTTCTTAGCAGCTTTCTTCTTACCTGCAACTGTTTTACGTTTACCTTTTCTGGTACGACTATTCGTTTTGGTACGTTGACCACGAACAGGCAAACCTTTACGGTGACGCAAACCACGATAACAAGCGATATCCAATAAGCGTTTAATACTCATTGAAACTTCACTACGTAAAGCACCTTCAACTTTGAACTCAGAGTTGATGATATTACGGATAGCAGCTTGTTCTTCATCGTTCCACTGATTAACTTTTTTATCAAAGTCGATTTCAGCTTTAGTCAGAATATATTGAGCAGTTGAACGGCCAATTCCGAAAATATAGGTTAGACCGATTTCTCCTCTTTTATTCTTTGGTAAATCAATACCGGCAATACGAGCCATATTCTAATTTTAAGTTTTATACTATTTTAATGTAGGCACCATCAGGTACCAAAGATTATCCCTGACGTTGCTTATAACGAGGGTTCTTTTTGTTAATCACGTACAGTTTGCCTTTACGCTTCACGATCTTACAATCTACACTGCGCTTTTTGATAGAAGCTCTAACTTTCATAAAAGTGTTTTTTGCTTTCGCCTTGGCTACGCTTCCGGCTTATTGGTACCTAATAATTTTTATCCCTTCCTGATTGCTCTTTTTGACTATTTGTATCGGAAAATGATCCTTCCTCTACTTAAATCATACGGACTCATCTCAACCCCCACTTTATCACCCGGCAGAATTCGGATATAGTGCATCCTCATTTTTCCGGAGATGGTAGCCAATATTTCGTGGCCATTTTCTAATTTCACCCTGAACATAGCATTGCTCAAAGCTTCCAGAATTACTCCATCTTGTTTAATCAGTGGTTGTTTCGACATACAATTTTTGGGGCTGCAAAGATATTAGTTTGCAGCGGAAATATGAAAATTAAGTGGAAAAAAATCTTTAAAATGTGGAAAATCATTCCTAAAAGGCTGATTTTGGTGCAAATATGCCTTAAAATATTCAATTATGCTCCGTTTTTTTAACCCAATTTTCTGGGTTTGAACAAAATCCATTTCTGAAGTATCCCTAAAAAAGGTTCACCGGCATGATAAATTCCCAAACATTGGGTTGGGTAACTCCCCTGAATTCATTATTGAGTAAATGACTATATCGGATGCCAAAACTGACCGCTTGTTGGTTCCACCATCGGGTATCAAAATAGATTTCTGCCCCTGTTGAGGCAAAAGCATATTTCGTTCCAGTTCTCAAGCTTTTCCCCTCCGTATAATCATAAAAAGCATTGATTCTAACCCTTGAGATGTAAACTATATTACCAAATCCCCATTCGGGATAAGCAATTGGCATATGATAATTAGCCCCAACCTTCCACATTCTTGGAAAATCAACTGCCGTATAGCCCCTCGAAAAAGGAAAACTATTGGAAAATAAGTACTGCTGAAGGGTATCGCGCTGCTGATAGGCCCCTGATACAACCAAACTATGGTTATTACTCAACCCTGGAAGGTAAAAACTACCCGAAAAAAGTAACTGGTTAGCAGAATAATTGCCCACTGTTGTTTTGTACTGGGCAGTTAGCCTTTGCCCCCAATGTGGGAAGATCTGTTGTTTTGATTGCTGGATCTGACTTAAATAATCAATCCTACTTTGAATAGCATTGAACTGTTGGTCTTTGAATAACGACTTACCTAAACCTGTCCAATTGATTTGATCAAAATGATAGGTAGAAGAGAGAGTCAAAAAGCGATACGACTTACCATCAGTTAAATTCAGGGGCAACTGTAAACCCACATAAGCATTTGATTCGTTCCAATGCAATAATGTATCCGCACGATAATAACCAGATCTTGACCAGAATTGCTCCCACCCAAAGACTGGTTGAAGAAAGGTTCCTCCATATGCCCCTAACACCCCCAATTTATGACTGCCTTCATTTTGATTATAGGTATAAGCCAATTCTGAATGAAATGTGTTGAGCACATTATCACTATATAATGTGAAGGAATAATCTGGATCACTATACATAGGCCGCCAACTATGAATCTTAATCAAACCTTTCAATGGTCCATATTTTTGAACCGAAAAATTTCTATCTGAGTTGGTTTGTAATAGCCCTTGTTCTTTTTGATGATATAAATCTCTCACCCCTAAATTGGTTAGGCTCGCAACTACAGCATCTTTTTCCCAAAGAGGATTCAATGAAGCCAACCGATATCCCTCCGCACTAAACGCAGAACTGATCAACTTACCATTGTCACTTATCAATCCTTGGTATAAGCCTGTAGCATAATTTGCTAGCCGATAAGATTGTAATTGTTCATTCTGAATAACAGTAGCCCAAATCTCATCAAATCCTTGATTACTGATGGTATAGATCAAAGTATCTCCTTGCACATTTAAATAGCCAATCAGTCTGTTTGAAAATGGCAAGATGGTTTGTAAACTATCTCCCTCCATGTTTTTCTTCAACAAACTCATTTCTCCTAAATCATTTCTGGCTGTTACAAAAACACTTTGATCATTGGTAGAGAACTTTGGACTTGCAAAAACCAATCCATCTTGATGATAATTTTTAATAGCAGAACCTTCCTGATTCAAAACCACTATTGATGAACCTTTAATGGGATCTAATTCTATGGCCACTATTCTTGTGCCATCGGTTGATATATCTGGGGAATAAAATTTAGAATGTGACACAATTGTTTGTTCAGTCCCATCTGTCACATCCAGCATTTTAATGGCATTGAATTCGCGGTTACTCCAACGAATATCGGGCTGGTATGACGCATAGACAATCTTTCCATTTTTATAAGAATAATAGTCATCAAAAGCAATGGAGCGATTCGCGATTTTTTGCTCTTTCCCAGCCTTGTCTATTTGAATGAAAGATGGAATATTTTTGAGTGATTTTTTTAATACCACAATCGATCCTGCATTTGTAGTATAAGGATATTTATAATCCACAACATCATTTTTAACAGATGCTGTAAGCCACTCAATCTTTGATATTTTCTCTTTGTTCCACAGATTTTGAAAGTAGTTCATGGCATCTGCTACAAACTTTGTATAACTAACCCCAGTATATCTTTGGAGCGCATTTTGAAATGGATAAAACAAGGGTTTAAATCCCGATGCATCTGCTGTGATCTTTTGCCAAATACTGTCACCATATTGTTTGCGACCATAGGTCACCAATAAATAACCTAAGTTGTAATGATTGGGAATATATTTTCGAAATGAGCCATTTCGAAGTTGCATATAATTGTAATGCTTATTGGCTAAGTATAAACTTTTATAGCTACTCATAAACAATGCCAATTTGCCCCTACCCTGCGGCGAAAATTTTGTTTCGTTATAAACGGCATCGCCTTCAAAAAACCAATCAGGAACAGCTGCTGCATTTGCAAGTGCCTGTCCTTGTTCTCCTAAGATGAATGATGCAAATTTTGAAAAGCCATGATTGAAATTACTGTACTGCTGAAAGTGCCTGAACTCATGAATGGTTAAATTATCTACCCAGTTAATGGCGCCCAATTGAAAAGGGTCTTGTGGAGCAATCGTATAAAACTCAGATCGCCAAGGTGCAAGTGTTACATATGCATTGGATTCGGTTCTGCCATTTTGCAAAACCACATTTATTTTTCTTTGATGATTTCCTAAACTACTGGGATCGTTTTGTTGAATTCTCGAAGAAAAATTAATGATCCTTTTTGCTACATACTCCATCCCTTTGGGAAATATCACGCTTACAGAATCTGTTTGAATTTGCAGCCATTTCTGACCAGCAGGATTACCGCCAAAATATTGCGCATCCAAATGGCTATAGAAAAGGATCCCAAAAAGTATCAACCAAACTTTCATTGCTACACTCATTAGTTTTCTTTTATAAAAATTGCGTAACACAGTAATTTATTCTAAGTTGCAAGCGATCATTAAAACTACTGTTTCTTTTGGTTGCTTATGATGTTTTAATATGAAAAAAATCGGATTAATCTCAGATACACACGGATGGATTGATCCAGCATGTATCAAACATTTTGAAAACTGCGATGAGATCTGGCACGCTGGTGATATTGGTCCTGCATCTATACTCGAAGACTTCACAAAACTTAAGCCGTTTAAGGCAGTATATGGTAATATCGATGGCTATGACATTCGAAGTGAATACCCTGAAATATTAGAATGGCATTGTGAAGATGTAAAGGTCTTGATGATCCATATTGGAGGATATCCACCAAAGTATAACCCCTCTACCAAGAAGCAGCTCATTGCAAGTAAACCACAACTATTTATTAGCGGGCATTCGCATATCTTAAAAGTCATGTACGATGCAGAACTTGCATGCTTACACATGAACCCTGGTGCTGCGGGGAAACATGGATGGCATCATATGCGCACAATCATTCGATTCACCATTGATGGCAAAGAGATCAAAGATTGTGACGTAATTGAATTGGGAAAAAGATAATTACATTCCAGGGAACCAAGGTCTACCAATTCCTTCTCTGAATGGCCAAGGAATGGTTAATACAATAATCACCAATGCTAATAAAAACAAAATGGCAGTTCTCTTATGTTTCACTGCGTCTGCATAAGGTTTCTTAGCAACTGTTATACCGAGCGTGATCAAGATGATACCAATGATCATCCCTGTGGCATGCTCTACTGCCCAGAAACGAGATACACTATCTTTCATAGCAGCACCCATACCAATATTTTGAATATTAGTTAATCCTGTTGCACCAGTAAACCATTGAAACAATCCCAATAGTAAAGTGGTATGTGCAGCGATCATCAGGAACAAACCTAATTTTTTATCAGTTGCAGTAAAAGGCTGATTGGAAGCTGTAAAATGCCTTACAATATTTACTACCAAAAGAATTAAAATGATCCAGCGCAATAAATTATGTAAATGAAGTAGTCCTTGATACATTGTTGTGATTTATTTTTTTGAAAATACCTAATTTAATCATAGCACCCGATTATAATATTATTAATCAACCCAATCTGCAACAAAAAGATTGGTGTCGTGTGTACCACCATTATTTCTGTTACTCGCGAAAATGATTTTTTTGCCATCCGGACTAAACATTGGAAATGCGTCGAATCCTCTATCGCGGCTAATTTTTTCTAACCCCTTTCCATTGATATCAGTCAAATACATATTGAAAGGAAAGCCCCTCTTGTATTCGTGGTTGCTGCAAAAAATGATATGCTTACCATCGGGCGTAAAATTAGGCGCCCAGTTGGCTTGCTCTAAAAAGGTAATTTGCTTGGCATCTGAACCATCTGCATTTGCTACATAAACTTCCATATGCGTAGGTGCCACCATTCCTTCTTTCAATAAATCTTTGTATTCTTTTATTTCAGCATCTGTTGTAGGGCGACTAGCTCTCCATACAATTTTCTTTCCATCCGGACTAAACCAAGCCCCACCATCATATCCTAGAGTATTAGTTACTCTTTTTTCTTTTCCAGTTTTAAGGTCCATCACATATAAATCAAGATCTCCATCTTTATCGCTACAATAAATCATTTTTTTACCATCTGGAGAAAGTGTGCCTTCTGCATCATAACCTTTTGCGGTTGTTAATTGCTTCACGATTTTTCCATCAATGGTAGCCATGAAAATATCGTAACTGTCATATAGAGGCCAGATATATTTATTGCCATATTTTGCTCTATCAGGTACGGGTGGACAAGAATCAGCACCTTTAAATGTAGACGCATATATAATATGTTTGCCATCAGGTAAGAAGTAAGAGCAGGTTGTTCTTCCTTTACCAGAACTCACCATTTTATAAACGAATGGTTCATCCTTACTGGTAGGTATTTTTCCAATAAAAATCTGATCGCAGTTAAGTCCCTCTTTAGGATTGGTTCTTTGAAAAATGATTGACTTGCCATCATAGCTCCAATAGGCTTCCGCATTATCTCCGCCAAAAGTGAGTTGTCGTATGTTTTTAAAATGCTTTTCACCTGAAAAATGGACAGAATCAAGTAATGCAGTTTTTTCCTGTGCATTCAATACAAAGGAGCCAGCAAAAAAGAAAGTAACTAATACAAGCAGCTGTTTCATGTGTCTATTATTGATTTTGGTTACATGTAATTCTTCTAAAGCCATTTCAGTTGGAACCAACATTGTAATGGCTCATTTCATAAAATGTTAATATCAAACAAAAATACGGCCTTGCCGCTTGAGTTTTGTCAAAAAATTGACATAAGCTGAAATGCCTTTGTATTTTTGGAGATGAATAAGCCTATTATTTGCCTATCTCTTCTCTTTTTAATGGCCTGCAATAGCCAACCAAAGGATAAAAAAAGTAGCCCAACAGTAAAATCGTACCCACAAGAAATTGAAAAACTTGAAAAATTAACCAAACAATTCCCTGATAGTGTTGGGTTGCGATTAAGATTAGTGGATGCATTAGATAGTTTGGGCAATTATGCCCCGGCACTGGTTGAAGTGGATGCGTTGATCAAGAAAGACAGCAACAATTTTGGATTGTGGTTTAAGAAAGCACAGCTTTCAGAACAAACAAAGGATACTACGAATGCAATCCTGTCCTTTAATAAGGCCATCAAAATTTATGCGTCTCCAGATGCTATGCTTTCTCTGGCAAATATTTATGCGGAAACAAAAAATAGCAAGGCATTGGAACTATGTCAGAAAGTTGCTGAATTAAGAATGGGAAGAGCTTACCAAGCTCATTGCGACTTTATAGCAGGCGTTTATTTTGCAAGAACAGGAGACTCAAAAAAAGCAATCCGTTTATTTACAAACTGCATTAGTAATAATTACACTTATATGGAAGCATATATGGAAACTGGGTTTATTTACTACGATAGTAAACAATTCAGTGAAGCATTGAAGATATTTCAAACTGCCATTACTGTTAAGAACAATTATCCAGATGCTTATTATTGGTTAGGAAAAACGCAGGAGTCTAGCAAAGATTTAAATGCAGCCATAATAAATTATGAAAAGGCATTATCACTTGATCCATTATTGGTTGAAGCGGAAGCTGCACTAAATAGAATCAAAACCGCTACTGCCCACTAGCAACAATATTGTAACTTTGCAAAAAATAATACACATGCCCATTATCGCTCCATCCCTATTAGCAAGTAACTTTTTAGCGTTGGGATCAGAATGTAAGATGTTGAACGAAAGTGAAGCAGACTGGTTTCATTTGGATGTGATGGATGGAATTTTTGTGCCGAATATTAGTTTTGGATTACCTGTGATTGAACAAATTAGAACCGCAACCAGCAAAATTTGTGACGTGCATTTGATGATCGAAAGACCGGGTGAATATGCAGAAGCTTTCAAAAAAGCAGGAGCAGACATTCTAACCGTACACTATGAAGCTTGTCCGCATTTACATAGAAATTTACAACAGATCAAATCGCTAGAAATGAAAGCTGGTGTGGCATTGAATCCACATACGCCCGTGCAATTTTTAGAAGATGTCTTAGACGATATTGATCTAGTATGTATTATGAGCGTAAACCCTGGTTTTGGTGGTCAATCTTTTATACCTCACACAATTGATAAGATCAGGCAATTGAAAAAAATGATCAAAGACAGAGGCCTACATACTTTGATTGAAATTGACGGTGGTGTAACACTTACAAATGCAAAAGCAATTTTAAATGCAGGCGCTGATGTTTTGGTTGCAGGTAATACCGTTTTCAAATCTGAAAATCCAACTGCTACGATTGCTGCTTTAAAAGCTCTATAAGAAAAAAGTTTGAATGTTTTTGTTTATTTAAAAACTTCATAGAAGATTAATCTGTCTTTTATTAAAATATTTCAATGCAACATTGAATGTTAGTTGTAGGTTTTTATATCCACATCTGTTGATAAGAATTACTAGGTTTTAATAGTGTTATCCAATTAAATTTGAGAAAGACATTACCAATCGATTCAAGATCCTGTAATCTTTAAAACCGAAGTATATTGACTGACACAATCATTAACCTCGAAACCGTTAACCCCATTGAATTTTTTGGCGTCAATAACGGGAAGTTAGACCTCTTGAAAAAAAAATTCCCTTTACTTAAAATCCTATCAAGAGGAACTCAATTAAAGTTAAGCGGAGCTCCAGAGCAAATCGATACCGCAAAAGAAAAGATCGATCTCATTATTCAATACCTCGAAAGAAACGGACATCTGAGTGAGATTTATTTTCAACAGATCCTTGGAGGAGATGATGTAGAAACAGTTGACAATTTTGTCGACAAAAACCCGAACGACATTTTAGTTTTTGGTCCGAATGGAAAAACTGTTCGTGCAAGAACACAGAACCAGAAAAAGATGGTGCTGGCTGCAGACAAAAACGATATCGTTTTTGCAATCGGACCTGCGGGTACTGGTAAAACATATACAGCTGTTGCACTAGCTGTTCGTGCTTTAAAAAACAAATTGGTCAAGAAAATCATTCTGACCCGTCCGGCAGTAGAAGCAGGCGAAAGCTTGGGTTTCTTACCTGGTGATCTGAAAGAAAAAATTGATCCTTATTTACGTCCGTTATATGATGCCTTGGATGATATGATTCCAGCTGACAAGCTGGGTTATTATATGAGTACCCGCACCATTGAGATAGCCCCTTTGGCTTATATGCGTGGACGTACACTTGATAACGCATTTATTATTTTGGATGAAGCGCAAAATACGAACGACCTACAGCTAAAGATGTTCTTAACTCGTATTGGTGCCAATGCTAAAGCCATCATCACAGGTGATCCTACCCAGGTAGATTTACCAAGAAACATGCGTAGCGGATTGGAAAAGTCAACTCGGATCCTTAAAAACGTAGATGGAATCGCCCATATTGAGCTCAATGAGGAAGATGTAGTAAGGCACCGTTTGGTGAAGTCTATCATCCGGGCCTATGAGAAAGAAAAAGAGCGTGAAGATGAGGAATACGGCCATAGTCCGCACAGATAAAAGATATCCTTGAAATAAAAAAAGTGGCAATGCCACTTTTTTTATTTCAAGGGCAGTTAGGCCTTGCACAATTTGAAAGGGTTTATAACGTTTAGTTTTGAAGGCTGAATTGTATTATTTTTGCTATTTGGTTCATGGTTTCATCAATCCACAGCCTTTGAAAATTGTAGCACAATGAAAAAAAATCTATTTTCCTTTGTTTTCTGTAGCTGTCTAGCAATTTATAGCTTCGGACAAGTGGCCCCTTCCACACGCACAAAAACTGCTCCACCAACAACCAATGTTAGTGATGGAAGTAAGGAGAATGTGTTCCCATCATCAGGTTTTATAGGCATAGGTACACTTACACCAAGTGCCCCTATGGAAATCAAAAGAGGTGCTGGTAATACTACTAAAAAGAATGTGTTAATAAAGCTTAGCAATGAGTGGGCTTCAGCCGGACAGAACGAGCCAAGCATTATGTTTTCCAATGGAAACGTAACTGATCCAAAAAACATCAGTTACTGGATGATCGGCGCAAGGGTGTCTGGAGATAATACATTAAAGACGCCTCAAACTTTTAAAATAAGTTACAAATCGCCTACAGATGCTACTGAAAAAGATTTCTTTTCAGTGGATTCATATGAAGGAAGGGTACGAATTGGGGATGTACAAACACAATTTGATGGCTATAAATTGTATGTAGAACAAGGGATCCTTACCGAAAAAGTGAAAGTTGCAGTGAAGGATTCAAAAGATTGGTATGACAACGTTTTCGCCCCAGATTATCAATTGCTC
Organism: Bacteroidota bacterium; assembly: GCA_026391125.1. Taxonomy (GTDB): domain Bacteria; phylum Bacteroidota; class Bacteroidia; order Chitinophagales; family Chitinophagaceae; genus Sediminibacterium. Next base: position 38,177 of record JAPLEO010000060.1, read on the forward strand.
TCGATTCAAAAATTGGAGAAATTTATTCAGGAAAACAAACATTTACCAGATGTCCCAACTACTGAAGAAGTAATGACTAATGGATTAGATCTTGGTAAAATGAATGCGACACTTTTGAAAAAAGTGGAAGAACTAACTTTGTATATCATTGAAATGAAGAAAGAGTCTGATGAAATGAAAGCAAGGATAAAGGCACTAGAAACAAAGCAATAAACATTGAAATAAGTTATAAAAAAATGCCTCCAATTGGAGGCATTTTTTATTTTTTTAAGATATCATGTCCCAGCTTATCACGCTTAGTGGTTAGGTACTTTTGATTGTATTCATTTGGAACTGTTTCGATAGGAACAGTTTCTACTATTTCAATTCCATAACCTTTTAAACCTGCACGTTTTCTAGGGTTGTTACTCATTAACTTTAAACGTGTAGCATGCAAGCTTCGAAGAATCTGAGCTCCTACTCCATAATCCCTTTCATCCATGCCGAAACCCAAGTGCAGATTGGCTTCTACGGTATCCATCCCTTCTTCTTGTAGTTTATACGCTTTTAATTTATTGACTAAGCCAATGCCTCTTCCCTCTTGATTCATATATAGTATGATACCCTTTCCTTCTCTTTCAACCATTTTCATAGCATGGTGTAATTGGTCGCCACAATCGCAACGAAGGCTTCCTAAAATATCCCCTGTAAAGCAACTACTATGAACCCTTGTTAAAACAGGTTCATCTGCATTCCATGATCCTTTTGTTAGAGCAAGGTGTTCTGCACCTGTTGTCTTTTCTTTAAAAGCTACAAGTGTAAAATGTCCATACTTGGTAGGCATATCAACTCTTACCAATTCTTCGATCAGTGAATCAGATTTTAATCGATAATCGATCAAATCTTTTATTGAAATAATTTTAAGTTGAAACTTTTTTGCAATTTCCAATAACTGAGGCAAACGTGCCATGGTACCATCTTCATTCATTACTTCCACTAACACACCGGCGTGTTCTAAACCAGCTAATCTAGCCAGATCTACGGTTGCTTCTGTATGACCAGCTCTTCTTAAAACGCCTCCGTTTTTTGCAATTAATGGAAAAATATGACCAGGCCTTCCGAGGTCGGAGGCATTGGTTTTGGGATTGATTAAGGCTAAAACTGTTTTTGAGCGGTCTTGGGCAGAGATTCCAGTGGTGGTTCCGTGTCCGTTCAAATCAACTGAAACAGTAAATGCAGTTTCATGCAAAGAGGTATTTGATCTAACCATTGGCTCCAACTCCAATTCCTTGCACCTTTGTTCACTAAGAGCAGCACAGATCAAACCGCGTCCTTCTTTGCTCATAAAATTGATCACTTCCGGACTTGCGTGTCTTGCCGCTACAATAAAATCGCCTTCATTCTCACGATCTTCATCATCCACCACAATAACGAGCTTCCCCATCCTTATCGCCTCAATTGCATCTTCAATCTTATCTAGCATAATCCAAAATTAGGGGGCAAAAGTACAATCGATAATCTTAAATGCATAGAATTGCTGCAATTGGTCAATAAAAATTAGCTTATCAACTACAAATGAATATTTTACATATTAATATAATATAAAATGCTCAAATATCTTAAAACAAAGGGCTTTTTTTTTACAAAAAACAACAAAAAGTATCGCTAAGCATAATCACAAAACACCTATTCGCTGCATAGAACTGAAAAAATTATAAACAAAAAAAGAACATTTGTTAATATTTGTTAAGGGGTAACATAAAATTTATGTTTAAATCCATGTTAATTACCTTTTTTAACGCCATATTTGCAGCTTTAAATCTGCAATTTATGTTAAATCTGAAGAAAATTTTGCTTGCTGGAATGGCTTATCTCATGGCCATGACAGCAATGTCACAAGTTACTACCGGTACAATTACCGGTACAGTAAAAGACGCAACTAATGCGCCACTTGTAGGAACTTCTATTGAAGTTACCCACGAGCCATCTGGATCTAGATACAAATCTGTATCTACAACTTCAGGAAAGTATACTGTACCAGGTCTACGTATTGGTGGTCCTTATAAAGTAGTTTTTACCTATGTAGGATTAAAAACTGAAACTGTAACAGAAGTTTATATCCAATTAGGTGAACCAAGTGTAATTGACGTTACCTTATTAGATGCAAAAGCTCAATTAACTGAAGTAACCGTAACAGGTGCTCGTAAAGGTGCTTTGATTTCTAAGGATAGAAAAGGTACTTCTACAAATATCAATTCTCGTACAATTAGTAGCTTACCAACTCTTAGTAGGAACGTTACTGATTTAACTCGTTTGGTTCCTCAGTCGAATGGTTTATCATTTGCTGGTCAGGATGCACGTGCTATCAACTTCACTTTAGATGGATCTATTTTCAACAATAGTTTTGGTCTAAGTGCATTGAACGGTGGTCAAACAAATTCAGCTCCAATTTCTCTTGATGCGATTCAGGAAATTCAAATTAACGTATCTCCTTATAGTTTAAGAGAGTCTGGATTTACTGGTGCTAGTATCAATGCTGTAACAAAGAGCGGTACTAATACTTTCCACGGTACTGCTTTCTACAACAAAAGAAATCAAACCATGGTGGGTACTAAAGCAGGTCTTGATGGTTCACAAGATGTTACTACAAATGCCTTCGATGTAAAACAATTTGGTGCTAGTTTAGGTGGTGCAATTGTTAAAAACAAATTGTTCTTCTTCTTGAACTATGAAGGTGAAAGAAGAAATGACGTAGGTACTTTGTTTACTGCTGATGCAAGTAACGGTGCTTCTGCAATCAGTGGTAACACAACTCGTGTTAAACAATCTGATTTGGAAACTTTATCTGCTTACTTACTTTCTAAGTACAATTATAACACAGGTGCTTACCAAGGATATCCTTTCGTAACATCAAGTGATAAAGCTGTTGCTCGTATCGACTGGAACATCAATGACAAACATAAATTAAGCATTCGCGGAAATATGTTGAAATCAGTTAGAGATGTTGCAGCGAGTAGTTCAAATACAACTAACGGTTTTAGAGGTGGTGGAACAAACTCAATGGTATATGCAAACTCTGCATATGTAATCAATAACAACATTTATGGTGTTATCGGTCAATTGAATAGCCGTTTCAGTAACAAAATTAGTAATGACCTTACATTCGGATATACTGCAAATAGAGATTTCCGTGCTGTAAAAGGCGGTATGTTCCCAATGGTAGATATTCAAGATGGTACAAGTGCTTTAACCACTGTGCCAACTTCTGCCACATCATCAACATCTCAAACTTCTCAGAGTTTGAACTATATCTCTTTCGGTAATGATCCTTTTACTCCGAACAACTTATTAAATACAGATACTTGGCAGTTTAGTGATAACCTAACTGCATACTTAGGCAAGCATACTTTAACTGCGGGTATTTCTTATGAAAGCTTCACATTCACTAATGGATTTACTCCATTGATTAACGGTGTGTATACTTTCAATAACCTTGCAGATTTCTATACTGCCTCTGATGCTTATTTAGCTAATCCTAACCAAACATTTAGCCCTGTGTTTATGAGAAACTACAGAGCTAACTTTAGTAATTTAGCAGGTGGTGGTGCTTGGTATGCAACTACAAAATCTAGAGAGATTGCTGCTTACATTCAAGACGAAATAAACATTGAGCCAAACTTCAACCTTACTTATGGTGTTCGTTTAGAAGTTCCCTATTTTGTAGGTGGTGGTTATGTAAATACAGAGGTTGATGCGATGAACTTTGTTGATCGTAAAGGCAACCCAATGAAATTGAGTACCTCTATATTGCCTTCGCCAAAATTGATGATTAGTCCTAGAATTGGATTTAACTATGATGTTAATGGAGATAAGAGTACTCAGATCCGTGGAGGTATTGGTATGTTTACTGGTCGTCCCCCATTTGTATTCGTAAGTAACCAAGTTGGTAACAACGGAGTTTTAAACGGTGGTGTGAACACAAACAATACTGCTGCTTATCCATTCAACCCAAATACTCCATCTAGCTATCCAAGCTTTGCTCCTAATCCAGGTACTCCTGCTTCTTCTTATAATATTGCCACTTCAGAAGAAGGATTCCGTTTTCCTAAAGTATTCCGTACCAACTTAGCGATTGACCAAAAAATCTTTGGTGATATCATTGCAACTGGCGAATTTATTTTCAGTCAGAATATTAATAGTATCAACTATTATAACGCAAACTTAGTTGCTCCTGTCGCAAACTTTATCGGACCAGATCAAAGACCAAGATTTGCTTCTATTGGTTTAGCAAGTTCAGCTGTTAATGCTGCATTGAGAATTAACCCTAAATTGACTGATGCAACAGTTATGCAAAGTACCGCAATGGGAACTTCTGTAGCTGCAACTGTCAAATTAGAAAAACCAACAAGAGCTAAGGGTTTAGGCTGGATGGCAGCTTATACATTTACTAATGCAAAAGATTTGATGCCAGCTGGTGGATCAATTGCAAATAGTACTTTCTCTGCAATGCAATCAGTTAAAGGTAATAACAACCCTGACTTAGGATATTCAGATAATGAAATTCGTAATCGTTTTATTGTTAACGTAAATTACAGAGTTGAATTGGGCAAATTTGCTGCATTACAATTCTCATTATTCGGTCAACAACAGAACCAAGGTCGTTACTCTTATACTTATAGCGGAGATATGAATGGTGATGGTACTTCTGGTAATGATTTAATGTACATTCCTAAGAACCAGACTGAAATGAACTTCCTTGCACAAACTGCTTCTGGATTAGCTCCTGCAGTTACTGCTCAAGATCAGAAAGTTGCTTTTGATAACTTCATCAATCAGGATGATTATTTGAGCAAAAACCGTGGTGGTTATGTTACAAGAAATGCTGTTCTTCAACCAAAAGTTACAAGATTTGATTTCTCAACAATGTTAGAATTGTTTAGCAACATTGGTAAGAACAGACATACTATTCAATTGAGAGGAGATATCTTCAATATTGGAAATATGATCAATCATGCTTGGGGTGTAGGTTATTCAGTTAATACTTCATCTCCTTTAGCAGCTAAAGGTGTTGACGCAGGTGGTGTTCCTATCTTCACAATGAACCGTGTGAATAATAGCATCAACTATACTACTTATAGAAGAAGTACAAACTTTGGAGATGTATGGCAAGCTCAATTGGGCATCCGCTATATTTTCTAGTAGACCTGTTCTTCTAACAACATAAAAAAAACGTCCCGAGAAATTGGGACGTTTTTTTTATGCGTTATACAACAATATTTTTACTAGCCGAAGTGCCCCAGCCTAAAGGCCGGGGTTAACGTATTTCTTTTCATCTCTTTCTTCTTCCCCATTCCTCACTCCTCACTCCTCACTTCTCACTTCTCACTTCTCACTCCCCATTTTCTATCCTCTCTTCACTTTTATCTTTAATCTTTTATCTTTGAAAAAGCCCATTTCAAAAATTCAGGAAAAGCTTTGCCCCAGGTTGGCACATCATGTTTCCCATCAGCCATCAAATGATAATGGATATGTTCATCTGTATATCCTTTGGCTTTTAATTCAACAATTAAATCAAGTGTGTCATCTATTGAATCAATGATCCCATTCTTATTTCTGTCTGCAGTTTCATCCAACTCTCCACATTGCAAAAAGAATTGTAACCAGGGATAAAAATCAGCTTTCCGAATTTGCAAATGCATTAAACGATCCATTTCATCATCATACCCTTTATCATACGCTTTTCTTCTCCACCATAGTGAACCACTAAATATCCCCACCTTATTAAATTGATTGGGATGATTCCAAACAATATCTAATGCACTTAGTGCGCCTAATGAAAACCCTGCAAATGATTTATCCTTGAAAGAAGCTATCGATAAATGCTTTCTTAAAAAAGGCAATAATTCATCAAACAAGAATTTATGATACAATCCAGCCCTTGCTCCTCTTCCTTCATAATCGGCTGCATACGCAGTCCCATATTCCATTTTGCGATCTTCACCACAATAAATACCCACTGCAATCAATGGCGTTATTTGATCCTGTATCACTTCCAATATTTTATCAAAAGGCATCTTAGGAAGATCCTGTCCATCATTGATCAACAATAGACTGTATTGAATTGTAAGACTCCTATTGGTAGGCAAATACAGGTCAAACTGTACTTCTCTTTCTAGAAAATCTGAATACAAATGAAGTTGTTCAACTGTGACCAACTCCCCTTCATTAAGCAACTTTAATTCCGACATATCTCAAAAATAAGCTAATGAACGATAGTCTTAAAAAAAGATGATTTTTATTGGTTATTATTAGAATTCAAATGAGTTTCAGTAAATTGAATGCAAATCGAATTTTTTTAATTGGCTCCTAATAAATCACAAAAATATTTTTATGAAAAAAATTGGTGTACTGTTTGGTCAGGAAAGAAGTTTTCCAATGGCTTTTGTTGAGCGAGTAAATAGCAAAAATATACCTGGCATTACAGCTGAGCCTGTAAAGATCGACAAGGTAATGCAGGGGGAAGCTTCTGAATATGCTGTGATTATCGACAGGATCAGTCAGGATGTTCCCTTTTATCGTGCCTATTTAAAAAACGCAGCTATTTGCGGAACTGCCGTTATCAATAACCCTTTCTGGTGGAGTGCTGACGAAAAATTTTTCAATAATTGTTTGGCTACAAAAATTGACATCCCCGTTCCAAAAACAGTGATTCTTCCTTCAAGGGATCTACCTACTGATACTTCGGATCAGTCGTTCAGTAACCTTTCCTTTCCACTTGATTGGGAAAGTATTTTCAATTATGTAGGGTTCCCAGCTTATATGAAACCCTTTGCTGGCGGAGGTTGGAAGAACGTTTACCGTTTAGAAGACAAAGAAGATTTCTTTGATAAACACGGCGAAACTGCACAGTTAGTGATGCTTTTACAAGAAGAAATTGTGTTTGAAGAATACTACCGTTGTTATTGTATTGGAGGCAAACATGTAAGGATCATGTCTTATGAACCAAGAAACCCCCACCACTTAAGATATGCTGCTGACTTTGCACCTTCAGCAGAAAAGTTAAAGATGATGGAAGAAATAGTGCTTCGCATCAATGCCTATTTGGGCTATGATTTTAATACTGTTGAATTAGCATTGCGAAATGGAGTTCCTTATGCCATCGATTTTTGTAATCCTGCTCCTGATGCAGATATTAAAAGTGTTGGACAAGCCAATTTTGATTGGGTGGTTGAAACAGCGGCTAATTATGCCATTGAAAAAGCGCAAGCACAGGTACCCGGCGCAGACAATCTGACTTGGGGAGAATACATTAAAAAAGGTAGCACCAAACAAAGTTTATATCCCTAATAATTACAGGGAATAGCTTTTTTCGATTGTAATTTTTATTATTTAGGCATATAAGAGGCGATTATGGGTAATCTTAGTTATAAACAGTTTACGCTCGGCGTGGAAGAGGAATACATGGTAATAGACCCTCAAACCAGGGAACTAGCCAGCCATGAGCAAAAGATTGTGTTAGAAGGTCAAAAACTTCTGAAAGACAAAGTAAAAGCAGAAATGCACCAAGCGGTTGTAGAAGTTGGTACAGATATCTGTATGGATATTGATGAAGCATTTAAAGATGTGGCAACCCTTCGAGGTACCATTTCAGAAATAGCAGGAAACCTTGGCTTCTGGATGGGAGCCTCAGGTACCCACCCTTTTAGCCATTGGGAAAGTCAATTGATAACAGATCACGTCCGTTACAACCAGATTGTTAATGAATTGCAGGAAGCTGCAAGGAGTAACCTCATTTTCGGACTACACGTACACGTTGGAATGGAAGACCGCAGGATGGCCATTCATATTGCTAATACTGCTCGTTATTTTCTGCCCCATGTGTATGCTTTGAGTACCAATTCACCTTTTTGGGAAGGAAGAGAAACCGGTTATAAATCATACCGCACAAAAGTATTTGACAAATTTCCAAGAACTGGAATTCCAGATTACTTTGAAAGTATTGAAGCATATGAAAACTATGTGAACCTTTTGATCAAAACCAATTGCATCGATAATGCGAAGAAAATTTGGTGGGATCTTCGGGTTCATCCATTTTTTAATACCGTCGAGTTCCGAATTTGTGATGTACCTCTAACCGTTGCTGAAACCATTACCATTGCAGCACTTTTTCAGGCAATCTGTGCTAAAATTTATAAACTCCGTTCTCAGAACCTCAACTTCATGATCTATGAAAGGGCGTTGATCACTGAAAACAAATGGAGGGCGAGCAGGTATGGGATTGATGGCACATTGATCGACTTTGGAAAAGAAATTGAAGTGAACACCCGATTATTGATCTATGAATTACTCGATTTTGTGGATGATGTGGTAGACGAATTGGGTAGCAGGCATATGATTGATCATGTTACGAAAATGTTTGAGACTGGAACAGGAGCTGACAGACAACTCGCTGTATATCAACAAACTAATAGTTTAGTAAGTGTAGTCGATTATATACACGACCAATTTCTAAGCTTTTAACAACACCTTCAAAATTTTAACAGTCGGGAAGCCTTGGTTTCCCGATTTTTTGTTTTCCATATCCCTAATTTTGGAGGCAGCGAATGGTCTTCATTTGGTATCTTATTCATGTAATCGACCAAAAAACTATATAGCCGGTGACGGAAACTGACCTTATTAAAGGATGTATCAAGCAAAATGCAAATTGCCAGCGAATGCTTTTCGAGCAGTTCGCCGGTAAAATGATGAGCGTATGCTTAAGATATGCCAACGATAATATGGAGGCCGAAGATATCATGCAAGACGGCTTTATCAAAGTATTCCAATACCTGCATCAGTTTAAATTCGAAGGTAGTTTTGAAGGATGGATCAGACGTATTATTGTGAATACAGCCATCCGGCACTTAGAAAAAAAGAAACTTCAATTTAAAGAGATCGATGAATCAGGTGCAGATGCACCTAAACTTGACCCTTATGCATATGCACATTTGGGGCAAGACGACTTAATGAAATTGATCAATCAATTACCTGAAGGTTATAAGATTGTTTTTAACCTGAACGTAATTGAAGGATATAGTCACGAAGAAATAGCAGAAATGTTACATATACAACCCGGCACCAGTCGCAGTCAGCTGGTGAAGGCGAGAAAAATGCTGCAACATCAAATCTTACAATTACAAAAAATTGCTGTATAATATGACAGATAACCAGTTTGATAACTTCTTTAGGGAGAAGCTCAAAGACCATACGGCTCCGGTGCCGGTGGGCTTATGGGAGAAAATTCGCCCTGAGAACGAAAAACGCCCCAAGGGCTTTTTTCTACGCAAAATAAATGGCACCGGATTATTGGTAGCAGCCTTATTGGTGGGTTCAGTCATAATAGGATTGTTAACCTATCAACACTCCGCTTCTGTACCGGCAACAGATGCAGCGCTGAATCAATCTAATACTTCAACAAATTCTATTTTAAATCAATCAACATCAGAAAATAATTCTACACTTAATCCTACCCCAAATAATACTGTTTTAATTAAAGATAGTATGGTTGAAATAGTGGAAGATCCTGCCAATCATTTTGTAAAAAATGCAATTGCAGATGCATCATCCAATGAAACAATCGTTAATAATTTTTCATTGAATACTAATGTACCAAGCATTAAAAATGAAATGCCTTTATTGCAGCCAACTACTGAAGTTCAACAAACAACTGAAAATGCTCTAGATGGCATCAATTATGTTTCTGCTCACCTGAATCAAGAAACACTTTATTTTAATCCTGCATCTTTATCATCCTCTAATGGAAAAATAAATAAAAGTCTTGCTGCAAATGGTCACGACAAATTCATAAAATCAACCATTATTATTTGTCCCACTATTAGAGGTAGATCTAGCTTTAATAGTGATTGGGGATTTGAACTATTTGCTTCACCTGATTATTCTTTTAAATCAGTTACCAACGTTTCTGCATCCCAACAATACCTTGATAAAAAAGATAGTAGTGAGCAAATGCAAATTGGTTATAGTGCAGGATTTAGATTGGTTAAACCATTAAATGAACACCTCCTCTTAAAAACTGGTCTTCAATATTCTCAGATGAATCAAAAATTCACTTATCGTAACGAGAATGAATTGAAGACTACTACTGTGATCACTACTAGAACAATTATACGTTCTCCAGGTGATACTGTAATCGTTAGTGATACAAGCACTTTACAACAAATTGGGTATAGTGTTAAAACAATTCATAATCACTTTCGCAGTATCGATATCCCTTTAACAGTAGGATACCAGTTTGGAAATGATGATCTTTCTATTGGACTTAATGCTGGTGTTATTTTCAATGTGAGCTCTTGGTATCAAGGTGAAATTCTAGATACTTCTTTAGCACCAGTACCTATTAGTAAAGTAAGTAGTTCAATTTATAAATCAAATATTGGGTTGGGATTATATTCTAGCATTAGTGTGCTGAAAAGAATCAATGAAAATACTCAATTATTTTTTGAACCATATTTCAGGTATAATCTTTCTAACATGACCAATAGTCAATCGCCCTATAATCAAAAGTTTCAAGTAGGCGGACTAGCAATTGGATTAAGATTTAGCTTGAATCGGTAGATAACAGGCAGCAAAAAATACTATTAACGTATCTCAATATAAAAGGGATTAGAATGAAAAAAATAAATGGATTGATTGGTTGCCTACTACTACTCATACTAGTAGCATGCAATAAAGAAACCTCCAACAATAATAATTTCACACTATATACAGATAACCCGCTGAATGATACAGCGTGGATCAAATCTATAACAGGTGATGCTCCAATTTATAAATTGGCAGATACCATTTTCCAAAAAATTGCGATTGTTGACTCGATCGATTTAACAAAAGATCTTGACTTAAATTATGGAGATAGCTTGGAAGTAGAAATACATGCTGGTAGTTGTGGCAATGGCGGCATACCACAAGATGGTAGAGCAAAAATTGAAATCATCCGATTACAAACAAGAGGGGATTTTATAAAAGCATACAGACCAAACAATAGTTTCGGCTATCCACTTGAAACTGCTGGCGGCTTTTTTATTCGCATCACTAAAAATGGCACTGAATTAGCTTTAAATCCTGGGTCAAGCATTAAGATCAAGTACTATGATATTGCGCCAGCATTGCCTAACATGCAAGCATTTTATGGAAAGGAAACATTCCCATTCCCTGTTGGTGCACTTGATTCTGCTCATACCTGGAAGAGAGATATTGATACTAGCTATATCAAAACATTTGTAAAGCAAAGTGGTTCTACCTACAAAACCGGCTACGAATTAATTGCAACAAAACTTCGTTGGATCAGTGCACATCGTTATTTGGATAGTACCGTTGCTAAAACAAATATTTATGCCATCTTACCACCAAATTGCACCAATAAAAACACACAAGTATTTGCAGTGTTTGATAAAAGCAGAACTGTTCTTGCTTTGAGTAGCGACTTAACTACCAGAAGCTTTAAAACCGGCAATATACCACTGAGGGCAAAAATCACATTAGTATCCATTTCAAAAATCGGAAATGATCTTTACCTAGGAACTAAATTGATTAATGATGTAGGTACTGTTGTAAATTATTCAATCACGCCAGAAAAGAAATCTTTGAATCAAATTCTAGATTACTTGAACGCGCTATAATATTTCAAATGAGTTTACTGGGGGTATTAAAGGGTTTGCAGCAATGCGGACCCTTATTTTTTGAAATCGAATAAGGTGGCTGTAAAAATTGCCCGCTCTCTTTTCTTAAATATCACATCCCAATTGCCCTTATAGCGCAATACACTTGGCACTGTAAGTCCTTGAAACTTGGTCATATCAACTTCCATGCTTACATCAAAATCATAGACACCTGCCTTATAACTCAAGCTGTATTTGCGTGCCATAACCTCGAGTGTAACCATATCAAACCAAGTGATCATTTCATCTACCACAATATTGTCGTTTCTTAATGCCCCTAAGTCATCTTTGGGAATAATTGCAAATGTATAAGCGAGTTTTCCATGATATTCTACAATATCTAACCGATAGTTATAATACTTTCTAGCCCTTTCATCATAAAGATCAAGTTTGTCACCGATGAAAGGAATACCGGGTATTTTTTTGCCAGGATTGAAGAACAACATTTTTAATTGCTCCTTTTTCTTTTCAATTCCAGATTTATCACTGGTTGTAAGATTTCTTCCTTTTACAATATTATTCTCACCACAAATTTTTCCAGTTGTAAAAAATATTCCAGCATATAATTCTGGTGTCATATAATTGTAGCGATGCTTTGAGTCGTAAAAATCTCCTGTTACAGTTTCCTCTAACACATCCATCGTTCTACAACCATTCTCATGGTTCTGCCTTGTCTTACTTGACAATGATGCTTTAACTGCAGCATTTTTATCTAACATCTTAATATCATTATAAGAGGAGAAACCAAGTATCCGAAGATTTCTAAATGCTTTGTAAAATGTTGTGTCGTCTTTGATCTGCTTCAACACTTTTTTATAATCGAAATTATTTCGAACCACCACTTCTGCCAATGTAAATGGTTGGTTCTCTACCAACACAGAAGTATCCTGTTGAGCATTAGAGTTTAAGCTAAGTAATAGGCAGATGGAAAAACAATAACGCATTATTTGGGGAATATCATTTTGTAATCAACTTTTATCTTCCCTTTTGTAATATCGTTCAACTTTCCTTGCAACAATTTTTTACGAAGTGGTTTGATATAATCGATAAATAGTTTTCCTTCAATATGGTCATATTCATGAAGGATCACTCTTGCAGTGATTCCATTAAATGTTTTGGTCTGAGATTCGAAGTTTTCATCCAAATAAGTCATCGTAACCGATTCGGCACGAAAAACGTCTTCCCGAATCTTTGGGATACTTAAACAACCTTCATTGTAAGCCCATTCTTCTCCATCCAATGAATCAATATGTGCATTGATAAAAACTTGTTTGAGGCCTGGTCCATCAGGATAAATGTCTAACTCATCTTCTTCCAAGTTCTCAAAGATCTGGATACTGTCCATCACAAATAGGCGGATATCCTTATTGATTTGTGGCGCAGCTAATCCAACCCCATTGCTTTCATACATGGTTTCCCACATATCTTCTATCAACTTAGAGAGATTTGGATAATCGGCCGGAATATCTTTACAAACCTTACGTAAAATAGGTGCGCCGTATGCTACAATAGGAAGAAACATGAAAATAGATTGTTATTTGAGTGGCAAAAATACCTTCAAAAGCCTCAACCAGCAAATTGTTGGCTAACTAATTGATTGTAAGTACTCCTGCAGCATGATGGTGGCAGCAATTTGGTCTACATTTCCCTTAACCTGGCGGTCTTTCTTTTTCATACCCATTTCAACCATCGCTCTAGAAGCCATTTTGGAAGTAAAGCGTTCATCTACCATTTTCAATGGAATTTGTGGGAATTCTTTTTGTAATCGTTTTACAGCTAATTCCACCAAAGGAGTTGCATGCGTTGCAGTATCGTCTAAGTTTCGTGGCTCTCCAATTAAGATCAATTCCACCTGTTCTTGTGCAAAATATTGCTTGAGATAGTCGAACAGGTCTTTGGTAAGAACAGTTGTTAATGCAGTAGCAATGATCTGCAAGGGATCGGTTACAGCCAATCCTGTTCTTTTTCCACCATAATCGATACAAATGATTCGAGCCATAATTTATTATTAGAATAAGAACAGATCCGTGATCACTAATACACCAAATACTACACTTGCTATACCATTGGCTGTCATAAACGCGATATTTACTTTACTCAGGTCGTTGGGTTTTACCAAACGATGCTGATAAATAAGCATTCCAATAAACACCAATACGCCGATCCAATAAATGAAATGAAATCCACCATAAAATCCAGCGCTTACTACGGTTGCAGCGCTCAATAAATGTAATAGCTCCGAAACCCTTAGTGCATTTACAGCACCCAACACACTTGGGATTGAATGTAGTTTGTTTGTTTGATCAAAGTCGATATCCTGCATAGCATAAATGATATCGAAACCACTCACCCAGAATAGAACAGTGAATGAAAATAAAATGGGCAATACTGCAAAGTGACCAGTTACAGCAATGTATGCGCCGATTGGAGCTAGTGATAATCCTAGACCTAATACTAAATGACAAAGCGCTGTGAAACGCTTAGTATAACTATAAAACAATATCACAAAAAGGGCAACTGGCGAAAGAAAAAAGCAAATAGGATTAATTGAATAAGTAGCAACCATAAATATGATACAATTCAATACCACAAAAAGAAAAGCACTGGTCGGAGAAATCACACCTTGTGGAATTTCTCGAATGGCGGTTCTTGGATTCATTGCATCATAATATCTATCTAAATATCTGTTAAATGCCATTGCAGCACTTCTTGCAGTAACCATACAAATCAATACCAAGAAAAATTTAGCAACAATTAGTTGCCATGTTTCTGTAAACTCAATCCCCCAGCCAAGACGGGCATCTTCTTGTTGCGAAATATTTCCCTGCTTAAGGGCAAGAAAGAATCCGATCATTGCAAAGGGTAATGCAAAAATGGTATGTGAAAATTTTACGAGGCTTAAATATTTCTTTATTGCTGTCATATTATTTCAAAATTCAAAAGGCAAAATTCAAAAGTAAAATACTATTTTCTTAAGTCGCTTAGTTTTGGTTTGGTCAGATCCCAAAGTACAATTCCTGCTGCAACCGATATATTCAATGAATGCTTCATCCCTAATTGGGGGATTTCTATACAACCATCACAATGCGGAAGAACTGCACTATCTACTCCCTCTACTTCATTCCCAAAAACTATAGCCATCTTTTTATCGGAGGTATTGAACGATTCTAAAGAAATGCTGCCCTCCACTTGTTCTACAGCATAAATGCTATACCCATACGTTTTTAGTTCTTTGATAGCATCAATGGTATGCTCAAAATAGAGCCAATTCACCGTTTCAGTTGCTCCTAATGCCGTTTTTTGTATATCTCTATGCGGAGGCTGAGGGGTATAACCACAAAGGCAAATGGCTTCGATTCTAAACGCGTCAGAACTACGAAACACGCTTCCTACATTATGCATGCTCCTGATATTGTCTAATACCACCACGATCGGATTCTTCTTTGCTTCCTTAAATTCAGCAACTGACATCCTATCCAACTCGTCCATACTCAGTTTACGCATGGCGCAAAGTTAATTGCATCCAAAGCCCTGATAAAATTATTTTAGTATTTCTACATTCTTTTCCACATCCTGACCTTTACAGGCAGGGGCTTGAGCCCATAGAAGTATATTTGTCGCCATGTCGAAATCTTTCGCTGATACTCCACTTATGCAACAGCATCGGGCTATTAAACAAAAATATCCAGATGCCATCCTTTTGTTCAGGGTAGGTGATTTTTATGAGACATTTGGAGAGGATGCTGTAATTGCTTCAAAAGCGCTGGGCATTACTTTAACTAAAAGAAATAATGGGGCTGCTTCTTCAAGCGAACTTGCTGGATTTCCGCATCACGCGTTGGATACCTATTTGCATAAATTGGTTAAAGCGGGTTATAGAGTTGCGATATGTGACCAACTAGAAGACCCGAAAACTGTCAAAGGAATTGTAAAAAGAGGCGTTACAGAACTCGTTACACCCGGCATTGCAACCAACGATAAATTGCTTGAGCAGAATAGTAATAATTTCTTGGCAGCCTTACAATTTACAGATGATGTTTTGGGAATTGCATTTCTTGACATTTCAACAGGCGAATTTTTTGCGGCTGAAGGAAATGCAGAATACATTGATAAATTATTGCAAAGTTTAAAACCTGCCGAAGTAATTTTTCAGAGAAGTTTTCAAAAACAATTCAAAGAAATATTCGGACCAAAATTCTATACCTATACCCTGGAGAGCTGGATCTTCGAAGAAGCATTCGCTACCGAAAGCTTATTAAAACACTTTCAAACTCATTCTTTAAAAGGATTTGGAATAGAAAAAATGCAGCAGGGAATCATTGCTGCAGGAGCAATCCTATATTATTTAAAACAAACTGAACATCCGAATCTTCAACACATCAGTTCTATTCAAAGAATTGAAAGGGATGATTTTCTTTGGATGGATCGGTTCACCATTCGTAACCTAGAACTATTGCATACTGGCTTCGAACAGAGCAACAGTTTAATAAAAGTGCTCGACAATACCGTTAGCGCCATGGGTGCGAGACTCTTGCATCGTTGGATGGTGTTTCCTTTAAAAGACATCACAAGAATCAATGAAAGACTAGATGCAGTTGCTTATTTTATTCTGCAAACTGATTTAAGAAAACAAATTGCACAGTCAGTTAAATTGTGTGGAGATGTTGAGCGATTAGTAAGTAAGATCCCAATGAAGAAAATTAGTCCGCGTGAAGTGTTACAACTTGCTCATGGACTTCACCAAACCAGCATCATTAAAAAAGCTTGTGAAGCAAGCGAAAACCCATACATACAAAGGCTTTCAGACGCACTAAATCCTTGTCAGTTCATTGCCGATAAAATATATAAAGAGATCAGCGACACCCCTCCTGCCTTGGCCAATAAAGGCAACTTGATAAAAGCTGGGATCCATGAAGAACTGGATGAATTGCGAGGCATCGCAAATGGCGGAAAAGATTTCTTAGTGAACATTCAACAAAGAGAAGCTGAAAGAACCGGAATTTCTTCCTTAAAAATCAGTTTCAATAATGTGTTTGGCTACTACTTAGAAGTAACCAATTCTCAAAAAAATAAAGTTCCTGTTGAATGGATCAGGAAACAAACACTGGCAAACGCAGAAAGATATATTACACCTGAACTAAAGGTCTACGAAGAAAAAATCACAGGTGCAGAAGAAAAGATCTTAGCGATTGAGTTAGACATATTCGACAAATTATTGTTGGCATTACAGGATTATATTGCTCCTATACAAGTGAATGGAAATGTTTTGGCAACACTTGACTGCTTAATCTGTTTTTCAGAAAATGCACTGCAATACAATTATAAAAAACCTTTATTACATGAGGGTTTCGAATTGTTGTTGAAAGATAGTCGTCACCCTGTGATCGAAAGAAATTTGCCTCCTGGTGAAGATTATATTACAAATGACATTTCATTAGATCCCTCTGAGCAACAACTGATTATTTTAACTGGACCAAACATGAGTGGTAAGAGTGCCATCCTACGCCAAACCGCGTTGATCACACTCATGTCGCATATGGGAAGTTTCGTGCCTGTGAGCTCAGCAAGAATTCCATTAACCGATAAAATATTTACTCGTGTTGGGGCAAGTGATAATTTGAGTGGTGGGGAATCAACTTTCATGGTGGAGATGAACGAAACCGCTAGTATCATTAACAATATTTCTCAGCGCAGTTTGATTTTATTAGATGAAATTGGAAGAGGCACTTCTACATATGATGGCATTTCCATTGCCTGGAGTATTGTTGAATATTTACACCAATCACCAGCAGCACCCAAAACATTATTTGCCACGCACTATCATGAATTGAATGAACTGGAAGCAAAATTGCCAAGGGTCAAGAATTTTCATATCACCAATAAAGAAGTGGGCAATAAAATTATCTTCCTTCGCAAACTAGCACCTGGTGGAAGTGTGCACAGTTTTGGTATTCATGTAGCTAAAATGGCCGGTATGCCTGCTTCTCTGATCGACAGAGCAAACGAGATCCTAGCACAACTAGAAGAAAAACAATTCGATGAAGATTCGGAGGAGCATTCTAGTCAAATGCAACAATCGAAAAAGCATATAGAAAAACAAGTGAAGGAATTGAACCATCCAAAAATGCAGTTATCGATATTTGATGCGCATTCTCAAACATTTGATGATATCCGTAAGCGTTTAAATGATATCGACATCAATAGACTAACGCCGGTGGAAGCGCTGATGAAACTCAATGAGATAAAAGGGTTAATTAAATAGGGGCTTTATTTCAATTTCGCAAACAAATCGGCCTTAACGGTCTGCTCCCATTCTGATTTTAAAATGCTTAGCACAATACTATCTCTTCTTCCACCATTTGGCATCGGCATATTGCTTCTCAAAACACCATCCACTTTGCATCCAATACTTTTCATAGCTGCAATACTTCTAGCATTATTGTTATCGGCTCTAAATTCAACGCGCTCCATTCCTAATTTTTCAAAAGCAAATTCTAAGAGTAAATATTTACAGTGTTTGTTGAGTCCAGTTCCCTGAAACTTTTTCCCATACCAGGTATAACCCAATTGCAAAACCTTATTTGCCACTTGGATATCATAGAATCTTGTTGAACCTGCATACTCTCCTGTTCTTTTATCAATCACTACAAAAGCATATTCTTTTTGCTGCAATCTTGCATCAATTGCCTGACCAATATATTTCTTCAAATTCTCTTCTCCCGCTACAGGAACTAATGAATAAGTCCATATTTCTGGCTCTTCTAATGCAAAATGCAGCAAGTTTTCTGCGTGATTTACCTGCAAAGGCTGCAACAAAACGCAAGAATTTTCTAATTGATACGATTCATTAAAATTCATACATGTAATTGATTCTTAAAACTAAAGCTTTCGTGAGTTAAAACAGAATGATTGCATTAAATAAATTAATATTGCAAAATTAAATCAATTGATAAAATTATGTGTGGAATAGTAGGTTATACAGGTAAAAGAGAAGCTTATCCAGTTGTATTGAAAGGTTTAAAAAGATTGGAATATAGAGGATATGATAGTTCAGGCATTGCATTAATTAACGATAATAAGTTAACTGTTCACAAAAAGCAGGGTAAGGTTGTTGAAATGGAAGAGAGTGTTTTTGGTAAAGACCTGCATTCTCATATTGGCATTGGACATACCCGTTGGGCAACACATGGTGAACCTAGCGACAGAAATGCACATCCACATATTTCAAATAGTGGTGAGCTAGCGATGATTCATAACGGGATCATCGAGAACTATGCGCAGATCAAAAAAGAGTTGTTGAGCAAGGGCTATACTTTTTCGAGTGATACAGACACAGAAGTGTTGTTGAATTTCATTGAAGACATCAAAATAAATAATGGTGGAAGTTTGGAAGAAGCACTTCGCATTGCTTTAAAAAGAATTGTAGGCGCTTATTGTATTTTATTAATTTCTCAAGATGATCCTGAAACAATCATTGCAGCAAGAAAAGGTAGTCCGCTAGTTATTGGCATTGGCAAAGGAGAACACTTTTTAGCTAGTGATGCTTCTCCGATCATCGAATATACCAAGGAAGTTGTTTACGTAAACGATTATGAAATTGCGATCGTTCGCCCGGATGAACTCATCCTAAAAAATCTAGGTAACGAAAAGCAAACACCGTTCATTACAAAACTAGACATGGAATTGGCGGCTATTGAAAAAGGCGGCTACGAAAATTTCATGTTAAAAGAAATCCACGAACAACCTGATACCATTTTCGACTGCTTACGCGGAAGATTATTTCCAGACAATGGAATGATCATTATGAGTGGCGTTGAAAATCATATCGAAGCATTGAAAAATGCAAAACGTATATTAATTGTTGCATGTGGTACCAGTTGGCACGCAGGCTTATTAGCTGAATACCAAATCGAAGAATTGTGCCGTATCCCAGTTGAAGTTGAATACGCTTCAGAATTTAGATACCGCAATCCTGTGATCCATCCGGGAGATGTGATCATTGCAATTTCTCAGAGCGGTGAGACTGCAGATACATTGGTTGCCTTAGAAAGTGCTAAAGAAAAAGGTGCATTTATTTTTGGAATCGTGAATGTGGTAGGAAGCAGTATTGCGCGCTTGAGTGATGCTGGGGCTTACTCGCACGCCGGACCAGAAATTGGCGTAGCAAGTACCAAAGCCTTCACTGGTCAATTAGCAGTACTAGCCATGATGGCTTTGAAAATAGGATTTGCAAAAGGTACTTTATCAGAAGAACGATACCTGCATCTCATGAAAGAATTGCACGATATTCCTGAGAAAGTAAAAGAGATCTTAAAAGACACCAGCAATATTCAACGCATCGCTGAGAAATATAAAGATGCCCGTGATTTTCTTTTCCTTGGACGTGGTTATAATTTCCCTGTTGCACTAGAAGGTGCTTTGAAATTAAAAGAGATTTCCTATATCCACGCAGAAGGCTACCCTGCTGCAGAAATGAAGCATGGTCCGATTGCACTGGTTGATGAAAATCTTCCTGTTGTATTTGTTGCCACAAAGGATTCTTACTACGATAAAATTGTTTCGAACGTTCAAGAGATCAAAGCAAGAAAAGGAATGGTGATCGCAGTTGCTACAGAGGGAGATGACATCATCCCTGGCATGGCAGACGATACCATGTTTGTGCCAGATGCAGACGAAGTGATTGCGCCACTCCTTAGTGTGATACCGATGCAGTTGTTGAGTTACTATGTAGGCCTGGCAAAGGGATTGGATGTTGATAAACCTAGAAATCTCGCTAAGAGTGTTACAGTAGAATAATATTTTAATTGGTTATAATTAGAACTGTTGCTTATGCCTCAAAATAAAATTTACAAATCGCCCATGAATTCTTTGGGCTACGGTTTTATTGATGCACCTTATTTGCCTAAAGGAAAAGATGAATACCATCTTCGAAATATTCAAAACAGAAACGGTATTAATTATCGACAACTAAATGCTTATGAAATTGAAGTATTAGTTAGAAATAGAAATACCAGCGACGACTGGAATAAATTTTTAGTTTCTGATCTATTCAATCCTGAACTTGTAAAAAACTGTAAGTTCTATGGATTAGTTAGAATTGGAAAATTAGAACCCATTTGTTTGGGATTTAGTGATCTAAAAGTTCCAGTAGGTTTGTATAATAGTACCATCATTAGTTGCGATTTTGGCGACAATGTAGTGATCGACAATGTGCACTATCTCGCACACTATATTATTGGTAGCGAAGTACTCATTACCAACGTTGATGAAATGGTTACAACCAACCATAGCAAATTCGGTAACGGTATCATCAAAGAAGGTGAAAGTGAAGACGTAAGGATCTGGATGGAATTGTGTAATGAAAATACAGGTCGTAAAGTGTTGCCATTCGTAGGAATGTTATCGGGCGATGCTTTTTTGTGGAGTAAATACAAAGACGATGAGGTTTTACAGGAACAATTCAAAACCTTTACAGCTAAGCAATTTAAACCCAACAGAGGCTATTACGGGAAAGTGGGCGACAGAACGGTGATCAAAAATACACGCATCATTAAAGACGTATGGATTGGTTCAGATGCTTACATTAAGGGAGCGAATAAGTTAAAGAACATCACCATCAATTCAGGACCTGAGGGAACTACTCAAATTGGTGAAGGTTGCGAAATTGTAAATGGTATTGTAGGATTTGGTTGCCGATTATTTTACGGTATTAAAGCTGTTCGTTTTGTGATGGCCGACCATTCTCAATTAAAATATGGTGCTCGTTTGATCAACTCTTACCTCGGACCAAACGCTACTATTTCTTGTTGCGAGGTTTTGAATTCTTTGATCTTCCCAGCCCACGAGCAACACCATAATAATAGTTTTCTTTGTGCAGCATTAGTTATGGGTCAGAGTAATATTGCAGCGGGTGCTACCATTGGATCAAATCATAATAGCAGAGGGGCAGATGGTGAAGTTGTTTTAGGAAGAGGCTTTTGGCCCGGCCTTTGTGTAAGCATTAAACACAATTCTAAATTTGCAAGCTTTACCATTTTAGCCAAAGGCGACTACCCTACTGAATTAAATATCCAAACACCATTCTCACTGGTAAGTATTGATAATAGTAATGATCAGTTAATAGTGATGCCAGGATATTGGTTCTTATACAATATGTATGCATTGGCACGTAATGCCTGGAAGTATGTAGATCGTGACAAACGTACAGAGCGGATCCAGCATATTGAATATGATTTTCTTGCACCAGATACCATTAATGAAATATTAGGTTCCATTAAATTATTAGAACTCGCTACTGGCAAAGCCTATCAGCTTTCTTTGTACAAGGACAAAAAAACTACGGAAGAAGAAACAAGGGCCATTGGAAGAAATCTTTTAAAAACTAGAAATAAAATAGTTGATCAGTTAGAAATTTTGGGTGAAGGTTTTGAAAACAGTAAACGGAAAGTGGTTTTCAGAAAAGTATTAAAAGCTTACCACATATTCGAAGAAATGGTATTGCTTTATGGCATGACTGAAGTTTTAAAAACCGCAAAAGAAAAATCTATCAAAAATTTTGAAGGGCTCATCGATATGTTACCTGCAAAAACGAATTGCAATAATTGGATCAATTTAGGTGGACAGTTAATTCCTGAATCAGAAATTCTGTCTCTACGCAAAAAGATCAATTCCAATAAAATAAAATCATGGGATGAGATCCATGTTTTCTATGAAACTATGGGGAAAGCATATCCTGCACAAAGGGCTGCGCATGGGTTTGCAGCTTTGAGTGAGTTGCTTGGCACTTCTCTTAAGAAAATAAACAAACAACAATTCAATAGTCTGCTTGATGCCATGATCAGCACTAAAGAGTGGATGGCAAAGGGAATACATGATTCAAAAGCAAAAGACTATTCCAACCCCTATCGAAAAATGGTGTATGACACCACTGCTGAAATGAATGCAGTAGTTGGAAGATTAGAAGACAATAGTTTTATAAAAGACCAGGTCGCCGAATTAAAAATTTACAAAAAAGAAATGGCGGTGATCAAGAAGCAATTTTCTTAAAAAAAAGGCCAGTCGAACTAGACTGGCCTTTTTAGTATTGGTAACTAATTACTTTAAAATGGAAGGTCGTCTAATGGTTCAGACGGACTACTTACCGATGTACTTGTTGAATTGCTATTTTCTGGTTGTGAAGCACCCCCTTCATTTGGTTTGCCACCTAACAGTTGAATATTCAAAGTTCTCAGGCTTAGCGTAGCACCATTTCTTCCATCAGCAGTAGTATAAGTTCTTACATCAGGAGTCCCTTCTACATAAACGCTAGTACCCTTCTTCAAATAAGGTGCAATACCTGTTCTATCAGTCCAATAAGCACAATCAACCCAGGTTGTTTTGTCTTTCTGAACGCCCTGAGCATCCTTAAAACGCTCAGTATGTGCCACAGTGAAGTTGATCACTGACTTTCCATTTACGTTGTTTAATACGGCATCCTTTCCCAGATTGCCGATCACTTGAAGCTTTATCATATCTATTTTGTTGTTTCTTTCGTGAATATAGTGTTGCTCAAATTAGTAAAATTCTTGTCGCGTTTCGCTTGAATTTTTTAACCATTTATGCCACATTTTTTGGCAAACCACCCCAAATGGGACCAGTTTGGGCCCTTGAAAGGCTTATTTTTCGCTTTTCGAAAGATTTTTAACGTCTCCTCGAATTAAAACGGGAAGCACTTAAGAGCAGTTGTTCTAATTTCGCCTAAATTTTAAAAGGATGAGTCGCAAAGGAAAAGTGTTAGTGGCAATGAGCGGCGGTATTGATAGTACCGTTGTAGCATTGATGCTGCACCATGAGGGGTATGAAGTGGTAGGAATTACCATGAAAACATGGGATTATGCCAGCAGTGGCACTAGTAGTAAAGAAACAGGATGTTGCAATATCGATTCTTTCAATGATGCCAGGCAGGCTGCTGTGCACCACGGGTTTCCACATTTTATTCTAGATATACGTGAAGAATTTGGCGATTTTGTAATTGAAAATTTCATTGAAGAATACATTGCTGGGCGCACACCCAATCCATGTGTGATGTGTAATACCCATATCAAATGGAGGGCACTTTTGAAAAGAGCCAATGCATTGGATTGTGAATTCATTGCTACTGGTCACTATGCAGAAATACGTAAACACACTAACGATCGATACGTCATTAGCAAAGGTGCCGATGAAACCAAAGACCAGAGCTATGTGCTTTGGGGTTTAGAACAAGACTTGTTAGCAAGAACTATGTTACCATTAGGTAGCTATCGCAAATCTGCAATCAGACAAATGGCGATTGATATGGGTTATCCAGAATTGGCTAAAAAAAGTGAGAGCTATGAAATTTGCTTTGTTCCCGATAATGATTATCGTGGTTTCTTAAAGCGCAATGTAGACGGATTAGAAGAGCGTGTGAATGGGGGTTGGTTTGTAGATAAAACTGGAAAGCGCTTGGGCAAACACAAAGGATATCCATTTTATACCATTGGCCAGAGAAAGGGATTAGAAATTGCGATGGGACATCCCGTTTATGTAACTTCTATTAATCCAGATACCAATACCGTTGTGCTAGGAGATGAAAAAGATCTAGAGCAAAATGATATGCTAATAGGCAAAATGAATTGGGGAAAATACGATGGCATCAGTGATGGTATGGAAGCGATTACAAAAATTCGATATAAAGACAGCGGCGCTTTGAGTCATTTATACAATACAGAAAATGGCGTACGTGCTAGATTCTTTGAGAACGTAAAGGGCATTGCACCCGGACAAAGTGCTGTGATCTATGAAGGGAATGATGTGGTTGCAGGCGGATAGAACCGCATACATGGTATCGGCTTTATCTGTATACCCAATCAAATATTTTTCTTCGATTAATTTCAAAGAGGGATCCTGCGCAAGAATATAAGTTTTGAGATCTTCATTTTCTGCTTTAAAAACAGAGCAGGTGCTATATAAAAAATAACCATTGGGGGTAAGTGAGGAAAGAATATTACTGACAATATTTTTTTGCAAGCTGGTATAATGTGCAATTTTATCTTCTGTAAAAAAAGATAGTTGTTCAGGTGTTCTACCCCAGGTACCACTGCCACTGCAGGGCACATCGGCCATGATCAGATCAAACTTTCCATTGGGCTTTGTAGGATTCGGTTTTGATAAATCGGTTGTTACTGATTGAAAATATTTGATACCAGCTCTTTCAAATCTTGCCTTCAAATTATGCAGAATACTTGCACGGATATCAGAAACCGTCATATCCATCACACCAAAAAAATCTCTCGCCAAAATTGTTTTACCACCACTGGCTGCACAACAGTCCCACAGCTGAATTGCTTTTGTTTTATCCGTTTCCATTTTGGCAAAAAGCTCGGCAATTCTTTGTGAACTTTTATCTTGAACTATCACATCTCTATCAATACTAACTACCTCATCAATTTTCACTGAATTTGGAAGCGCAAAACAGTTTTCTGAAACTTCTGTAAATGCAATTTTAGCAGTTTTGATTTGCTTTCGAACGGCATCATATTTACCCGGACGCAATCTTAAAAAAACGTCGGGCTGTATGAAGTGTGAAATAGAAAAAGCTTTTACTGGTATCACATTACTAATGCTCGAAGTACAGGGGAAAATTGCTCCCACCTGAAATGCAGGGTATTGCTCTAATACAAAAGCTAATTTTTCATCCAAATGTTTCGACCAATGGTTCTTCCAGTTTTCGTCGAACAATAATTCCCAACCATCTTCTAGCCCACTCACTAAAAAAACAGCAATCTTAAATCTATTTTCAATCGCAATGGAAGCGCCTGCTTTTCCAATTCTAGAATAAGCATAACAGAGGTGTGCAATATTTCTTCGATCTTTTGATCCAAATTTTTTGTTTTCAGAAAAATGCTTTTTCAAATAAGCAGCCAAGGGCATACTACCATCATAGTTGCTCATGATTTGAATCGCAGAAAGTAAGTATTGGTTGGCGTATTTCATGTTTGGGGATGCAATTCTTTATAATTCTAATAAGGACTTAACTGGATCTTTCCCAATCAATAATAATTCTGGATTCTCTAATAATTCTTTCACCCGCACTAAGAAACTCACACTTTCTCTGCCATCAATAATTCGATGATCATAACTCAATGCTAGGTACATCATTGGGCGAATTATAACTTGTCCGTTCATCGCCATTGGACGATCCTGAATTTTGTGCATTCCTAAAATAGCGCTCTGCGGAATATTAATGATCGGCGTACTCATTAAGCTTCCAAAAACTCCTCCATTGGTGATGGTAAATGTTCCGCCTTGTAAATCCTCAGCAGTTAGTTTACTATCCCTTGCTTTTCCTGCAAGTACTACAACAGCTTTCTCCACTTCAGCCATCGATAAGCTTTCCACGTTTCTTATAACAGGAACCGTTAATCCGCGTGGTGTACTTACGGCAATACTAATGTCCGCATAATCATGGTATAAAACTTGGTCTCCATCGATATAGGCATTCACAGTTGGCCACTCTCCCAAGGCTATCGTACATGCTTTTGTAAAGAAACTCATGAAGCCCAAATTCACGCCGTGTTGTTCCTTAAATTTATCTTTGAATTGCTTTCTTATCTCCATGATCCGTGTCATGTCTACTTCATTAAAAGTAGTAAGCATGGCAGTGGTATTTTTCGATTCTACTAACCTGCGACTAATTGTTTTGCGTAGGTTACTCATTTTTTCTTGACGCGTATTTCTGCTTCCTATTTCATTTCCAGCAAATGCTTTTTTACCTGGGTGGCTCAAAGCATCCAACACATCATTCTTCATGATCTTTCCGCCAAAGCCTGATGCAGTAATGCTTGCAGGATCTACTTTTTTATCTGCGATGATGGCAGACGCAACGGGGCTAGCTTTAATGTCGTTTGGCACTGAAGTAACTGCTGATTGATTGGTAGCGATTGGTGCTGCTTTTTCTTCTTTCTTTTCAACTGCAACAACAGTTTCACCCTCTGGCTTCACAGCAGTATCATCGATCTTCGCAAGGATCGAACCAATTAAAATGGTATCGCCTTCTGCTGCAAGTCTGATCAATGAACCAGCTTTTTCTGCGTTTACTTCGAAGGTTGCTTTTTCACTTTCTAACTCGGCAATTACTTCATCACGTTCAACGTAAGCACCTTCGGCTTTGGTCCATTTCAACAAAGCGACTTCTGTGATAGATTCACCAACTGTGGGAACTTTAATTTCAATCATAAAGCGTTGATATTTCTAATTATTTAATTTTTTTAGATGCTAAAAGCCAGGTTAATAATCTCTGCTTGTTCTTTAGCATGAACCTTGGCATATCCAGTAGCTGTTGATGCACTTGCGTTTCTACTAATTACTCCGAAGTTTATGGTTTTCAGATTCATTTGCAGGAATGATGCTGCGCCCATATTCAATGGTTCTTCTTGTACCCAGAACCATGTTGCTTTATTGTATTTATGGTAAAGTGTATCCATTTGTTTTTTTGGCAAAGGATAGATCTGTTCTAATCGGATGATGGCAATATCCTGGCGATTATCTTTTAATTGTTTCTCTGCTAATTCAAAATAAATTTTACCAGAGCAAAACAAAACTTTCTTCACTTGATGAGGTTCTTGCACATAAACATCATCGATCAATTCTTTAAATCCTGCATTGGTAAAATCCTCCACCTTACTATAACTTCCTGGATAACGAAGATTTGCTTTCGGAGAAAAATTAATCAATGGCTTTCTAAACTGCCATGCTAATTGTCTCCTGAGTGCATGAAACAAATTAGCCGATGTTGTAATGTTGGTGATCACCAGATTTAATTCGGCACACATTTGTAAAAAGCGTTCCATTCTTGCACTACTATGTTCTGGCCCTTGACCTTCATATCCGTGAGGCAGCAGCATCACGATCCCATTCATCCTTTGCCATTTTTGTTCACCTGCAACGATGAACTGATCGATCATGGTTTGCGCACCATTTGAGAAATCCCCAAATTGTGCTTCCCAAATCACCAGTGCAGCTGGGTTTGCCATCGCATAGCCATATTCAAAACCCAACACACCATATTCACTCAACAAAGAATTATAAATCCTGAACTTCTCTTGATTTTCTTGAAAATGGTTTAAGCGATTGTATCCTTTATTGGTTTGCTCATCTCTTAATACTGCATGTCGATGAGAGAATGTACCACGTTGCACATCTTGTCCGCTCATGCGCACCAAATTGTGTTGTAACAATAGAGAACCATATGCCAACAATTCTCCAGTAGCCCAATCTATTTTGTTTTCAGCTTCAAGCAGTTTTACTTTTTCTTGTAATAGTTTTTCAACTTTCTTCAATGGTTTAAATGTATCTGGCCATTGCATTAGCTTTTGAAACATGCTTCTCAATTCCAATTCCCCAATGGCAGTGTTTGGCGATTGGTCAAAATCTTCTTCGGTTGCCTTGCGTAAACTTTTCCAAACTAATTCGGGTGGTTGATATTTATAAGGCAGTGGATTTTGTTTGATCTCATCCAATCTTTCTTGTAGATCTTCCCAGAATTTCTTCTCCATGGCCTTTGCCAATTCCTTAGCATCGCTTTCTCCATTATCCAATAAGTGTTGTGTGTAGATCTCTCTTGGATTTTGGTGTTTATCTATCAGCGCATATAATTGAGGCTGCGTATATTTCGGATCATCCCCTTCATTATGGCCATGTTTTCTATAACAAACCATATCAATAAAAATATCGCTATTAAATTCTTGTCGGTAACGAGTGGCGATCTCCGCGCATTTTACCACAGCTTCTGCGTCATCACCATTCACATGTAACACAGGTGCTTGTACCATAGCAGCTACTGAAGTGCTATAATCCGCACTTCTAGCGTCATCAAAGTCGGTAGTAAACCCGATCTGGTTATTAATTACAAAATGGATTGTACCACCAGTATAGTAACCACGAAGGTTACTCATTTGAAGAACTTCATACACAATACCCTGTCCTGCCACAGAAGCATCGCCATGAATTAATAAGGGTAAAATTTTATCAAAATCGCTTTCATATAAAACATCGGCTTTAGCCCTAGCAAAACCAACAACTACTGGGTCAACGGCTTCCAAGTGCGATGGGTTGGGCATCAATTTTAAATGCACTTCCTTGCCATCTATGGTTTGTACATCACTACCATAACCCATATGGTATTTAACGTCGCCACTACCCATGGTTTGGTCGATTGTAGCAGTTCCTTCAAACTCACTGAAGATCTGCTCATAGGTTTTACCCATAATATTGGCCAATATATTTAAACGGCCACGATGAGCCATTCCAATAACCACTTCTTGAACCTGGTTATTTCCTGCAGTATTGATAATGGCATCAAGGGCAGCAATGGTTGTTTCACCTCCTTCTAAAGAGAAACGCTTCTGACCAATGTATTTGGTATGCAGAAACTTTTCAAACATGACTCCCTGATTTAATTTTTCAAGGATGCGCTTTTGTTGTTGTAAAGGAAGTGGCTTTGCAAAATTTTTCTCTATTTCAGCAGTAAGCCATTCGATTTTTTTCTGGTCGCTGATATATTTGAATTCAATCCCTACATGATTCGCATAGCAATTTTGTAAGTGGGCTAAGATCTCTTTGAGGGTTGTAGCACCTAATCCAACCAAATTGCCTGCCTGATATACGGTGGCTAGGTCGGCTTCTGATAATCCAAAAAAGTTTAGATCAAGGTTTGCACCCCTGTCTTTTCTGGTTCTGATAGGATTAGTAGAAGCCAATAAATGGCCTTTATTACGATATCCAAGTATGAGGCGGTAAACTTTGATCTCTTTCATCCAATCAGTTGTAACTAATTGGTTAGCATTTACTTGTGTAGAACCACTGGTTACTGCAAAATCAAATCCTTCAAAAAATTTTCTAAGATCCGGGGCCACGGATTCAGGATCTTTGATAAAGTCGTTGTATAAGCTTTCGATATACGCCGGGTGGGAGTTGGTGATGAACGAAAAGTCTTTCATGGGAATGTAAAACAGCTTTTTTATAGAATAGTTGGCAAATATCGGTGTTTGAGCACAGAAAAAACTTGCAACTTTCCTAGGTAGGGAAGCTTTGTTCAGACATAAATTCAAGAAAAATGTGCCTAAATCGGATTTTTTCTCTTTTAAATTTCTGAATTTCGTTTCCAGCCCTTACCTTTGCCGTCCTGAAAAAATTAGAACATGGCAAACCATTCAGCTACAAAGAAAGATGTTAGACAAGCTGCAAAGCGTCGCGATACTAACCGTTATTATGGTAAAACTACCCGTAACGCTATTCGTGATTTAAAAGCAAATACCGATGTAAAGGTATACGGCGAGCAACTACCTGATGTTATTTCTCAGATCGACAAGTTAGCAAAACGTGGCATCATCCACAAGAACAAAGCAGCTAACTTAAAGAGCAAACTTGCTAAGAAAGCAAATGTTACTGCTGCTTAATTTCAATTAAGTAGTTTACATAACTGATTAAGCAAGCCAACCTGAAAACGGTTGGCTTTTTTGTGCCCCTACTATAAAGCCTGAGGTAGCACAACAGTAAATCGATTGCTATTGGGTGATGGCGCATCGTAAGCTACCATTCCGTGGTGCGCAAATAAAATGCGGGTTACGATAGAAAGGCCAAGTCCGAATCCTTTGGTGTTGGTATTCAATGCATTTTTCCCCCTATAAAATGGCTGCATCACTTGAGACGCGTCTTCCTCTGATAAAATAGGACCATTATTAACTACTTGTACCGAAACTTTTCCGTTTGATGTACCAATTGTCACATCTATCCTTTTGTCAGAGGCGTATAAATAAGCATTCTTGATTAAATTAATAAATACAGACTTTAAAAGCGATTCATTTCCTACTACAAATAGGGATTCATCAGATTCAGGAATTTCATTGAACCCGATATTGACGATTGCATCAGTGAACATTTGCATCACTTGACTACCAGCTTCCACCACAGCCTCATCCACTCTTATATTTGGCCATTCTTTTTGATAGCCTAATAATTCATATTGTGAAAGCAACAGTAGTGAATTGGTAAGATCAATCATCCCTTGTTGGTCTTCTTTGAGAGATGCTAAAAGGTTCTGTACATCCGTTTCCGATAATTTTTTATTGATTGCAGATTCGGTTTGTGATAGCATGATGGCCAATGGGGTGCGTAATTCATGAGAAGCATGTTGAACAAAACTTTTTTGAAAATCAAAAGCCTTACCCAACCTTTCTAGCATGGCATTATAACTATCGGCAATTTGGTTGATCTCTGGAAATTTGTCGGGAACTAGCAGCCGCTCTTTTAAATTTAATATCGTTGTCTTCTTGATTTGTTTATTGAGAACTAGTAAAGGTCTGAATGCTTGTCGTACAAAGAAGAAAGAAAAAAATGCGGTCATGATCATACCAATTAAGAAAACAAGTACAAGAATAATTTCGAGGTTTTTTAATTTTCGATATCCAGATATATCATAACCCGATGCAATCGTATATAATTTTGATTGCGGATTATACATTCCTACTGATTGGTATTTTTCTATTTCGAAGCGGATCTCTCTTTTGTTCCTGATTTCATTAAGTAAGGCTTTATCAAAATGAAGATTAAGTGTTTCTGGCAGTTTATTAATCACAGTTCCAGAAGAATCAAGTACTGTTAATTTTTCATCGTACACAGAATTAGTTGAAACACTGGATAGTATTTTTGCCATCGCAGCTTGCTTGGGATCTTTAATTTGAAACACGTAATCATGGAAAATAACTCCCTCCGATTTTACGCGACTATAAAATTCTGATTCCCGAAAATTACTGTAGAGCACAAAAATAGAAATAGAAGAAACTGCCAGCATAATGGCTACAAATCCACTGAATATAAAAGCGAACCGCGACTTGATACTCATTGTAGCTGCCTTATTTTATATAATAACCAAATCCAGGCTTTGTATGAATAAGTTTCGTTTCAAATGGCTTATCCAATTTGTTACGTAGAAAACTAATATAGACTTCAATCGTATTAGTGCCAGTATCAAAACTTAGATCCCATACTTTTTCCAAGATCTCTTGTTTAGAAATAACCTTTCCTCTATTTCTAGCCAACAATACCAATAAAGTAAATTCTTTAGCAGTTAAATTAACGGTTACACCCGAACGAACTGCAGTCTTATTTCTAAAATCAATTTCCAGATCGTCTACAACTATTTTTACGTCCTCGTCTTTTAAATCAGCTCTTTTTAAGAAAACTTTTAGCCTTGCGAAAAGTTCATCAAAATGAAATGGCTTTACAATATAATCGTCTGCGCCTAATTTAAATGCCTCCATTTTATCATTGATTTCACCCATGGCACTCAACATAATTATCGGGATACTTTTTTTGTGAGCCCTAAAATCTTTGCACAATTCGAATCCAGATTTATGAGGGACATTGATATCCATCAAAACCAACGCGTAATTATTCTGCCTAAAAAAAGTTTCCGCTATAAGTCCATCCGCAGCCAAGTCAACTTGATATCCCTGCCCCCTCAACTCCTCTAAAATTACTTTTCCGAGTTTCGGTTCATCCTCAATTAATAAGATTCTATGACTGATTTCCATTACTTTGAATAATATTTCAACCTAAAGTAATGAAAAAAATACTGGTTTTCAGCTATCTCTTCCTAGCAAACTTTGCAATAAGCCAAAGTCCTGTAACCATTTTCGAACAATCAAAGGGAAAAGAAAGTGCCACCCATGCACAAAGCATTGCATTTTACCAGCAATTGGCGGCAAAATATAAAACGGTTCAGGTAAAGACCATGGGGCCTACTGATGCCGGCATTCCGTTGCATGTAGTGCTATTTAGTGCTGATCAGCAATTCAATAATGCCAACTGGAAAAACAAGCTGGTCATTTTTGTCATTAATGGCATCCATCCTGGCGAACCCGATGGTATAGATGCCAGCCAGATGCTCTTAAGAGATTTGGCTAGTGGGAAAATCAAAGCCCCAACTAATGTAGTGCTAGCAGTGATGCCCATTTATAATATTGGCGGAGCGCTGAACCGAAATAGTTATTCGAGGGTGAATCAGGATGGACCATTAGCCTATGGATTTAGGGGGAATTCTCAGAACCTCGATTTGAATCGCGACTTTATCAAATCAGATAGTAAGGAAGCGGTAAGCTTTGCTAAAATATTTCATTGGCTCAACCCTGATATTTTTTTAGACAACCATGTAAGTGATGGGGCCGACTATCAATATACCATGACCCTTCTTACTACCCAACATAATAAGTTAGGGGGCGATGTTGGAAAATATTTACACGAAACATTTGAGCCCTCCCTTTTTAAGGGTATGGATCAGAAAAAAATGACGATGACCCCTTATGTAAGCTTTGAAGAAGGCAATCCTGAAAAAGGATGGAGTTATTTTTACGATCCCCCAAGATATAGTAGTGGCTATGCCGCTGTGTTTCAAACTATGTCGTTCCTGACAGAGACACATATGCTTAAACCATTTGAGCAGCGTGTTAAACAAACTTATGAAATGATGCAAACACTCGTTGAACAAGCATCATTACAAAGCGCCGCAATAAAACAAGCAAAACAAACATCAATAGAAGCCATCAAAAAACAGCAGGATTTTGCAGTGAGTTATAAAGTAGATACAACAAAGTATGATCTGATCAATTTTATGGGTTACGAAACAGGCAAAAAACCAAGTGGCGTTACGGGGATGGATCGCATGTATTATGACCGCACAAAGCCATTTACAAAAAAAGTGAAATTTTATAATTATGCCAATGCAGATAAGATAGTGCATAAACCAAAAGCCTACTTAATTCCACAGGGCTGGCATCGTGTGATTGAACTACTAGAAGCCAATGGCGTTTCAATGAAGCAATTATTGAATGATACTACTATCAATGTAGAAGCCTATCATATTGATGATTATAAAACCAGTACGCGGATATTTGAAAAACACTACCGGCATAGCGATGTAAAAATAAGTACGCAACAGGTTGCGATTAAATTCAGAAAAGGAGACTATCTCATTCAGACAGGCCAAGCAGCCGATCGTTTTTTAGTAGAAACTTTAGAACCGATTGGAGATGACAGCTATTTCAGTTGGAATTTTTTTGATGCCATTCTGCAACAAAAAGAAGGCTATAGTAATTATCGATGGGAAGACGTAGCCGCAAGTTATCTAGCATCACAACCCACCCTTCAACAACAATTAGAAGAAAAGAAAAAAGCTGACCCTAAGTTTGCCGCATCAGCAAATGCACAGCTAGATTTTGTATATAAAAATTCACCGTACTACGAGCCAGCGCATTTACGATACCCTATTTATCGACTAGTAGAAGAAGTTAATAGATAAAAGATAAAAGTGAAGAGAGGCGGGAAGGATGGAGAGTGAATAGTTAAAGCTTTTCACTTTTTAACTTACAAACCACTCTTATCTCTTCACTCTTCACTTCTTTTATTATCTTTTATCTTCTTAATTTACTTTCTTCACATCGCCCGAGCCTGCAACTTTTTGTTTTACAGTCGGACTACCTTTATAGTATACAGATCCGGCGCCTGCAATATTTACCTCTAATTGTGCTGATGCAAAAACTTTCACATCACCACTTCCGGCAATATGCACTTTGGCATTTTCAGCTTTTAAATCGGCAGCACGATAATCGCCAACTCCTGCAATTTTAATGGTTTCATCTTTTGTTTCACCGCTAAGTGTAATGGAGCCGCTTCCTGCAATTTCAGAAGTCACACTAGGAGTATTCACATCCATCTTAATATCTCCTGTTCCTGCAATTTTAATGACTAATTTATCTGACCCT
This sequence comes from Bacteroidota bacterium, assembly GCA_026391125.1. Classification (GTDB taxonomy): domain Bacteria; phylum Bacteroidota; class Bacteroidia; order Chitinophagales; family Chitinophagaceae; genus Sediminibacterium. The sequence continues at coordinate 72,690 of JAPLEO010000060.1, forward strand.
GTAAATTTAGACTTGCCGGTTATATTGCCACTTCCAGCTAGAATCACTTCTTCTACATTCGGGGTGGTAATAAATACTTTAATTCCATCAGTGGATGAGTAGCTAAAATAATCCTTCGCCTTTATCACTAAATAACCGCCCCTATCTTCCACAATAAAATAGGGCAATAAGTTTTCATCTCCTTCAATTTGAACGCTAACGGTAGGTCCTTGGGTTATTTCCACATCAAAACTGCCCGCCATCTTAATTCGATTGGCCTTGCTGGCATTTCTGGTTTGAGTTGTTATTACCCCGTTTCCTTGAACATGCTTGTACTTGCAAGAAGCAAAAAGTACCAGGCCCGACAATAATACAATAAGCTGTTTCATATGTTAATTTTGTAATAGCAAGTTATACAAATCTATTGGAGCCTGCAATCCACCATTAATATTATCGAACCACTTATCCTGTTTCAACACCACAGAAATTTCAATTACCTTCGCAGCATGACAGAAAAGATACTTATCCTCGATTTTGGCAGTCAGTATACCCAACTTATTGCCAGGGCTGTAAGAGAAGCCAATGTGTATTGTGAGATCATTCCTTTTCATAAATCCTTTGAATTTGAACCCGGATTAAAAGGAATCATTTTAAGCGGCTCCCCTTTTAGCGTTAATGAGGAAAATGCACCCAATGTGGCCATCCCCGAATTCGTACAGCATCTCCCTGTTTTGGGCGTTTGCTATGGCGCACAGTTAACTGCGAAAGAATTTGGTGGTAGAGTGGACAAATCAAATAAACGCGAATACGGTCGTGCTAAAATGCAGATCGTAAAACCTGATATATTATTGAACGGCATTTCCGATAATTCTCAAGTTTGGATGAGTCATAGCGATTCGATTGTGGCACTTCCTGAAGGATTTGAAGTGTTGGCTACTACAGAAAGTATTCCAATTGCTGCATTTAAAAAAATAACTACCGATTCTCAACCTTTATATGGCTTGCAATTCCATCCTGAAGTATATCATTCAACAGAAGGAAAAACGATCATCAAAAATTTCTTGATAAATATTTGTGGTTGTGATGCAGAGTGGACTGCCGCCCATTTTATTAGCGAAACTGTTGCTGCATTAAAAGAAAAAATTGGAAATCGTAAAGTGATCATGGCATTGAGTGGCGGTGTTGATAGTACCGTTGCTGCAACCCTGATTACAAAAGCCATTGGCTCAAACCTTTTTGGAATTTTTGTAGACAATGGTGTTTTAAGAAAAGGTGAATTCGAGCAAGTTTTAGAAATGTATAAGAGACTTGGTTTAAATGTAAAGGGAGTTGATGCAAAAGATCATTTCTACACCGCCCTTGCAGGAAAATCTGATCCTGAAGAAAAACGCAAAATAATTGGTAAGGGCTTTATCGACATTTTTGATCAGGAAGCAAAATTGCTGACTGGCATTGAAATGCTCGGACAAGGCACCATCTATCCCGATGTAATTGAAAGCGTAAGTGTTCACGGACCATCACAAACTATTAAATCGCACCACAATGTGGGAGGGTTACCCGACAGCATGAAATTGTCGTTGGTGGAACCTTTGCGATCTTTATTCAAAGATGAAGTAAGAAGAGTGGGACTAGAATTAGGTATTCCTTCTGAGATGATCAATCGTCATCCTTTTCCTGGACCAGGCTTGGCAATTCGGATCCTCGGTGATATCACCGCAGAAAAAGTAGCTTTATTACAAGCAGCTGATGATATTTATATTCAGGGTTTGAAAAAAGCCAATTTATATAGCGAAGTTTGGCAAGCGGGCACCATCTTATTGCCAGTAAAAAGTGTTGGGGTAATGGGAGATGAAAGAACTTATGAATTTACAGTTGCCCTTCGAGCAGTAACTTCTGTGGATGGAATGACAGCCGATTGGGCACACTTGCCTTATGAATTCTTAGCAGATATTTCGAACGAAATTATCAATAACGTTCGTGGTATCAATCGAGTAGTTTATGATATCAGCAGCAAACCACCTGCAACAATTGAGTGGGAATAAAAAATTAAATGATCCTATGCGTTTACTTATTCTGTTGATTGTTTTTTGTGGATTGGGCTTTTCTATTTCTGGGAATGCGCAACACCCTGTAGCTAAAGTTGCAGTATTCGCACCCATTTATATGGATTCAGCATTTTCTGATAATAACTATAAACTGGGCAATAATATTTCGAAAAATATCTTGCCTGGCCTTGATTTTTATAATGGTGTGATGTTGGCAGTTGACTCGCTCAATGCGGAAGGAGTAAATGCAGAAGTGTTTTTCTATGATACAAAATCATCTTCAGAACCCATTCAAAAGATTTTGGAGAAACCAGAACTGGCGGGGCTTTCACTGATCATTGCATTTTTTAACAATCGCACCGAAATAAATCCATTAGCAGATTTCGCAGCAATTCATCAGATTCCTTTGATTTCTGAAACCTATCCAAATGATGGCGGAGTAACTGAAAACCCTTATTTTGTTTTGATCAATCCAACATTGAAAACGCATGCAGATGCGATTTATAAATACTTACAAAAAAACAATGCAACCAATAATATTGTTTGGGTAAAAAGAAAGGGCGCGATGGAAGATATGATCCAATCCTATTTTGTTGAAAACAACAAAAAAACACCAGCCCTCCCACTACGCATGAAAACCGTAGAATTAATAGATAGCTTTAGTACTGCAGATCTATTATCAAGCCTTGATAGTAACCGCCAGAATATTATTATTTGCGGCACATTGAATGAACCATTTTCCATCTCAATAATTAAAACACTCAGTGCAAATAAAGACTATACCACACAGGTAATCGGGATGCCAACTTGGGATGGATTGAAAGATTTAACAAAACCAGAATTGAAAGGTGTGGATGTGATCTATTCTAGTCCTTATAATTACTCAAGAACCGACAAACTAGGGTTGACAATAACCACTAAATATCGAAACAAGTTTTTATCCCGCCCGAGTGATCAAGTATTCAAGGGATATGAATCAGTATACCATTTTACGAAGCTTGCAATCAAACATCAGGCAAATTTGATTCACAACCTTTCTGATAAATCATTCAAGTTGTTCAACGACTTTGATATACAGCCCGTTAAATTAAAAAAAGAAAGCCTCCAACCAGACTATCTTGAAAATCGAAAATTATACTTTATTAAAAAAGTAGACGGACAGATCAAATCGGTCATTTAACATTAAATCAGTCCAATAAATAGGCTTTCGCTACCGATTGTTGTAACTTTATGCTATAAGCAGTGTATATGAACAACACACCTGATATCTGGCAATTCCTGGAAGAAAATAAAAAAATGATTCAAGAATATGTTGAATTAAAGATTGAAATATTCAATCTAAAATTCATCAGAAAAAGTTCTTCCATTGGCGGGATCCTCATTTGGATCATGATCCTCGCTTTTTCAGGATTACTCATTTTATTTTTTGCAGGCATAACCCTTGGCTTTTGGCTTTCGAAAGTTTTTGAAAGTAATATCGCAGGATTTGGTGCAACAACCGGCATCCTCTTATTGATTACTTTGATCCTGGTCCTTGCTAGAAAACAATTATTCATCAATCCCATCATTCGCATCATTATTAGGGAGCAAACCAAGGAAAATGAAGAAGCATAATATTAAAGACCTCAATAGCCTTGATCAATACATTGCTCAACTAGAGAACAAGGAGCAGCAATTGCAACAACAAATGTCTGGTCGTTGGCAATATTTCAAATCAGATTTTGGTGGCATCCTTAGAGCAAGCATCTTACACAAAGCAAATGCAGAAGGGCGTTCTAGTTTTATTTATTGGCTATTCAAAATTCCCGAGTTTAATAATACGGTAGGAAAAACTGCTGAACGACTCACCATCAAACTAGAAAACTTACTGGTTAACTGGATTGATAAAATTTCAGAAAAGTAATTTAGTACATGCTGCAAGAAACAACAGGATACCAAATCATTCATAAATGGATGAAGGCCAAAAGCTTTCATCCATTTAGCTTTCAAGAAGCCTGCTGGGAAAATATCTTACATGCAAATAGTGGATTAGTGAATGCTCCTACGGGATGTGGTAAAACATTTTCAGTGTTTCTTGGAGTATTGATCGATTATATCAATCAGCATCCTGATAATTATAAAACTGCAAAAAATAATCAGCTACAACTCATTTGGATCACTCCACTTCGTGCTTTAGCCAAAGATATTGGCCGAGCTATGGAATTGGTTTTAGAAGAATTACAGATTCCCTGGAAAGTTGGGATTCGAAATGGGGATACGAGTACAGCAGAACGACAAAAACAAAAAACCAATCTTCCCGAAATTCTCATCATTACACCAGAGAGCTTGCACTTGTTGTTGGCTCAGAAAAATTGTTCTAGTTATTTTGAAACATTAAAATTCATAGCAGTTGATGAATGGCATGAATTAATGGGCAGCAAAAGGGGCGTGCAAGTAGAGTTGGCAATGAGTCGACTGGTAGGCATGTCGAAAAACAAACTCTCTATTTGGGGCATTTCTGCGACAATTGGGAATCTGGAAGAAGCTAAAGATGTTTTATTGAGTCCGATTAAAAATAATGGCATCATTATTCGAGCCAAAATGGATAAACGAATCGATATTGAATCGATCATTCCTGAAGAAATTGATACTTATCCTTGGGCAGGTCATTTGGGAATAAAAATGGTGCATCGTTTAGTGCCCATCATTGAAAAAAGTAATACCACGCTTATCTTCATTAATACCCGTGGTATGAGTGAAACATGGTATCAAAGCCTTTTAACAGCGGCACCTCAACTAGCTGGTGCCATTGCCTTGCACCATGGTAGTATTGAACAAGAATTAAGATTGTGGGTAGAAGAAGCTTTACATACTCAAAAATTGAAGGCAGTTGTTTGCACGGCTAGTCTTGATTTAGGTGTTGATTTTAGACCCGTTGATACTGTTATTCAAGTTGGGTCTCCAAAAGGTGTTGCACGTTTTTTACAAAGAGCAGGAAGAAGTGGGCACGGACCTGGTGAAATTAGTAAACTGTATTTTTTGCCAACTAACGCTTTGGAATTAGTAGAAGCAGCTGCATTGAAACAAGCGATCAAAGAAGAAATGATCGAAAGCAAAACACCTATGCTACTTTGTTTCGATGTATTGATCCAATACTTATGTACCCTAGCCATTGGCGAGGGCTTTGACCCCGTAAAAACGTTTCAGGAAGTTCGATCTACCTATTGTTTTGCTGATATTACAATCGATGAATGGCAAGAAGCTTTATTGAATATTACACAAGGTGGTATTGCACTAAATCAATACGACGAATACCATAAAGTAATTGTCGAAGATGGTCTTTATAAAATCACGAGTCGCAAAATCGCCATGCGCCATCGCATGCACATCGGAACCATTGTCAGCGACGCCATGCTCAAAGTGAAATTTTTAGGAGGAGGATATGTGGGCGTGATTGAAGAGTATTTTATTAGTCGCTTAGAACCAGGCGACACTTTCACCCTTGCTGGTAAAAACCTAGAACTAGTAATGATCAAAGACATGGATGTATTGGTTCGCAAGTCATCTTCCAAAAAATCGATTGTACCTTCTTGGAATGGTGGCAGAATGAGTTTAACTGCTAATCTTGGAGAGATGCTGCGAAAAACTTTCAATAAAGCATTGGTCGATGAAACTGAAATTGAAATAAAAAGCCTTCGAGCATTATTTGAAGTACAACAAACCCTGTCGATCATACCAAGAGACCATCAGCTTTTAATCGAGCAAATAGAAACAAAAGACGGCTATCATCTATTGGTCTATCCTTTTGAAGGCAGGCAGGTTCATGAAGCCATGAGTGCCATCCTCGCTTATCGAATCGGGCAGATCACTCCTATCAGTTTTTCGATTGCGATGAATGATTATGGCTTTGAATTATTAAGCGATCAACCAATCCCTGTTGATGATAGTAATGTGCAGGAATTGTTTACCAGCAATAATTTGTTAATCGATATTCAGAAAAGTATTAATAGCGCTGAAATGGCCAAGAGAAAGTTTAGAGATATTGCGGTTATTGGCGGACTAATATTTCAAGGATTCCCCGGCGAACATAAAAAAGCTAGACACTTACAATCCTCGGCCTCTTTGTTGTTCAAAGTTTTTGAGGAATACGAACCCAATAATATTTTATTAAGACAAGCCTATCGCGAATTAATGGAACAACAAATGGAAGAAGTAAGGCTTAGAACTGCATTGGACAGAATTTCAAAAAGCGAATTCATGTTACAATTTCCAAAGCAATTAACACCCTTAGCTTTTCCTATTACGGTAGACGGACTAAACAGAAATAGTCTATCAACAGAAAAATTAGAAGACCGTGTTCGGAAAATGCAGCAACAATTAGAGAAGAACTAATGCATCTTTACCTATCGATATTTTATTGAAAATATGACAGCACCTACCCCATTAAAGATTCGTGAGCAAATGTTCTGGCTAACCACAGAAAGGGGAATCTATTGGGAAAATGAATCAGTATTGATTCTCGCTGATTTACACTTTGGCAAAACGGGTCATTTTAGAAAAAATGGTATTAGCGTACCTCATGCAGTATATAAAGAAGATCTGCAGCGCATGGTGGAACTCATCAGCCATTTTAATCCCAAAAAAATCATTGCAGTGGGCGACCTTTTTCATAGTGCCGACAATTTAGAGCTTTCCTTATTTTCAAAAATCAGAGCAGACTTTGCATCAATAGAGCTGATACTAGTAAAAGGAAATCACGATGTTTTGGCCGACAATTGGTACGAAAAAAATAATATCCGACTAGCTTACGGCATCTATAGTTTAAGCGATTTTAATTTTGTTCATGACCCTGCAGAAATTCCAGCTAACCATAGTTCCTTTTATTTTTCAGGTCACCTGCATCCTGCCATTACCATTTCAGGCATCGGCAAGCAGAGCCTACGTTTTCCCTGTTATTATTTCACAGAACATGAGGCGATCCTTCCTGCATTTAGTAAGTTCAGTGGTACTGCAAAAGTGACTAAGAAAAAAAATAATAGAATTTTTGCTATCGTTGAACATAGCCTCATAGAAATCAACAATTAAGAATGTTGCTTTTTTTGTAAGCTGAGATAGTCGATATAGTAAATGAGTCGAATATTAAATTCATTGCCATGGGGCTGTTGAAATATCTGCGATAAATTTTGGGTGTATCTATTGTATAATTGGCCATTGATAGGAAAATCATTCCCCAATGCATTCTTCCAACCCACTATTAATTTACTTCCATATTTAAAATCCCAGGTATAAAACATATCGAGATTAAATGCATTGAAATTTTGATCTTGCCCTGCAACAAATGTATGTGGGATATAATCCCCATTCGCATCTGTCGTAAAGAAATTGCTATACAAAACCTGACTCCAATAATGGCGGGCACGCATGGTCAAATTCATCCTTGGGGTAAAATTATAAATCCCACTTAGCACATTTGAAAAATTGGTGTTTTTTCTACGTCCTGCAACAGGTTCCCCGTTGGGATCATAAAAAGCAAACCCATACTGACCATTATCTTGCTCCTTTGTAAATTCCCAATCCAAACTAAAGTGTTCGTTGAACCGGTATCTTGGTCCAATTACATAATTATGATAAGAATCGTTAGGAAAATGAGGCGCTTCGGCATATCCTAATCCATAACGAATGAAGAAACTTTTACGGCTATCCGTACTACCACTAAACCCTGTAAACCAATAAGGCTGACGCTTCATTACTTTGCCTTCCGTACGCATTTCGAAATAATCCATTTGCCAATCTGGTACTACAGTTGCTTTAATAGTTAAGTCAAAGAAGTTTTTGAAAAACCAAAATGCATTGGCTTGGTATTGAATACTTGAAAATTTAAAAGGCGTTAATAAATACATGGGTACAACGGATAGACTATAATTCTGGCTAAAGAAATTTTTAGTAGGCGTAAATACATAATAGCCAATTTTTCCTACCCCAGAAAATTCGTTAGGCGCTTTTAAAAACCCTAAATCGTTTGGATCGTAACGCTTTGATTCAATGTTGTTGGAAATACTATACTGCCAGTGACCACGAATTTTTGCAAACTTTAGAAAATTAGCAAATCCATCGTGTTTGTCTAATCCTGTGATGGTGCTATACCTACCATTCCAAACAAAATTGTACCTGTTTTCTTTGTCGAATAAATTAATGTCTAATCCACTCACATTGGCATTTCTAGAACCGCCACTTCTAATCACATTTGTGTTAGTAAATGTAATTGATGACCTTCCTTTTAAAGCCTGGTCTAACACAATGATATTATAATTCGTTAATGGTTCAGTTTCGACCTTAGTTACTTTACCAGTAGTCTTATCTAAAACTTCAGCATTCATTTGTGCTGCCACTGCATTGAAAATTCCAATACCTAATTTCGATTTATTTCTACCAGAAAATTTAGTGGCATTATATAATTGTGTGATGCCAGGATTAGAGAGCAATTCTAAATTCGGATTATTTTGAACGGTTGACTTAACGGAACTATAATTTGAAGGTGTTCCTCCTACTCTTCTTGAATAAAATAATCCAGCTTTATTAAAAAGTTCAATTCCTTCTGTAAAAAAAGGTCTGTTTTCTTGAAACTGCACTTCATAGGGTGTTAAGTTCAGCACCACATTATCTGACACTACTTGTCCGAAATCAGGTATCAAAGTGGCATCCAATGTAAAGCTTTCATTTACACCATACTTCAGATCCATACCGCCATTTCGAAGAAAGGTTGTTTTGCTACTGCCATCAGCATAAGGTGTTGTTCTAACACCGGCAGTGATATAGGGCAAGAATGATAAGCGCAATGGAGGTACAATATTTTTTACACCAGTAAGATTTCCAAACTGATTTACAAAACCATTCTGATTCGGATCTACTTTATTCCAAAAAGCACTCACATTATCTGTTCTTGTATAACGTTGAAAGTTGATACCCCAATCTTGCACTTCTTTTTTAGAAAAACGCAATGCAGAATATGGAATTTTCATTTCTACGATCCATCCATCTTTTTGAATGGTTACTTTACTTTCCCAAACGGCATCCCAACTATAATCTGTTGGAAGTCCAAATTGAGAAACCCGATTGGCCACTAACCTTCCATCTGATTGTACATTTCTTGCAGTAACCAAAAACTGATAGCCATTTTGGTTATCATTATAGGTATCAAAAAATACACTGAAATAATCTATATCCTGACGCTGTTCTCCATCTCTAGAAGTTAATTGCTTACGGATCTTTTTAGGATCATCGTACATATAGGCGCCTACATAAACAGCCTGATCGCTATACAACACCCGAACAATGGTTGAACGTTTGGGTATCGAACCATAATTGGGGCTATTTTCTATAAAGCTATCAGCAATTGCAGCTTGGCTCCATACTGATTCATCCAGAATACCATCAATCTTTATCGATGTATTGATCTTTAATGCTTCCAAATTCTTCTCTTGGGCACCGATTGTATTGGATACAATAACAAAACATAAAATAGCGAGTAATTTCTTCATAATCAGTGCGCAAATCTAAAGAATTGGGATTATCCAATATTTGAAATTGGATAAATGGCAGTTTTAAAATAAAAAAACAGCCTCTGAGGGCTGTTTTAAATCAATTATGCAGTTTTTAATTAAACTTCTTTTTCAAAGTACTTACCTGCTCTTGTAAGTTATTAACCATACCGGCGAGTTGGTTTACATCCCAACGTGGACCCAGGTTAGCTTTCTGAAGAATGTACACTGCTTTCCAAACTTCCAAAACGTCTTCAGCACTTACATAATATGGTTCGTATTGGGGGTTATCGCTGATCATGGTGAGTTTGTCTTTGGCACGATTGTTTTTCATCACACGCTTATAAACCACGCCCTCATTACGGGATAGAACTACATAGGTATTGCTGTTTTTCAATTCCTCAAGATCATCCACTTTTTCACCAACAATGACACTGCCGCTTGGAGTAGGCAACATACTATCACCAATGATTTCGAAAGCACGATACTGACCAGGTGCCAGCATTGGAAGGGTGAATGTATTTAGTTCGTCTACAAATTCAGGATCTGCATAGCCAGCTAAATAACCAGCAGCAGCTTTTACAGGTACAAAACTAATAGAAGCAACTTCAGCTTCCATTTTCAGCATCCTGCGTTTTTCGAGATAATTACCTCCACTAGAATCTGATGCTAGGTCTTTAAATAGAAAGTCTTCCAGACTTAGTTTAAAGATATTGCTGATGGCTTCCATCACTTCAAGCCTAGGTTCGGCACGCTCTTCTTCATAGGCGCCTACCAAGGATCTTTTGATCTTGAGCTTGTTTGCAAACTCTTCCTGTGTCCAACCACGCAATTTGCGTAGGTACTTTAAGTTTTTCCCTGCGTTTGACATAAACTAACTGATTTAGCTGCAAAATACTAATATTTTTAGTTATTCCAAATTTATTTTAAATCCCCAGCTTGAAAGCTGGGGTTAACGTATTCATTTTGAAGAAACATATTCACTTAGATGAGACAAACTTCATTCCTCATTCCTCACTCCTCACTCCTCACTTCTTCTTCTTCCTCCTCTCTTCACTCTTATCTTTTATCTTTTATCTTAACTTGCGTCCATGGCAAAGACAAAAAAAGCAGCTTTACCCATCATTCTAATAACAAACGACGATGGCGTAACTGCACCGGGTATTAAGGCATTAACTGAAGCCGTAATTGGACTAGGTAAACTATATGTGGTAGCTCCAGACAAACCACAAAGTGGTATGGGACATGCGATCACGATTGGTCATCCTTTACGTTTATCAAAAGTAAATGGCATCGAAGGTGTTGAAACCTATAGTTGTAGTGGAACTCCGGTTGACTGTGTAAAAGTGGCGGTTGATATTGTATTACATGGTAAGCCTGATATCTGTATTAGTGGGATCAACCATGGTGCGAATCATTCGATCAATGTGATTTATTCAGGCACTATGTCTGCAGCACTAGAAGCTTCGATCGAAAGTATTCCTAGTATTGGTTTTAGTTTATTGGACTTTAGTATTGATGCAGATTTTACTGCAGCAAAAATATATGCAAGAAAAATTGTTGAGTTTGTATTAAAAAATAAAAATCTCGACAAACATGTTTGCTTAAACGTGAATATTCCTGCTGTTGAAAACAAATTGATCAAAGGTATTAAAGTGTGCAAACAAGCATACGCCAAGTACGAAGAAAAATTCGACGAAAGAAAGGACCCACATGGCAGGAGGTATTATTGGCTTACTGGCGAATTCAAAAATTTCGACAAAGCAAAAGATACAGACGTATGGGCTTTGAAGAATAATTATGTGAGTGTGGTACCCGTACAATTCGACCTAACGAACTACGAATTAAAAAGTAAACTTGAAACTAAACTAGGCTCCTAATGTTTAAAAAAGATGATATAAAATTGGGGCTATTATTGGGCTTTATAACACCCATATTTGGCATGTTTGCTTATTACTTTATTCAGTTCAGACTATTTACTCTTAAAGAATTCTTTACAGTGATGTTTGAACAGAAATCATTGATGTCTGGCATCATCAGCATTTCTCTGATCGCTAATGCCGTGGTGTTTACCATTTACATCAACAAACAAATCGACAAAACTGCCCGCGGCATTTTTATCGCCACCTGTATTTATGCATTGGTAGCGTTAGGTGTGAAATGGTTTCTTTAAAGCTTGAGGATTTTTTTGCTGCAAATTAAGTTGCCAAAGCTATCATAAATAGTTACGGTATATATCCCTGGAGTAAGTGCTGAGATATCAATTTGATCCTTGTCTTTTATATTTGGTTTCGTGAAAGTCAATTTGCCGTTGAAATCAAGAAGTTCAACTTTAACTCTATCAGCTACCGCAGTATTGAAAGTAACAACGAACAGATTATGAGTAGGATTTGGATAGATATTAACTACCGAATCCATATTAGCAGTAACACTTGACCTGTCTTGATAATTAAATTTATCTGAGAATGGACCAACACAACCATTTTCAGTTACTTTAACAGAATACAAGCCATTTACAGTTGGCTTAAAAGAAACATTTGTTTCAGCAAAAATTGCAGTTATTGTATCTACATACCATTGATTTCCTTTACTAGCGCTACTGACCAATACTCTTACTAGATTACTTGTTATGATTGGTTTTGCAGGAATTGGATTTGCAATTACAGATATTGGAATTGATTTTATTGAAATTCCATTTACTTTATTCGTTACAGTATAATCACCTGAACTTTTTACGATCAAGTTTTTATTTGTGGCTCCACTGATTGCCACACCATCTTTCATCCACAAATTGCCTGTGTTCATAGAAGAAGTTAGTAATGCACTATCCCCCGTGCAGAAAACCAACGCATTGAGAGAAGTTATCAAAGGCAATGGAATTGGATTAACAATTACTGCAACCTTATTGGAATTTGATGAACAACCAAATGCATTTACTACTTGCACGCTATAATCGCCTGCTTGCTTCGCAATTAAATTCTGATTGATGGCGCCTGGAATCAACACAGTATTAAAGAACCATTGATTTTCTTGACCTGAAGAACTTACTAATTTAGTGCTATCCCCTTCTAAGAAAGTGAGTGGGCCAATATTTGTAATAATAGGTGTAGCAGGCAATGCGTGAACTGTCACTGAAACTCCGATTGAAGAGACTGCTTTATTTACTACGACATACTTACCTGTCTTTTTAGCTATAATAGTTTGTACTGTATCTGAGATCAATAATGTTCCATCTAAATACCATTGATTACCATATACAATCGATGAAGTTAAAACAGTACTATCACCATCACAAAAACTTAATGGACGATTATTACTAATTACAGGTGTTATAATTACAGGTGCCACATTGGCAACCACTGTTACAGATAATGAAGTTGCACTACATCCTGATGCGTTAACCACTTTAACTGAATAAGTTCCTGATGTTTTAGCAATATATATTTGCGCTTTTGCTGAATCAATTGCTATGCCATTCAACAACCATTGATTTCCATTAGTTGATGATGAACTTAAAATAGTACTATCGCCTTGAATAAACACCAAAGGTCTACTTGCAGTAATTACTGGAACAGTTGGTAATTGATTTACTGTTACTGCAACTGAAGCAGATGCTATGTTGTTATTTACAACTTTGTATACTCCAGATTTTTTTGCAACAATTGACTGTGCAGTATCACTATATATTTTGATGGTATCCAAATACCATTGATTACCATATGCAATCGATGAAGTTAAAATAGTACTGTCTCCCTCGCAAAAACTTAATGGCCGATTATTACTTATGACAGGAGTTACACCGGGCACTAAATTAGCATTCACATTTACAGGTAAAGAGGTTGCACTACACCCAGATGTGTTTACCACCCTGACAGTATAATTTCCTGATGTTTTAACTGTATATGATGATGCGGTTGCTGAAGAAATTGGCACGCCATTCAACAGCCACTGATTTCCTGAACCAACAGATGAAGTTAAGATTGTGCTATCATTTGAAGCGAATACCAATGGTCTGCTATTACTGATGACAGGTATAGCAGGAATAGCATTAAATAAGATAGGTACTGCTGAACTTAATGTGCTAGAGCATCCTTCTATACTTGTAGTTACCCTATAACTTCCCGAACTTTTTATTTTTATTAATATGTCTGTAGCCCCTTGGATTTTATTGGAATCTAAATACCATTGTTTGATTCCTGTATTTGTTGAAATTAGCAAACTAGAATCGCCCATACAAAGTGAGCCAGCTCCACTAATTGCAATAGTGGGACTAAGTGGATAAATACAAAACTGTTGATAAATACTATCAGAAGCTAGATGAGTAGAATCAGCAGGTGTAAATGCTGCAACAGTATATGATCCTGGTTTACTAATAATCAGTGAATCCTTTTGCAAAGTAGCAGATCCAGCAATAATGGCATACTTAACCGGGATATTTTTGGTATTGGTTGCTTTCAATTTTATCATTAAATCTTGCGAGTAAATCGTGTCTTTAATGATCGGGAATATGAGATCATTTTTATTGGGAGCTGCGGTAGTAAGAATTGTAAATGGCTTGGCACTAATGCCGATCAATGAATTGCCATCAGAAATATTTAAAGCCCTAATCAGGCATTTGTTTGAATTGATATTTGTTGTAACTACTGTCAAGGGTTTATTGATAATCCCTGATTTAAATGAAAACACTTCGTTCTTAGCACCGATTATTGAAAAACTCAATGGAATATTCCAATTGTATACCCCAAGACTTGCCATCGTTTTTGTAATAGATACCCAAGTGGCTCCGCTATCAATTGAGTATTGCAACAAAACCGAGTCTTCAAAATTCACGGTACTCCATTTGATTTCATAGGTTGCGCCGCCTATTAAAACTTCATTTTCAGCTGGTCGTTTAACAATTAGTCTATTTAGATTACTTCTTTGTGTATGTCCATCGAAACTACCCCCATGAAATTTGATTGCTGAAAAACTATTATTTAAACTACTCAAATTACCAACATAGAAATTTTCAACTTTCACAGCAGAGTCCTTCATGTCAGCAATCTGAATCCAAATACTATCAACTAGAGAATTTGGAATGATCCAATTATAGGTTTCGTTAGAAGCACTTAAAGTATCTTTTATTTTTATCCAGTTTTGTTGATTGCCATTTTTATAGGATAGTCTGATTGTATCAACCCCAAGGGCTGTCCATTCAATACTCTTAGCAGTACCTCTCACCCAATTTAAAGAATCTGTATTATTAATGATTTTTTTAGAAGTAAGTACAAATACAGAATCAGAAATGCTTTGAAGCGAAGAATCGAAATCATTCCTTAACCTTATCAAACATTTATTGGAAGGACTATTCGGCGTTTTCCATGAATAGGTGTTTGTACTTGATGTAATACCAGAATCAATCTTCATCCAGTTTTTTCCACTATCTGATGAGAAATCGATAGAGATCCTTTCTAGATTTTCTGATCTCCACTTAATATCATATTTGTTAATCACAGAATAAATTTCCCCTCCAACAGGACTTAATAATTTCAATGATTTCTTACCGTTAGAAGCAACAGTATGTCCGTCAAAAGCCCCGCCATGATATTTAATTTTATCTGCACTAGCTAGTGTCTTTGTTACTAATAATGCAGAAGTATCTCTCATTGTAGAATCGCTCACATCTGCTAAAACAATTCTGAAACTGTCAGATAAGTTCGCCTTAAGAATCTTATTCACTGATTCATAATTCGCTGGAATAGAATCCATGATCAACTTAAGATCAGTACCAACCAAAGTGTAAGCCTTAATGAAGCTAATTCCTCCACTTGTCCAACTAATTGGCAAAGCGGTTTGTCTATAAAAAACTGTAGTAGAATCTGGCTGGCCAATTTTTAAAAGCTTTTCCCGAATAACAAAATTGGTATCACTATTATCAAAGACCGTAGTATCTGAAAAATCTTCAATTTTAACAAGTGCAATTCCAGTTGGGGTATTCGGAACTGTCCATTCATATTTATTAGCAGTAGCTGGATATTGATTGATGATCGTTTTCCAGCTAATTCCATTATCGGGCGAGAATTTTAAATTTACCTGATCGATATTGTTTTGCTTCCACTGAATAATATATAAAGAGCTTCCAAATAATGAATCAACTTTATTAGGGGCTTGTAATGTGATCTGCTTTTTAAGATTATTGGAAACCGTATGTCCATCAAATGCTCCTCCTTTAAATTTATTTGTTGTTCCATTAACCAACCCAGCAATTACAATACTTGTAGAAGAAGTATCTACAACTGAAGAATCATCTGTATTTACAATCCGAATAAAGCAGTTTAGTCCAATGCTATCTGGGACGATCCAATTATAATAAAAATTATATGCACTAACTGAATCTGCAATTTTAATAAAACTGGTTTTATTATTAAAACTAGCATAGATACTTATTCGCTTAATTCCAATAGATACCCAAGTAATTGGCAACACTGTTTTAGCAATAGCAATGCTTCCTAAGGAATCAACTTTTACACTTGGAGCTGGAATCTTAAAAGGCTTGCCCTTATTAGAACTTGAGGTAGATGAATTAAGAACATCTGAAATTCGGATATAACAACTATCAGAAATTTTATTGGGTACCTCCCAAGGAAAATATTGTGCAGAAGCAGGATAACTATTTACTATCACAGACCATGTTCTTCCAGAATCAAGAGAGGATTCGATCATAATATTATCAATATTCGAACTAGTCCATTCAATTCGTTGTGTTGAATAGGCAGGCCAAATGTCGCCAATAGAGGGCCTAGTCAATGTAAGCTGACTATAACCACTAAAAGTTACAAGAATGAAAAATAATATGATTACAAATCTCTTCAAGCTTAGGAAAATTAATTATCAGAAGGTGCAGAACGGACAGATCTAAAACTTGTTAAATTTGAACCCATGTTTTGCCTTTCAGAAATGGCTCTTTGTTTATAAACATATGACACCATCAAACCTGGGCTATTATTTCCCTGAAAAAAGAATTCAGTTTGATCCGCTCCTCCTTGTGCATTTAGTATTCCATCACCATGCTTTTTATAGGACATCGTTCTGTTTGTTGTGCCTCCCAAACTGATTACTAATTGAACAATATTTTTACTAAAATCCATGATCCCATAATAGGAAGCACCAGAAGAAATTCTTGAACTTGTATCATTTGCAAATATTCCTACTCTATAAGGGCCATCTCCACCATCTCCACCGGAGAAAGTTCTATTACCCGTATTATTTGAAGAATAAATTGGATTAATATATCGCTTATAAATATTAAAGTTGCTGAATTTCTCAGTTCCATTTTCAATCCCACTATATTGCAGTATTGAATTTGCATTACCCATTCCAATGTCTCGCATCGAAGCCAGCGTAGTATCATTACCCCAAGCCCAATCAAAACCAGACCAGGAAGAAGTGGTATCTGAATTTGAATAATTATAGTTTTGAGGATAAGTTTTATATGTAGGTGGCAATGGCCCTCGACAAGCTTTTTCATATTCTAATTCAGACATCGGTCTTAAAGCTGCCCAGTCGCTGAATGACAAATAATAATTAGAGTTATTCACAGCGAAAGCCCTATCTGGCCTTGTTACAGTATACTTTACCTCCACACTATCAAACTGAATAGTATGACGTTGAAAATCTATTGGGGTATATGTAAAATAGGGGTCTAATGATTGTAATGCATTTTTATATTTTGCATTTACCTTCTTCATTTTAGTAGTATCCGCATAATTATACATATTCGATGAATCCCTTAACGTAAGTGTATTTAAAAAATCAGCATACTGCCCTTGAGATACTTCGTACTTCATACAATAAAACGACCGATAGCCCGTAGGGAAATCTTGGTAATCAGTGATCTTATCGCCATTAATATCTATTCCATCCAAACCAGATATTCTAATTCCATTATTATATAAAATGGCGTCGTCACTGCCAGTAGAATTGATATTCACAAACGTGTTAACCAATGGGCTCCATTTATCAGTTATAGTCACATAATTATTGGGTGCGTTCTTTAATTGAAAACTATAGGAACTTCTGCTGGTTCCATTTCCATCACCAATGCAAAAACTTCCTGTTGGCACATATACCATTTCAGTTGCAAAAACTTTTAATTCTATACTATCAATCATTGTAACACCATCGGCACCATAATTCCAGGTGAGTTTTATGCTATCCATTTTAATATTTCCAGACCCGATTGATTGCCGATAATAGAAAACACCTTTGTTATCAGCTGGGAATGAAAATTTCATTGAAGCAGTTCCAGTTCCAGGATCATTTCCTGCGGGCGACATGGTTAGATGACGGTATTTCCAAATACTGTCTTTAGGCTCACGGTATTTCACAAAAATCCATGCAGCATCCCAATTGATACTATCTCTCCAAGAATTATCCCACGAAATATTAAACTTAATGGATGCGGTTTTTGCAGTTCTATTCGTATCACTGATTGACACTTTTTGAATAGAAATTCCATTCGCATACGTGGACATATTATATGCCACCAAAAAAAATACTACTAGAGCTAAACTCTTTTTCATATTTCGGTATTTAAGGAGTACAAACAAGAATATATTCAATCCGGGGAATACTTGTTATCCAACACTAGGATCACAAGCGTGCTAAAGTTACACAAAAAAGATATTATTTTAATATGACTTACATCATCGAAATCAAGGGATTCTGCCGATTTTATTACACTTGGCAAAGAAAGTAAACAATAACCTTACCAAACATAAGTTGCCACACTACCAGCTTCTAAACTAGTTGCTAGCCAGTTGTTTTTGAATTGGATATTGAATTGTTGGATGGTAGATCCGTCATTTTCTACAATCAGCACTATCTTTCCTTGGGGCGTCTTAAACGCCACATTATTGAGATTTCCTACCGTATTCGAAGAGATCTTTACTGATCCAGCAGGAACAAATTTTGATGCATGTGCAATGATATAAAAAGACACATTTTTTAAATAAGAGGAAGGATCAACAACAGTGATCGCACCTTTACATTGGGTACAACCGCCAGGGGTATGTGGACTATAACTGGTATCACTCGCCAAATTCCATTCTAGTGCCACTTTGCTCCAATTTTGCATCGAACCAATGACCACATTTTTTACATGCCATTTTAAATCACCTCCAAAATCTCCCACACTAGAAGTCCACTGTTCGGTAAAATATAATCCTTTATCTGGATGAGCAGTATGTACAGTTGACATTGCGCTTATCTCTCCTTCATATAAATGAAAGGCCGATCCTGCAATATATTTTTTAGCAGCAGTATCATTTAAAATTGAAATGGGGTATTCTGGTTTATTACAATTGTGGTCATAGATAATGATCTTGGTTTTGATATTTGCTTTTTGAAAAGCTGGTCCAAGATTGTTTTTGATAAAATTCGCTTCATCTATCGCAGGGAATAATAAACTTGGGTTATTGCCTGGATGCAATGGTTCGTTTTGCGGTGTAATAGCATCAATAGTAATTCCTTCTGCCTTCATTTGTTGAATGTACTTCACAAAATATTTTGCATATACCTCATAGTATTGGGGCTGCAATCTACCACCCATTGTGTTATTATTATCTTTCATCCATGCTGGCGGCGACCATGGGGAGGCAAGTATTTTGATCTTCGGATTGATCAAAAAAATTTCTTTCAGAACCGGGATTAGAAAACGCTTATCTGGTTGAATACTAAATTTAGTGAGTGCAGGATCTGTTTCCCCCGCAGACAGATCATCATAAGAAAAAACAGTTGCATCCAGATCTGATGCACCAATACTAACACGCAAATAACTTATCCCAATTCCTTGTTCCTGATTGCCAAACAATTCTTGTAATAACTGGGCTTTCACGTTTTTATTTAACCTGCTAATCACTTCTGCACTACCACCAGTTAAAGCATAACCAAACCCTTCAATGGTTTGCGCTTTTATTTGATCATCTACAAGAATTGCGGGAAACGAATTCTTAATCGTATTAAAACGTAAAGAACTGTTTTGTTTTGCAAGTAATACTGATTTATCAGACTTTGTTAGCCAATAGCTAATAGCATTACTCTTGGACTCGGATGCCTTTTGAGCCAATAATAAATTGGATAATAATAAAGCAACAATGAATAAACTAAAACGGTTCATTTGCATGAATTGATTCAATTAAATAAAGCAAATCTTATTTCGAAATAATGATCAAAGCCAATCCAATAATATACAACAACAGCATCAGATTTAATATCGGTTTTGTTCCTTTAGGCGCTTTATCAAATTCTTTCCATACATAAATGCCCCACAATGCGGCAACAACAGTTGCACCTTGGCCAAGTCCGTATGACACAGCCGGACCAGCTTTGCCAGATGCAATGATATTTAAAGACATCCCCACACACCAAATAGCTCCACCCAAAATTCCCACTAAATGATCTTTTAGCTTACCTGAAAAATAAGTACTGACTTTAATGGGCTCACCTGCAAAAGGGCGCCACATTTGTAAACTATTAAAAACAAAACTACTCGCAACTACACCTATTGCAAAAAATACGAGTGCTGTATACGGCGTTAATTTTCCTGCTTCAGGGGCATTGAAACTATGCACCATTGAGTCTGCTACATATTTATAAAATAATCCCATTAATGCACCGCTAACGATCGATAAAATCAATCCCTTCTGAGAAACTTTAGAAGCTGAATTGGATTGCATTTTTTGGTAAGCTCTTGCATTTAAAATAATTGCAATGACAATTAATGCTACACCAGCAAAAATTAAAACAGGGTTTCCCTGCGGATTAGCCATATAGTTAATCACTACACCCAAGACCAATGCTATACCAATCCCTACTGGAAAAGCAACAGACATTCCTGCAATTCCTATCGCAGCAACTAATAAGATATTTGCCAAGTTAAAAACAACACCGCCAATTACGGCAGATTGTAGGTTACTTGTTTCGGCTTGTTGCAAATCATTCAGGAATGACCTTCCTTCTGTTCCATTACTACCAATGGTAAATGCCAATATAATAGTTGTCAATAAAATGCCGACACCATAATCCCAATAAAGTAATTCAAAACGCCATTCTTTACTAGTAAGTTTAGTAGTATTGGCCCATGAGCCCCAACAAAGCATGGTTACTACACAGAGCATGATTGCTAAACCGTAATTTTCTACAATAAACATGGGTTAGTTTTTAGTTATGAAATTATTTAGTTGAATAAACGATCAGATCTCTCACTTGTAAACTTGCGATTTTATCAGGATTCAATATTTTGATTTTCACTGAATGCTTTCCATCTTGCAAGCCGAAATTTGAATACAATTCATTTCTTCTAAGTTTGAAATTATAAGGCATATTGAATTGTTCTTTCTTACCATCGATCTCCATTTCTACTTTAAATGCATAATTGGTAGTAGTACCCCATTCGTTCGACATGGTTGAATGAATCACCAATCCATTCCCTTCAAATTCGAATTGATAATTATCTTTCA
>JAPLEO010000060.1:93816-151195 GCA_026391125.1 Bacteroidota bacterium
AAAGCCCAACATAGCACCTAAAATTCCTCCTGCTGTTGATGGGTTGCAATCTGCATCCTGTCCGCATCTGGTGGCAATCTCCACTGTTTTACCAAAATCACCCTGACCATATAATAATCCCATTAACACATAGGCGCTATTCACTCTTGCACTGATATCAAATGGCATGAACACTCCTTCGGGGCAGGCAATATCTTCTGTCCATTTTCTTTGAATTTCGAACCAAGATTTTTTCCAATCGTTGGGGTATCGTTGATGCCAATTAATTACATCCTGCATACACTGGCGATACTTACTTTTTTCAGGAATTGATTTCAAAGCTTCAGATACAACATAATTGATATCGTTACTTACAAAAGCAAGGCTATACATATTGGCAACATATACTCCTCCGTAATATCCTTCACCATAGTTCATGATATGTCCCACTTTATCGCAAAGCTGTGATGCGGAATTCCCCATGCCTGGATACATCAATCCAGCAAAATCTGATTCAATTTGAAAATCGATATCATCTGCGTGCGGATTATTTTTCCAATAGCCTGATGCAGGTGCTTTTATGCCGTTCAAAACATTATATCTACCTGTTTGATTGGCATGCCACAAGGGATAAGCAGCGTTTGCAAATGCATTGGCAAATGAATCTACTGGCGCATCAACGCCATATTTTTCGATGACGTCTACAAAGCTTAAGTCCATATAGATATCATCATATAAACCAGGCTCTAAATCGAAATAGCGTTTTACTTGTCCGTCAGGCCAACTGATTTTTTGATAATCGTTGATCAGGGTTCCTAAGTAATGAAATTCATACGGACCACCATAAGTAACACCAATTGTTTGACCAGCCCATCCGCCCTTGATTTTATCCTGCAAATTAGCTTTTGAAATATTGATGGATTGCTTATCCACCAATGCATTTTGTTTTTTCACTTGCGCGCAGATTGGCAATGAAATGATACAGGCAAAATAGAATAGGTATTTTTTCATCAAATGTAATTTAGAGATTGATTTCATTTCTATATGGAACAGAGGCTTGCGCACCCATTCTG
Organism: Bacteroidota bacterium; assembly: GCA_026391125.1. GTDB lineage: Bacteria > Bacteroidota > Bacteroidia > Chitinophagales > Chitinophagaceae > Sediminibacterium. The sequence goes on from JAPLEO010000060.1 coordinate 94,869, forward strand.
GTAACTGAAATGGATGCGGCTGTAATGGCAAATCTAATGGCGTCTTCCCAATCTTTTCCTTCAGTTTTTGCTACTGTTAAAGCACCACAAAAAGTATCCCCAGCAGCTGTTGTGTCAACTGCAATTACCGATGGAGCTGGAATTGAAAATTCTTTGTAGGCCGACTTAAAATAAGCTCCTTGTTTTCCGAGTGTGATGATCACATGGCTCACACCTTTTTGTATTAGCGCATCAGCAGCTAAAGATGCGGATGCTAAATCAGTTACTTGTATACCAGTAAGCAAACTAGCTTCAGATTCATTCGGAACTAATAAAAACAGTCCATTCAGAATCGCATCACTAAGGTATTGAGCGGGTGCAGGATTCAAAATCACATGCTTACCATTTAGTCTGGCTATATCAATTACTGCCGTAATAGTTTCAATGGGAATTTCTAATTGCATCAATATAAATGCAGCCTCCGATAAATCGCCAATGGAACTAACATCATCCACACTCAATTTCGCATTAGCTCCCGGTGCTACCACAATACTATTTTCACCTTCTGCATTCACAATGATCAATGCCGTGCCCGATGGAGCAGTATCATCTATAAATACATGCGAGGTATCGATATTTTCATTGGTGAGTCCCACTAAGGTTTGTTTACCGAATATATCATTCCCAACCTTTGCTACAAAGGAAACTTGTCCCCCCAACCGAGCAGCAGCAACAGCTTGATTAGCACCCTTGCCTCCTGCATTCATAAAGAACTCCCCTCCCATTTTTGTTTCGCCAGGCAAAGGATGCTTGTCGGTTTTAACAACCATATCTGTATTGGCACTGCCGATTACAATAATTTTTTTCATGTTATTCTATTGGTTTTAATGGCATCCAAACTTTTATGGAAGCGCCAGTCTGACTTGCATCTGCAAAAGGTACTAGAATTAATTTATTGTTGTTTTGAAGCAACAAAGAATAAGCTTGTTTTCCAATCCATTGCTTAGGTAACAATTCTGGGCAACTTGTTCCATTTGGTTTAAAGCTCCATAAATTATTTTCCGTTTCTGGGGATTTAGCATTTATTAAAGCTTGATTTAATGATTCATCTAATGCCAAAACCTGAGGGCCTCTTTGAAAAGCAGTTTTACCGGGATAACTTTTCCCTCCTTGAATTTCTTGTAAAGGAATATCAAAATTAATGGTCATTTTTTCGCCAGATGTCCAGATACGTTTAATAGTTACACAATTATTTTCTACCTTTTTATACTCCTCAGTTCCTACTTTGATCACAAATGAACTGCACCAACTTGGCACACGAAAAGCAATTGGCAATGAATCTATATTAGAAGAAGTATTAACAGTTACTTTGAAATTGCCCGATTCAGGAAAGTTGCTTTCTATTTTAAGTAACAAATCGATTTTTTTATTTCCAGTTGCTATATAAGAATCTTTATAAACCCCGGCTTCATACAAAAGTATCGTAGGAACTTTTTTCAAATTACCCATTGTAAAGTTTGGAATCATTGCTATTCCTCTAGGTACGCTCGAAGTACAACAAGTAATGTCACAACTATATGGTTTGGCATCCATAAGAGATGTATAATAACTCACACAACCAGTTTGGGGGTTCTCTGCACCAAGAAGTTGATTGTATATTGTTTTTTCTATTTGTTCCAGGTATTTCAAATCTCCCGTTATGTCAAATAAATTTTGATTTAATTGGATCCAAGTGGTGGTAACACATCCTTCTCCCATATTGTCTTTGCTGCTCGCGGGCAATATTTTGTCTACTTGAAAATATTCCATAGAACTAGTAGTACCACTAATATATAAACGATTCTGCACAATGTCTTGCCAAGCCATCTTTACAACTTTAAGAAATTTTTCATCTCCAGTAACACGATACAATTTTGCTAATCCCACAAAATTAGAGAGCATTTCATAGGCTTTTCCATTACCAACTTTAGTAACATTACCTGTTGCTAACATGGCAGTAATTATTTTAGGTCCATTGTCTTGATCCCATGCTTTCAATATATAATAACAGAAATCCAAATACTTTTTATCACCAGTATAACGGTACAGTTCCACCATTGGATCCAAAACACTCGTGGCGGCCATTCCAATATGTGTTCCAGCCAAAATAATGTCTTTTTGTCCAGGATTATCGCCAAATGTTTTACAAAGCAAATCGCCCATTTTTTTACAAGCATCCAAAGCAGGAACATATCCTGTTGATTTATAATATGCAAGCAAACCATATAAATTGTATTTATGGCTCCATACATCCCAACTTGTCCAATAATCAGCAGGCACATAGGTACCTAAATATCCATCTGGCAATTGGGAACTGATTAATTGAAGCATCATTTGGTCCATCTGCATTTTCAACTTCGCATTTCCTGTATATCGCCAAACATTAGAAGCTGTTTCTAAATATTTTCCAACATGTTCTCCTGCCCAAGGATGATGACCTGGTCTTTCTAAATATCCATCCATGGTTCCAGATTCATCAATCTTCAACAAACGTTCCATCAAATTTTGTGTCATTCTATTGCCAAGATACCCATCCATTCTTTGTTGGTTAAATTCAACCGATTCATACAAATCCTTAACTTTATTTGCCACAACTGGATTCGGTTCCTTCTGAACGCCCAAAACCATTTTATTATCCACTAAATAAATGTGTTCATTGCTTATAGTGGCAGCACTCGAATTCTCTTTTACGGTATAAATAATTCGTGCAATTTTAATTGTAGGAGACTGAAATTTTTTAAATACTACTTCCTGTTCATGTCCAAGTTTAGGCGCAATGTTTACGCTTTTTGTTTCAGCGAAATGTTGTTTTCTATTATTATCTAAGATCTTATAATTAATACTTCCTTCGAATGAATTATTACTGTTATTGGTAAATTTCAGTGTAGTTACAAAGCCATTATTATTTGTTCTTGTAATATTCTGTGTAATTGAAATAAAATCTGACCATTGTGCCGCTGCTAATTTATAGGGCCCTTCATATAATCCAAACCAACCATCTGGACTAAATACTCTTATCGCAATTATATTCTCTTTATCCCATTGAACATCATTTACTGGAATATTATATTGTCTATTTGATTGATATTTGGAAATATAGTTGGGAGGGAAAGTGCCTGTTTGTCCCACTAACTTTCCATTAAAATATGTTTGATCAATATCATCTATTTTACCCAAAAATAATTGTACCCCTTTTCCATGTTCCGCTTGGGGTCTCATACTAGAAGGGATTACAACTTTAATTCTAAACCAGATATAATTGTCTTTTCTATCATCAAAATGAAAGCCTGAACCCATTGACTTCTTTTCCCATTCAGCATCATTCGAAGATGGACTAGCCCAAGAAATATTGTCGCCATATTTAAACTTGCATTCTTTAGGTAATTCAACTGTTTGTGCATTCGATATTGTAACACATGCAAGCAACATGATTATTAAAACTGTTGTATTGATACTCCACTTCATATAGTATGTATTTGACTATTTTATTTTATCAATTCAAAACTGTCTTTCAATCGAATATCTCGGGATGAAGAACCAATCATTAAATCAAAATCTCCTGGCTCTGCAACCCAATTCAATTGTTGGTTATAGAAAGACAATTTTTGTTTATCTATTTTGAATTGAATGGTCTTGCTCTCTCCCGCTTTCAAAAAGATCTTTTTAAAATCTTTCAATTCTTCCACAGGTCGAACAATGGATCCGACACGATCGCGCAGGTATAATTGTACCACTTCATCACCATCGTATTTGCCAGAATTAGCAATGGTTACCGATACTTCAATTGTTTCTGTTTCTTTGATTTTTTTCTTACTGAGTTGAAGGTTACTGTACTGGAAACTGGTATAACTTTTTCCATAACCAAATTCGTATTTAGGAAAAATGGAAAGGTCGTTATAAGAAGAATTATAGATTCTGTTTTTGTCATTTGTTGCAGGGCGACCAGTATTGAAGTGACTATAATAAATCGGGATTTGTCCGACTGATATTGGAAAACTCATTGGCAATTTTGCTGATGGATTCACGTCACCAAATAACACATCGGCAATCGCATTTCCAGCTTCACTGCCCAGCCACCAAGTATATAAAATGGCAGTGGCATGATCGGCAGTGTAATTAAACACGAGCGGTCGGCCAGTATTAATTAAAACTACAACCGGTTTACCAGTAGCTAATAATTCTTTTAGTAAATCTTCTTGTACACCAGGGATCCCAATGTTGGCGCGACTCTTGGCCTCTCCAGTCATATCTCTTCTTTCACCAATGCTTAGAACAACTACATCTGCTTGTTTGGCAACAGCAATTGCTTCTGCAAAGCCTGATTTGTCATCTCCTTCTATCTCACAACCTTTTGCATAAAGTAAATTGGAATTGTTGCCTACTTTATTTTTTAATCCTTGCCATTGTGAAACAATAAAACCGGAATCTACACCTGGTACTTCTACATCCCAGAAGCCCTTGTTTTGTTTTACAGCTTTAACGAGTGGACCAATAAAAGCAATAGTCTTCGTATTTTTTGAAAGCGGCAATACATTGTTTTCGTTTTTCAACAACACAATACTTTTTGCAGCAACTGATCTCGCAGCTTTTACGTGTTCTGGATTATTTAAAGCAGCTTGCTCTCTTGCGTCATTACAATATCTAAATGGATCATCGAATAATCCCAATTCAAATTTCTTCAATAATACTCTTCGCACTGCATCATCAATCAAAGCAATATTTACTTTTTTATCAGCAACTAATTTGGCCAGACTATTTTTATAATTCCGGCTTTCCATGTCCATATCAGATCCAGCTGTGATAGCACTTAATGCAGCTTCATAGCCATCTTTTACATTGCCGTGATTGATCATCTCACCGATCGATCCCCAATCGCTCACTACAAATCCTTTAAAGCCCCACTTGCCTTTTAAAATGGTTCTTTGCAAGTAGGCGTTTCCTGTTGCTGGCACACCATTTAAATCATTAAATGAATTCATGAAGGTTGCCGCACCAGCATCCAAAGCGGCTTTGAATGGAGGTAGATACACTTCCCATAATAAATGATCACTCATATCAACAGAGTTATAATCTCTTCCGCCAATGGCAGCTCCATAAGCAGCAAAATGTTTCACGCAGGCCATCACAGAATTCAAATCGCCTAAATGGTTTCCTTGAAATCCTTTTACTCTTGCAGTTGCGATCATAGAACCCAGATAAGGATCTTCACCTGCACCTTCCATCACACGACCCCAACGAGGATCGCGAGCTATATCAACCATTGGTGCAAAGGTCCAATGTAACCCACTGGCACTAGCTTCTGTTGCAGCCACTCTAGCTGATAGTTGAATGGCTTCTAAATCCCAACTAGCTGCTTCACCCAAGGGAATGGGGAATGTTGTTTTATAACCATGTATTACATCCTGTCCAAATAATAAAGGAATTTTCAAACGGCTCTGCATGGCCACTTTTTGCCAGCTGCGGGTACGTGTAACGCCAACACAATTAAGAAGTGAACCAACCTGACCACGTTTAATTTGGCCGATCTTATCGTTGTCTTGTGTAACCGGACCAGTAGCTGTCCAATCATCATTATATTGGTTCAGTTGACCAATTTTTTCTTCGAGTGTCATTAAGTGTAATACAGAATCAACTTTTTGTGTACTTGTTTTTTTCTGTGCCATTACATTTAATGAAAGGCTAGCAATCAAGACCAGAAATGCATATTGTAAAAAATGCTGTTTATTCATTCTATTCTATTTTTTCAAATGAAATCTTAAAGTTGTAGTTTTTTTGTGCTGCTTTATAATTGATTACTTTAGTAATATAAATATTTGAATTCAGAGAATTACAATTTTCTCATTTTTACTTCAGACGGCACCAATTTTATAGCTTCTCAATTGAGTATTTTTCACTTTTTGATACAGTTTTCCAGGTATCAGTTCTAAATGGAATTGCGGGGAAGCCCTCTTTATTAAACAAATTACATTCACTTGCATCAGCAGCCCATCCAAAATGTAACGCAATTGGCTTTGCTACTTTTTCGGAATAAATAACCACTTTTTCGTTTTTAATATAGGCTTTTGCATAGTAAAAGATACTATCTGCCCCTGCTAATTCAAACCCTTTTAAATAACCATATTTATCAGTAGTCACAAGTCCTGATCCAACATTTGCAAATTTCGCAACAATGCTATCGCCTACTATTTCAAATGATTCAAATTGAGGGCCTTCACTAACTAATTTTCTATTGAACAGATTATTTAAAGCAATTGCAGATAATCGTTTTCCAACAACTTGCTTATTTGTAGGATGTATATTAAAAGGATTTCCAACATCGGTAGTTACCGCCATTCCAGTATTCGCTAATTGTAAAGTTAGAGTTTGTGCTTCTCTCAGTTCTGCGTAACTCGAACCCGTATTGCTGTTCCCAGGAGGATTATTAAATGGTGCTAATTGTACATAATAAAAAGGCATGGAAGGATTAGACCACTGCTTCCTCCAGTCATTAATCAAAAGCGGAAAAGCAATTCGATATTGCATAGCCCTTTCCACATTTGCTTCCCCCTGATACCATAATACACCTTGAATGGCAAAAGGTACCAGCGGATGAATCATTGCATTATAACATAAAGTAGGCAATGAATTAGGACCAAATTGCGATTTAATAGATTCAACCATAAACTTCCAATTCCCAGCGAGCGAGATTTTTTTATTTCCTACTGTAATTTTTAAATCAACGGCATCGCCGTAAATTCCACCGCCTTGACCGTTATCAGTTACTCTTATTGCAATAACATTTTTCCCTTTTTTTAACACACCTGAAGCAATTGTATATTTCCGTTTTGAATCCCATTGCTTAGTGCTTCCTACAAGTACCCCATTCACATAAGTGATATCTTCATCATCAATTTTAGAAAGTTCTAAAACACCCACTTCATTGCTTTCAAATTCTGTAAGGTTAATACTTTTTCGCAACCAAACTACCCCGTCGATATCACCTACACTTTGAAGCTCCCAGAATTTTGGTGCCATCATTTCAGGCCACATGGTATCATCCAATTCTACTTCTTTAAATGTTGCAGTATTGAGATCTTTTAGTTTTACATTTTGCAATAATTCAATTCTTTTTGTCTTAGCAATGGCAACAAGTTTTGTAATAGAATCAAGATTCACTTGGGGTAAACCAGCAATCATCGCTTTGAATTCGGCACTATTCTCAAATGCAGTTCTTCCAATCCATGTTTCTATGATTGTTCCTCCCCAACTAGCATTGATTAATCCAATAGGAACTTTTAAACTGTCATACATGTTTTTAGCAAAAAAATATCCAACAGCAGAAAATTCAGCAACCGTTGTAGAATCACAAACTTTCCATGTAGCATTATTGACATCATTTTCAGGGATAGCATTAATATTATGCGGGATTTTCAAGTGCCTGATAAAAGGGTAATTGGCTAAAAAAATTTCTTTTTTAGCACTATCAGACTGTCCAACATTCCATTCCATATTGGATTGACCACTACAAAGCCATACATCCCCCACAAGTATATTAGCAACATGTATGTTATTTTTTCCTGTAACTATTAATTCGAAAGGTCCGCCAGCCATTTCCGCATCAAGATTTATTAACCAATTGCCTGATTTACTAGCCTTAATTTTTTTGGTTTGTTGCTTAAATTGTACGGTAACTATTTCATTTGCATCGGCCCAACCCCAAACTGGGATTAGTTTATTTCTTTGAAGCACCATATTATCTGAAAATAATTTAGGCAAAGAAACATTTGCATTAACAGATAAATAAGTGAATAAAATGGCACACAAAAAAAATATACTTTTCTTATACTGCATTTTTTAAATTTTAATTATTTCAATAATTGAATTATTCCATTACTCTTTTACGAATGTTCGTATCTACGCCTCCTCCTTTACCATTAATAATACTTTTAATGGCAGATGTGGTTTCTTTATTCCATCCCAGCAATAAGAGTACTTTATGATAAAATGAATTTTCAACCGCAGTTGGCGTTTCAATTGATTGATCAACAATTAATGGGGTATTAAAAAAGCCATAATTACCAATGCCCCAGGCTTGGTGCTTTTTTACTTGATTGGCAACTTTATAAGATGCATAGCCTTTGATTCCATCGTGCTGCCAAATTTCATTTGAAGGAGGATCATATGGCATTTCGCTTTGATAAAAATATACCCTCCCAGCTTCGCCATTCCAAATGGTTTGGTATTCCTGAAAATGTTCATTAAACAACCCATATGCTGTTACATCATTTCCATTTACTATTAGTCCATTGGTAGCAATATTTTTATTCCATCCAACATTGGCACCGTGGTCTGCTCGCCATAGCCAGGCATGGTCTATGAATACATTGTTCGAATTAATCAATAGACAGTTCAACACATTCGTTTCTTGTTCGCCACCAACCCGAAAAAACAAATCGTACAAATAAGTTGGGGCCGATTGATGTTTTTTATTTGCTCCAGTTTCGCCCACTTGCATCATCACTTTAGTTGGCATAGTTGCAGCATCAAATATTATTCCTGCAACCGTTACATTGTCTACATCTGAAACTTCTATCGCCATATTCCCATTTTCCGGAACTAATGTGGCCATTCCTATACCCATCAATATGGTTCCAGCATGTGTAACTTTTAAACTTTCATTTAGTTTAAAAATGCCAGGACTAAAAAGTATATTTTTCCTTCTGCTCAATGCATTATTAATGGAAGCCGCATTATCAATATTAGGATTCGCAATATAAAAATCACTGATTGGAACTTGCTTCTCCTGTTTGTTTTTTTTATCCCAATCTATGCCACTTGAGTTTTTCTTAGTTGTCGGAACTTGTAGAAAATATTCGTGATTGGAAAATATCCAATAGGGTTTTTCTCGAACCTCCGGTGTTTCTTTTACTGTTGTAATTGGCTTATCTGGCCAATTTTCTTCCGGCGCATTGGTAACACCTACATACATCATATTCCAAACACCTCCATCCCAGTTTTTAAAACTAGAATTTCTAGTAAACCATTGTTGTTGTGATCCAGAAAAAACGGTGCCTTCTATTTTACAATTGGCCATAAATCCGCCGCTTGAAGCCCCGTCGAATAATTTCAAATTTCCTTTCACATGAATTCGGCGTAAGGGTGCTGCTTGCGATACAGCCCAGGTATTTGTTGAATCAATGGTAGGAATAATTGTCAGATTTTCAGCTGCACGCCAAAAGTTGGTAAGCACATGGCCAATTCGAACACCGTTGCGAATAGAACTTGAGCCTACGGAGCCAATAATTACAACATCTTCAGGGGATTTGCCCAATCCCATCACGTGCATATAATAGCCAACTTTGATGTTTAATTGATAAGTTCCTGGTTTAAACAATAACGCAAACCGGTCTTTACTAAACTCGCCATTTGTGGAAGTTTGAAGTGCATGAATAGAATCAATTAGTATTTGCACTTCTTTCATATCCATCGATGCATCGAATACAAAAGAGTTTTTTCCAAAACCCGTTTGATTAAACTTAGTGGCAATAGCTTTTACATTTTCGGGCCAGAGGTTAGTGGCTTGAGAAGCTCCTATTTGTATTCCTAAGAATAATAACAAAAAATTGATTACATAAAATTTATTCCTCATTTTAAATCCTTCTTTTTAAAAGCAGTTTTAGTCAAAAGGTTTATCCTTCCAACTGATTTGTACAAAAACAGGTAAATGATCAGACGGATATTTCAAATTATATGAGTCTGATAAAATGGCATATTTATCGACCCTTAATTTAGCTTTTTTGGCAATAAAAATGTAATCAATTAATTGGGTAACTGGCTTATTGAATTCGAAATTATTAAAACTTCCTGCTGGACCATAAGGCAAAGCCAATGAAATTTCTTGGGCATCATTCATTTCATTTTTCAACTGAACAATTATTTCGTCATTTGGAGAACTATTAAAGTCGCCCATAAAAAAAACAGGTAATTTTTTACTATTGGTTGAATTAATTTTTTTCAATATTAATTCAACCGACTTTTTCCTTGCAAAAATCCCATTATTATCTAAATGTGTATTAAATACCCAAAATTGTCTATTGGTTTTTTTATCGGTAAATAAAGCATAAGTACAAACCCGTAAATAGGAAGCATCCCAACCTATTGAAACCATATCCGGGGTGGGTGAAAGCCAAAAAGTATTTGATTCATTAAGTTCTAGGCGATAAAAATTATAAAATATGGAGGAGGATTCACCTTTATTATTGCCTTCTCTAGCTATCCCAACATGTCTAAAATTTAAGAGATTACTAGATAAATAACTAACTTGATTTGGTAGGCTTTCCTGAATCCCTAGAATGTCTGGTTCGTGAAATTTAATTAGGCCAGTAAATAATTCTTTCCTATTATCCCATTTATTTTCTCCATCAACTGCAACATCTAGTCTGACATTATAGGTCATTAGTTTTAGTGGTTGACTAATCCCCTGAAAAGCAATGAGTAAAAAATAAGTGATCGCAAAATTTAATTTGTAATGATACATAGCAACTTGTGTTTAACTATAGTCTATTTGAAAACAAGAACTGTCATGTATATAGTTGACTCCTTCTTTTCTAATTGCAATCTTACTTGAAAAAGAAAAGGGCTGTTAAGGTTTGCGCATTAAGCTTACCATAACAACCCCTTAATTTCAAACTAAACTGCTTATCAAACCTATTTTTGCCACCAAGGAATTTGCGTAATTCCATCAAATCCACCATACTGTTCAGCAACAGCTTTGGAATAATTATCAGGATTGGTTACCAACTCACCTTGATCATATTTTAAACGTGTCCAATACTTTGTATTCCCTTCAGGATTCATATTGGTAGCTGGGTCAAGTGGATAAACAGGATATCCCGTTCTTAGGAAAGTATAATAATATCCGCCATTCCCTTGAAAGAATTCTGTGAGCCATCTTTGTGACCATATTTGTTTTTCTCTTTCTACCTTGGTTCCAGCAGTTGCATAAGCTGCAGCACCTGTAAAATAATTATCAATATAACTTTGAGTAATAGCCATGCCATGAGCATTTGCTGATGGCGCAGAAGACAATGTCATATAATAACTAAGATTTGCCTTAACACCATTTTCATAATAGGTCTGCGCATTTCCACTAAGCCAACCTTCTTCTATTGCTTCTGCAATAATGAAACACTGTTCAGCATAAGCAAACTGAATCATTGGGTCACCGGTTCTAACTAATGTGTAACGCTTATTAACGTATGAATACTTTCCAGCTTGGTTATTGAGCGCTAAAGTACTAGCAGCTAATTCAGTTGGAGCACCTGCATACGCAGCAAAATCGCTTTCCAGTTTACCACTAGTAATTAAAGCCGCAGCTGGTTCAGCAAAATAAAACAATCTACGGTCTTGTAATTTGGTTAACTCATCAATAACCAATTTTGAAACACCGTCTAGAATCCTTTGGCTTTCGCCGGTATAAAATGGATGAGTTGCATTTGGATTTTCTGAGTAAGCCAATTTAAACATGTCAGCATTTCCTGTCATTAAATTTCCAGCAGCAACAATTGCCGCAAACCGCGCTTTTTGTTCGGCTGTTGCTTTTTTGCTTATTTGCTGAATCACCCTTAATTGCATTGAATTACAAATCTTACGCCATTTGGTTGCATCCCCTCCATACATTATGTCGCCAGTAAAATTCTTTCCTTGAGCAAATAACAATTCAGCCGCTTCAAAGTCTTTAAGTATTTGTGGAAATACATCAGCTTGCTTATCATATTTAGGCCTTGTAATCCCTTCTTCCGCTTTACCTGCTTCAGAATATGGAATATCGCCTAGATTCATTGTCATAGAAAAGCCCCAAGCAGCTTTCATAAATAATGCCAACCCTTTATAAGATGGTTCTGAAGGAAATCCTTTTGAAAATTCAACCATTCTTTTTAAGTCGGTCAAATTCTTAAAAGATCCAAATCCACTATAGGGATACGGAGAATAATATTGACCTCCGTTTGGACTGGCTTCAAGCCTCGCAACATACTTGTCGTTTAAAGCTGCAAAAGAGAAATCAGTTGGATTCGGGTTCCAAAATCGATAAGAATTTTTCAATACTTGTGTTGCAAGCATATCTGGGGATACAGTTGAAGCTGCATCTGGGTTAGTATTGAATGAATCGAATTTTTTTGTACATGAACTTGCCAAAGCAAAGGTCATCGCTATCAAAAATATATATTTAATATTTTTCATTTTTCTTAAAATTAGAAAGTGAACTTAAAATTGATTCCAAGGTATCTAACAGATGGGTCAGAGAAATCTTCAATTCCACCATCTGGATCAGAGTATTTGAAATCTTTTGATTTCAACAAAACATTTTGACCAACAAAACTTACTGATGCACCTTTTGCCATACCATGTAATACTTTAGTTGGAATAGTGTATGTTAATGAGATTTCACGAAGCTTCATGTATGTTTTAGAGTAAGTATCCGGACGAGTTCCGTTTCCACCCCATGCACTACTACCATGTAGATCATTAATATATTGTTTATAAGTAGTTGCAATATCATTTGCAGCATAAACACGCGTATCACTTGTAATTTCACCATAAGAATTAAATGTTACCGAACCAGAAGCAACTTTTAATCCTTCTCCTATAAAGTTTTTAGAACCTGGAGTTGCCACATCTAGTGCTCTTTCAGGTGTAAGTGTAGCAGGGTGTCCACCTGATTGATACAAATAACTTTCAGTTCTTGTATTCATTAAGCCTCCGCTTACACCATCCATAGAAATATACAAACTAAAGGCTTTGTAACTAACACTTGAATTCAATCCCCAAACAAAATCAGGGTCCTTGTTTCCAAATTTAGAATCATATTGTGCATTTTGAAGTCTACCGTTGTTGAAGATTAATTTACCAGAAATAGGATCAGTTAAGAATTCTCTACTAAAGAAAGCATCAGAACGTTCACCAACTTTTACCCAAGGCTTTTTAGCAGAGAATATAGGATCCAATTCAGTATAATAACTTGCATATTTCGATAGATTGACAGCAACATTCCATTTCCAGTCTTTCTCTTTTACTATTAAACCATTTACCATTACTTCCCAACCACGACGAGATATTTTTTCTTGAGTATTTACAAAAGCACCATTATATCCAGAAGCACCAGAAACAGAACCGTTTGTGATGCCATCTTTAAATTGTTTACTATAATAAGATATATCAACTGTTAAGCGGTTTTTGAACATGATCTGTTGTAAACCTACTTCTATAGTTGTAGCACTAGAAGGCTTAATATCAGCTGGATACAAAGAACTTGGAGCACTTGCTCCATTCAAAGTATTCCAAGTGCCACTATTGATAGAGAAAACGCTATTGGCAGTTGATTGATAAATATATGGAACACCTTTTGAAACAGTCCAAGATCCTCTTACTTTCATTAAATCAAGCCAATTTTTGGTATTCGGTAAAAATTCTGAAACCAAAAAACTAGACGAAACGGAAGGATAAAAATAAGAACGGGTAGAAGATGGTAAAGTAGAACTCCAGTCATTTCGACCAGTTGCCTCAATAAAGACAAAATTACCATAGGAAGCACCAATTCTACTAAAAACAGAATTAACCTGTTGTGTAGCTGAGCTTTGGGCAATTTGAGCAGGACTTACTGATGCTTTAAGCGAATAAAATCCAGGGATAGAAATACCTCCATTGGTAGATGCATTCAAATTATCATCACGCTTGTAGAACATGGTTCCACCCAAAAGATAATCCACTTTAATCTTTTTAGTAACTGCGGCAGCACCTGTTAGTAACAAATCAGTATTGATACTATTACCTTGTGTTTGACCAACATTATAGTTCCCTGTCATATAACCATTCCAAGTAGATCCATTTCCTGGAACACCTTGATTTCCTGTATATACATAAGATCCCCAAGCAGTTCTTAACTCTCCTTTATCAGTATAAAAGTCAAGACCAGAACGAACACTTGCTTTCAAATACTTTGAAAACTCATAACTCATTGCTAAATCTGCATTGAAAATGTTACGGGAAATTTGATTGGTTCTTTGGTACCTATCGTAATAAGGATTGTTGGAACCAGACTTATAAGTATAATTCTGAGTTTGTCCGGGTGTTGCCCAATAATTATCTTTATAATCTCTGATATCAAAATCAGCGCCAGACCAAATTAACAGTGAATACATTGGGTCGTAAGCTGTATAAGAATTGTTTCCAATATTTGGTGATTTTTTGATCGCATAAGAAATATTTGACGTCATTTTAAATTTCCCCAGATTCACGTCACCACCAAAAGTATAGGTAAACTTATCTAAGGTAGAATTTGCATATCGGCCTTTATTTTCAGTCCAGTTTAGAGATGTTCTAAGCGCCAATACATCACTTTTATAACCTACATTGAAATTATTATTGGTGATATAACCTTGCTCTAAAAAGTGTTTGAAATTATCTTTACCTCTAGGCAGGTATTCGTAATCTCTATAAACTTGCTGAACGGGATCCCACTGATTCACAATTTGTCCTGTCATGGTTGTACCCCATGAACCATCAGAGTTTTTGTCGTATGTGCCATTTCCACCACGTCCGTAAACAGCTTGTTTCTCAGGAATAGCTAAAAATCCAGCAGAAAACATAGTATTAGATGCTACGTCAATTGTAATCCCAGTTTTGCCAGAAGAACCATTTTTAGTAGTAATCATAATTGCTCCATTAGCTCCACGAAATCCATACAATGCAGAGGCAGTTGCTCCTTTCAAAACACTGATTGATTCAATATCTTCTGAAGAGATATCGGTAAGCGACTTATTTGCATAAGCGATACCATCAATTACTAATAATGGATTTTCTCCGCGAATAGTTATATCAGGAACAGCTGCAAAATCAGATGAGTTTTTAACAACTAGTCCAGCTACTTTACCAGATAAAGAAGTAGCTACATCAACACCTGAAACTTTTTGGAGTAACTCTCCAGAAACTTTTTGAACAGAATATCCAAGCGCTTTTTCTTCACGTTTAATACCCAATGCCGTAACAACAATATCTTGCATTATTTTAACATCATCCAACAAAATAATATTGAATTCGGTTTTGTTATTTTCAACTTTTACAGTTTGAGATAGTTTACCCACATAAGAGAATACTATTGAAACATTTGGGTCAACTTGAATGCTAAACTTTCCGGTTGCATCGGTTTTTGTACCGAAATTGGTACCCTTAATTACTACAGAAGCACCCTCTAATGGTTTACCTTGTTCGTCTACAATTCTGCCCTTCGCTTCTAATTTTACAGGTGGAGGTGGCGCAACAATTTCTGGCGTTATTTCTTTCCTTTTTACAATGATTGTATTCTCGGAAATGGTATAATCCAATTGTTGGTTTTCAAAGCAACGGGCTAAAGCTTCTTCTACGCTTGCACTATTTAGCTTAATAGTCACATTTTTTGCGTTAGAAATCAACTCATCGGCATAAAAAAACTGAAGGCCTGTTTGATTTCTTATTTCTTCAAAAATTTTTACAAGTGGCGCATTCGTCTGATTTAAGGTCACTTTTTGAGAATGCACTTTTGCACTTACCTGGAGGCAGGTAGCGATTAATAAAACTGTGGTGAGTTTCATAATCCGAATAGTTTTGTTTGATATCCCGATTTTTTTTAATTGGGGCATCAAAAGAGCAGTTAAATACATAGATTTGTATTGATTGGGTTAACTAATAGGCAGTCTTTGGAATAAAACAGTTTATTATGACACTCAATTTTTTGCCGAATTCCGCTGTAACGGAGTTCGGTTTTTTATTGGCATCATTCATAGCTAATTATTCATTCCTGACCACCGGCAACAAATAATAAAATTTGAATGTCATATTTTGGGTTTTGATTAGCGAGAAACTATTATTTTATTTCCATCGATTTTGAAATTAACTTCTCCAGTCAATTCCAATTTCTCTAATACTTTTGATACGTTTTCATTTCTAGTAAGTTGACCTGAAAAATGCAGATCCACTTTCCCATTATATTCAATATCTACATTATACCATCTTGAAATTTGACGAAGTATGCTACTTAAATCAGCACTTTTAAAATGGAATCTGCCATTTTTCCAAGCCAAGGTTTCTTCAAAATCGGCATTATTTAACACGTTGATTTTCCCATCCTTATTAATTCCAGCTTGCTGCCCAGGAACTAAATACACGGAAGTAGATTTGATGCCAACCATGTTATTAGTAACTTTCACAGAGCCCTCCAATAAAGTTGTTTTAATAGAAGACTCATCGTTGTAGGCATTAACATTAAAATGGGTTCCTAAAACTTCAATTTCTGAAGAACCAACTTTAACAAGGAATGGCATTTCTTTATTCTTTGCAACTTCAAAATAAGCTTCTCCTGTAATTTCAACTTTACGTGTTTTTCCAATAAACAGAACCGGGAAACGTATGGAGGAAGCCGCATTTAACCAGATTTTGGAACCATCAGAGAGTGTTATATGATACTGCCCACCTCTTGGGGTTGAAATAGTATTGTAAAAAGCATCTTCATTCTCTTTAATTTCCTTACCATTTACACTATACGCCAACTGACCATTATCTAATTTCTGAATACTTACATTGCCTTGTTGAGATATCGTTCCATTAGCAGTAGTGTCTAAAACAAGAGAAGAACCGTCCATCAAAGTAAGTATTGCTTTATTGCCTCCCGGTGCAATATCATGCACAATTGTAGGCTTTGCTATTTTCGATTTAACCACGACCTGATTCCTTGAAAAAGTTCCAGTCTTCCAAAGTATCCCAACAGAAACCAATAAAATGATGGAAGCGGCTATTGCTGGAATACGCCATTTACTGAATGACTTATTTACAGATTCTTGATCATTTTTATTCTTTCTAATAGTTTCAAGAATTTTTGCATGTATTCTACCTTGTAATTCGAATTCTGAATCATTATCACTAAGTAATACATTCACTTCCTGGTCATCAAAAGAATAGTACCAATCATTCAATTGTTTCTTTTCAACGGGGTTAGCCGTTCCAGCTTGGTACTTTTCTATAAGTACCAGAATATTTTCGGGAATTTGTACCATATCTATGTATAAGTGTATTGAAACGGGCAAAGCACCTACGTCAATAGAAAAAAAATCTATTAAAAGCAGGAATTTCCAAATAAAGCCAAGATAAAAATGAAACTATAGAAAGTTTTAATAGATGTTCTCAGGTGTTTTAGAGCTTTATTCAACTGATTTTCAACCGTCTTAGGTGATATATGTAATTCTTTAGCAATACTATTAATGGGCATACCATTATTGCGACTATACTTAAAAATTAGTCGACACCTTTCAGGAAGTTTTTCAACTTCCATATTTACTTTTTCTAATATTCGCTTGTAATGCAAAGAGGATTCGATAGACAATTCGATAACCGGTGAATTAAAGCTATGATTATTATATAACCGCTCTCTTTCTTTCCTTTTAATGGTAGCCAAAACAAGGTATTTGGTGGCTGATGCCAAATAATTTTCCAACGAATCAATCTCTACCTTTTCTCTATTATTCCATAAACTTGCAAAAACGTCTTGTACAATATCTTCAGCTAATTGTGTATCCTGCAATCTGCTATATGCAATACCAAGAAGCTTTTGCCAGAACCTATTATATAGTTCAGTAAAAGCTAATTCGTTGCTTTTCGACATTAAGCCCAAAAGCGTGTTGTTATCATATGAATGATACTCTCTCATAATGGCAGCATTGCAAAGTAAGAAATTCTTTTGAAATGAAATATGATAGAATTGAGGAAACAAAAAAGCCTTGGAAAAAATTCCAAGGCTCTTATCTAAACAATTT
Organism: Bacteroidota bacterium; assembly: GCA_026391125.1. Lineage (GTDB taxonomy): Bacteria > Bacteroidota > Bacteroidia > Chitinophagales > Chitinophagaceae > Sediminibacterium. The sequence continues at coordinate 112,706 of JAPLEO010000060.1, forward strand.
TACATATTGTTCAAACACAAATACCCTATTTCGTTTAAATCCCGTCAACTCTACTAAAATTCCAAGTCTAATAAAGTCGTTTAATAACCTTGAAACAGTGGGGATGCTAACATTTAAGGCAATGGCAATGCTTTGCATATCAGTTATTGGTTGGCTGTACAAATTTTGCAATAATTTTTTTGCCAAGAGTTGTTTTTTACCAAGAGTTATGATTTTAGTTTCTACTGAGACCCTTAATGCAATGATCTCTTTAAATGTAAGAATAGAATTTTCCGCTGTCACCCTGATTCCTTCAAGAAAAAACTTAAGCCAATGAACCAAATCATTTTTAGTTCTTACTGATGTTAAATTATCATAGTAATGTTCTCTATTTTTTTCAAAAAAATCAGAAAGATATAAAGTAGGCTTAACCAATAAACCTGAACTTACTAAATATAGGGTAATTAATAATCTTCCAATCCTACCATTACCATCTAAAAATGGGTATATGGTTTCGAACTGATAATGTAATATTCCTATTTTTATTAAATGTGGAAGGGCACTATTTTCGTTATGAATAAATTGTTCTAAATCTGCCATATATTCCAAAATCCCATCATGATGAGGTGGAATAAATTTTGCATCTGTCAAGCTACTTCCTCCTATCCAATTTTGACTTATTCGAAAAGCTCCAGGTTGTTTGTGTTTTCCTCTAACGCCATGCAATATTATTTTATGTGCGTTTTTTAAAAGTCTATTACTCAATGGCAACCTCTCTAGTGCAGCAATGGAATTATTCATTGCTTGAACATAGTTCTGTACTTCTTGCCAATCGTCTTTTTTTTCGGGATTGATAAATTCTTCTTTTTGGATAGCTTCATCGATATTGGTTTGTGTTCCTTCTATACGACTGCTCTTTGTTCCCTCTTTAAGAACGTGCATTTTAATGAAAAAGTCCACATCTGGTATCAGTTGGCTAAAAGCATTTAGTTCTCCAAGTTTCTGGTCAGCCTTGCTTAATAGCAATGCCACAGCATCGTTATCTAAATGCCATTGTGTATTGATAGGAGTTGGCTCAAAACTTTTATATTGAAGCCTTTGTACAAATTTTCCCGACTTAAAGCTGCTAATGTTCATTGACCGTTAATTTCGGTTTCAAGTGTAAATATAGTAATTTATATTTTCAGTTAAGCCGTTTTGTGAAAATATAAAAAAATATACTTTCAGAAAAAAAAGCCTTGGAAAAAATTCCAAGGCTTTTCAATATCGAATCAACATCCATTATTTACCGTTTTCAGCCAATACTTTCTCAATCAATGTTAGCATATCTTTTAGATTTATGCTGGATGAAGATAAAAACAAAACCCCTTTCCTGGTTTTACCATTAACAGTTTTTGGATCAATGGCTCCACCGGTAATAAAATCGGAACTTTTGTATTTACTGTTCAATTCATCCGGACTTAATAATTTTCCATCCACAACTATCAAATCTGTAATGCCTTCCGTGGAAGCACTGGACTTGCCAGCATCTCCAAAATAAACCGTTGAATTCCCATTAACATTGGCAAATACATTTCTTTTAATATTAATAATTTGAACTTTTTCTTGCCCAACTTTCCATGATATTGAACTCGCTTTTAATGTTGTAATTTCTATAACTCCTATACCTTCATCAACCCCAAATTTATTCATTGCTTTTTCTCCTTTCCAAATATTCACTGTTGCAATATTGCTTCGTTCAATTTTCCTCATGGCACTTGAATCTACTTTAACTCCATCTACATAATAGACTGTATTTTTGGGAATTGGGCTACTGGATGGTTCTATCGGCTTTTTCATGGACTCCTTCATAGCAGCCTTTGAAGTAATCATAATCACACCATTTTTCCCCGCATCGCCATACAATACAGTTGCAGATTCATTTTTCAACACTTCAATTTTCTCAATTGAACTGGGGTTGATTTTATTGACATCTGCATTTGGTTGAACTTGTCCATCCAAAATGATTAACGGAGTTTTTCCTGTTTCGTGAAAGATGATCGAATCCGAAACTATCACAACGCTATTATTTTTACTGGAATCTTTTGCTCTTACTATTACGTTATCACTTACCGTTTTATAAGAGTTCTGTTCAGTAGAAGCCAGATAAGATTGCACACCTTCTAACAATCCAGCTGCAAATTTTTTCTGATAGCCTGCATCCAACATCAATTTCATGTCTTCCTGATTGGTCATAAAGCCAGCTTCAATGATTACGGAAGGACATTTAACAGCCTGCAATACCCAAATTCCAGCGTTCCTACTTTTGATACCCAAAAATGTGTTTAAGTTTTTAATAGAGTTAGCTAATTCATTAGCAAAGATTGCATTTGCATTATAATTCACAGCTTTCTCTTTATTGGCGATATATATTTCCATTCCCTTTGAAGGGTTTGCTTCTTTTTTACCGTTTTCGTGTTGAATTGGTGTAGCATCATTACAATGCAACGAAATAAAAAGATCTGCCTTCTGTGCATTAGCAAAATCTGCTTTTTCCTGAACAGAATTGAAGACATCGGTTTCTCTTGTAAGAATAATTTTAATATTCGAATTGGTGTTGGCCGCTTTGACAGCTTTTGCAAATTGCAATGCGAGTTCCGCTTCTGAAACTTTAGTAGATGGTGAAAGTGCCCCATGGTCTGTTCCTCCATGTCCAGCATCAATCACAACTATATAATTCTTGTTTAAATTAAATGAGCGTCTTAGTTGTAAAGTAGGGTTTGTTTGATTGCCCTTAATCTTATCAGCAACGGTCTCCATCAAAGTGCCTACGGATAAGGGTTGGGCATGATCAATTCCTTTACTTCTAAAGGCAAAGAGTACAACTACTATTGCCAGTAAAGGCAGAATCACTAGTCTACGCAGGTAAGAGAATCTTGGATTTTTATTATTAGTAATCATTGCTAGTCTACGTTTAATGGGTGAAAAGAAAAATGGGGTGGTGAGCAAAAACTGCTGCTGTGGATATGCTGCGGTTAACAGTAATTGTGCCAGTGAAGCGCTATCACCATTTTGCACAGACTTGTTATCAGCAATAAACTCATGGATCATTTCCATCTCCTTTTTCAGCAGCCAGAAAAAAGGATTGAACCATCCCGCAACCAGTACCACTTGAATCAGCACTTTATCAACGCTGTGTTTTTGTTGTACGTGGGTTAACTCGTGTTCCAGCATTTTTTTGCCAGCATCGCTTCTCAGGTCGATCGCTTCATGCCAGAATATATATCGAAAGAAAGAAAAGGGCGTCCCCTTTACTTGGGTGAGAATGAGGTACACATCGCCTACATTTTTGCAGGAATGTTTTTTGAGTAATACATATAATCGAACGAGTCCAACAACCAATAAACCCAGCATGATAGCAGCGATCAGAAAATAAGCTGCGATAGCAAATACTTCCCAGGTGAACTGGTAACTGGTCTTTGCAAGGTTGGCATCGATCTCGGCATTGTTATCGGCAACGATTGATAGGAAATTTATTACTTGTGCACCGCTAGTTACAGGTTTGGTCCACTGAATTTTGATCAACGGAATGATCCAAGATAGGAGCAACACACTCATTAAATAGAATCGATTATACTGATGAAACTTTTTATCGCGTAGCACCAGCCAATAGTAACCCATCATCACAGCGCTACAGAAAACTACTTGCAGAAAATAATATGCGGTAGATAGCATGGTGCTTATTTTTTGTGTTTCTTAATTTCGGTTAACAACAACTCCAATTCTTTGACACTGATGTCTTTTTGTTTAACCATAAAACTCACGGCTTCACTAAAAGATCCTTCGAAGTAACCTTCCACTAAATTTCTGATAGAGCTTGATGAATAATCTTCTTTCGATACCAAGGGATAATATTGATGCACCCTACCAATCGGTGTAACGCCCACAAAACCTTTATCCGTTAAGATCTTTATGATCGTAGCAACCGTATTAGAATGTGGTCTGGGTTCTGGTTGCGCTTCAACAATATCTTTTAAGAATGCTGCTTCCAGTTTCCAGATGCTTTGCATGATCTGTTCTTCGGCCTTGGTTAGTGGTTTCATCTTCAACTAATTTTATAGTTAATCAAATGTATAAACTAATTTTTTAGTTTTCAAACTATTTTTTTAGTTTTTGAAAAAAAACTTGTTAAAATGGTCTCATCAATATCTTTGGCGGGTGAAATACTATATTATTTCAGGAGAAGCCAGCGGCGATTTGCATGGCAGTAATCTGATCAAAGCATTGAAAATACAGGACCCTCAAGCAAGTATACGTTGCTGGGGTGGTGATTTAATGCAGGCAGCTGGAGCTGAATTAGTAAAGCATTATCGCGATCTGGCCTTCATGGGTTTTGCAGAAGTAGTATCGAATCTGCCCACCATTTTCAAGAATATCCGTTTTTGTAAAGAAGATATTTTGGCTTTTCAACCCGATGCAGTGATTCTGATCGACTATCCTGGATTTAACCTGCGCATAGCAGAATGGGCAAACAAGCAAGGAATCAAAGTCATCTATTATATCTCTCCACAAGTATGGGCCTGGAAAGAAGGCCGTGTGAAAAAGATGAAACAGATCATCGACAAAATGCTCGTGATACTTCCATTTGAAAAAGATTATTATAAAGAAAGATGGAATTGGGAAGTGGATTATGTAGGCCATCCATTGATCGAAGCTATTGAGGATAAGAAAAAAGAATTGGGTTACGGCGATAGCAACCCTACTCCTGTCATTAAAAAAATTGCACTCTTACCTGGAAGCAGAAAGCAAGAGATCTCTAAGAAACTCCCGATCATGTTGGAAGTAGCAAAATCATTTCCTGATTATCAATTTGTAGTAGCGGAAGCACCCGGACTTGAATCTGCTTTCTACCAACCCTTTTTACAAGCCTATCAAAATGTAGCATCGGTTAATAATGCAACCTATCAATTACTATTAGAATCAGAAGCTGCATTGGTTACAAGTGGCACAGCTACTTTAGAAACTGCCTTGTTAGGTGTGCCTGAAATTGTTTGTTATAAAGGAAGTAATATCAGCTATCAAATTGCAAAACGATTGATCAAGATCAAATACATTTCATTAGTGAATCTGATCATGGATAAATTGATCGTTACAGAATTGATCCAGGATGAATTGAATGTGGCGAATCTGGTGAAGGAATTGAATTTGCTTTTAAACGATGCAACACATCAACAACAATTGAAAGCAGACTATCAGGCATTGTATGAAAAACTTTCCAGAGGCGGACACGCATCAGACCAGGCTGCAAAGATTATTACCGATTTTCTACGCAAATAATTATTTGCGAATTAAAGGAAGAATGAATGCTTTGAACAGCATGATCAGTATCACAATCAAGAACATGTAAATAGAAATTCGGTTCATGCCATGCATGTACTTGGTGAATTTGGTTTCACCCTCCACCTTTTCTTTCTTTTTAATAAAGAGGTATTCTGCTATTTGATCCAAGAATTTCATACCCATCATACTATTGAACCTGAAAATTATAAACAATTTGATTACTTATTTGTATTTATTTTCAGTAATCGAATTATTGCCAAAAAGTACATTACATGCTAAAAAATTGCTGCCTACTCATCTTTACTTTGATCTTATTCATTAATGCCAATGCACAGTTCGATGCTACTAAAATCGACATCGTGCGTGACAAGTTTGGCGTTCCGCATATATTCGGGAAAACGGATCCGGATGTGGCGTATGGTTTGGCTTGGGCACATTCAGAGGATGATTTTAAAACGATCCAACAATCTTTACTGGCCGGTAAAGCCATGTTGGCAAAGCACTTGGGTAAGAAAGGTGCTCAAATAGATTATGTGGTACACCTACTTCGTATTCCAGAATTGGTGGAGGAAAAATACGATACCGACTTGAGTCCGGATTTTAAAAGATTGCTCGAAGGCTATTGCGCCGGATTGAATGCTTATGCCCAGAAACATCCAAAGGAAGTGCTTTTAAAATCTGCATTTCCTGTTACGCCAAAAGATATGGTGCAATACTCTGTGCTGCAATTATGCATTTTATCAGGTGCCGACGGTGCTTTGGCATCCATCTTTGGAGGTACTGTTCCATTACTTGAAAATTATAAAACACAGGGCAGTAACGCCATTGCTGTGAATAGTCATAAATCTGCAGACGGACAAGTTTACCTAGACATCAACGCACACCAACCCTTGGAAGGTCCAGTTGCTTTTTATGAAGCACATTTATGTAGTGAGGATGGATGGAATATCATTGGAGCAAATTTTCCTGGAGCACCTTCCATCTTACACGGATGCAATGAATATTTGGGATGGGCGCATACGGTTAATGCCCCTGATAAATTAGATGTATACCAATTAGAAATGAATCCTTCTAATAAACTGCAGTACAAATTCGATGGTAAATGGGAAACACTAGAAGAAAGATCTGCGAAATTAAAAGTAAAAGTTTCTGGTATTGTTTTACCTATCAGCAAAAAGGCCTACTGGAGTAAATACGGTCCAACTGTTATTACTGCACGCGGAACTTTCTCAATTCGCATGCCCGCGCAAATGGATATCCGCGGATTAGAACAGTGGTATCGATTTAATAAAGCCAAAAACTTTACAGAATTCAAATCGGCATTGAATATGCTTGCCATTCCTGGATATAATATTGTTTATGCTGATAGATACGATACCATTTATTATTTGAGCAACGGTCGAATTCCAATCAGAGATCCAAAATATAATTGGAAAACTACTTTGCCAGGAAATACCAGTGCAACTTTATGGACCGCATTGCATCCCCTAACAGATCTACCACAAGTTTTACAGCCTCAATCAGGTTTTGTTTACAATACCAACCACTCTCCTTTTCATGCCACAGAAGGCCCCGACAATGCAGTGGTGAAAGACCCCACCATGGGTTACGAAACATTAGAAAACAATCGAAGCATGCGCTTTGCAGAGCTCATTTCAAAACATAATAAATTAAGTTTTGAAGACTTTAAAAAAATAAAATTCGATCGACAGTACCCTACCAAATTTGCATTTCCCTTCAATATCGATAGTATCTTTTTATTGAATGCTACAGAGCATCCTGAAATCGCTGACCTCATTACACAATTAAATCAATGGGACAAAAATTCTGCAGCAGAAAGTATTGGTGCAGGAACATTTTTGATGGTCTATGATTCATTAAGAAGCAAGCGAAATCAATATCTGCAAACAAAAATGTTAATGAAGGATCAAGCCGTTGCAGTGTTACAAGAAATCAAAGCAGACATGCTCAAAAATTTCGGAAGAACCGATTTGCAATTGGGCGATATTCAAAAATTAGTGCGCGGCGATAAAGCCATTCCACAACCAGGTCTACCCGATGTATTAGCACCCATGTATTCGATCCCTTACAAAAACGGCATGGTGAAAGGCAATCAGGGCGATGCGTATGTAGAATTGGTAAGATTCACGAAAGACGGACCGATCATTGAATCCATCAACACTTATGGTGCATCATCTAAAAAAGATTCACCCCATTACACCGATCAAATGGAAATGTACACACATCAGCAGACGAAGAAGATGAGTTTGAATAAGAAGGAAGTCTACGCTAGCGCTGAGAAAATTTATCACCCTAATTAAAGAAGTGAAGAGATAAAAGATAAAAGTGAAGAGAGGAGCAAAAACGGATAAGTGAAGGGTTTAACTTTTCACTTATTCACTTACAAACCTCTCTTCACTTTTATCTCTTATCTATTATCTAAATAAAGCTCTTAAGATAATGAGTGATTTGCTCGGTTTCTATAATGAACCCATCGTGTCCATACGCAGAATCTATCTCTACAAGATTTGCATTAGGCATATGGTCTGCTGTGAAACGTTGTTCATCTAAGGGACATAAAATATCGCTACTAATTCCAATGATCAAAGTGGGTTGTTGAATAGATTGTAATACTTTGATCAAATCACCACCTCTGCCTCTTCCTAAATGGTGACTATCCATTGCCTTCGTTAATAACCAGTAACTAAAAGCGTTGAATCGATTTACCAATTTATCGCCCTGATAATTCAGGTAAGAAGATGCTTTGAAATTATCGATCTTTTCAGGATCAGGATCGGTTTGCTTTTCTTGGAATGTGCTATAGTTTCTATAAGTCAACATGCCGATCGCTCGCGCTGCTTTCAATCCCTTCCCACCTGCTTTTTCATTCCTGTCCAGCCATGTTCCATCTGCTTCAATGGCCAATCTTTGTGCAGTATGTACAGCAACTCCCCAAGCACTTTCTGATGGAGAAGTAGCAATTAAAAATAATTTTTCGATCACATTTTTTTCCATCACACACCATTCCAATGCCTGATAACCACCCATGCTTCCACCCATCATTAAGTGGATCTTTTCAATACCCAAATGTTTGCGCAGCAAAATATTCGCTTCTACCATATCGCGAATAGTGACTGATGGGAAACTCGAATAATAGGGTTCACCAGTTGTAGGATTGATACTCAGCGGACCAGTAGATCCATAACATGAGCCCAAAATATTGCTGGCAACAATGAAATATTTCTCTGGATTGATCAAATAGCCAGTACCAATTAAGCCCTTCCACCAATCGGTTGGGTCGGAGTTTGCAGTGAGTGCATGACAGATCCATACCACATTGTCTTTCGCTGCATTCAGCTCACCGTGTGTATGATAGCCAATTTCAATACCTGAAAGTGTCTTCCCGTTTTCTAGCGCAAAGTCGTTCTTATATTCAAAAACCTTCATATCTATTATTCCGTAATTAGATACAAAATAAGGGTATGGATAAATTACATTTGCATAAATCTTTAAAATGATCAGAATTGAGGTCTCAAGAACCATTGGCGACTATGGTTTTGAAGGAAAAGATAATAGCGGGCATGCTTTACAAATGGATGCAGCTGTTGAGATAGGCGGACAAAACGCTGGCATACGCCCTATGCAGACCCTGCTAATGGGCTTGGGTGGCTGCAGCGGTGTGGACATTGTTTCGATCCTCAAAAAGCAACGTCAAGATGTGCAGGGCGTGAATATGATCATCGAAGCAGAAAGAGAAAAGGATAAAGAACCCGCCCTTTGGAAATATATCCATGTTACTTTTCAATTTAAGGGCGATGTAGATGCTGATAAAGCAAATAAAGCTTGTGCCCTATCGATCGACAAATATTGCTCTGTAGCAGCTACCCTTAGAGCAGCAGGTGCCACCATCGAATGGTCATCTGAAGTAATCAACTAAATTTCAAATCTTTTACAAATAGATCAAATGCCTCATCAACAAACACAAGCCATTAGAATTCAAACGCAGCGTACTAACGAAATGGAACATAGCACGCCTATGTTTTTAACCAGTAGTTTTTGTTTTGATAACGCAGAAGAAATGCGCGCTGCATTTGCTGATGAAAGTGATGATAATATTTATAGCAGATTTAGCAACCCTAGTGTTCAAGAATTCACTGATAAAATGGTGGCATTGGAAGGTGCTGAAGCTGGATATGCTACAGCATCAGGTATGAGCGCAGTATCGGGTTCTTTCATGGCAATATTAAAGCAAGGCGATCATTTACTTTCATGTAATTCTATATTCGGTAGCACACATACCGTGATCGCTAAATACTTACCAAAATTCGGGATCGAATATTCCTATGTTTCTGCCAATGCAACCGAAGCAGATTGGAAAGCAGCGATCCGTCCAAATACAAAACTGATCTATCTCGAAACGCCTACCAATCCTGGTCTTGAAATATTAGACATTGCGATGATCGGAAAAATTGCAAAAGAAAATAAGATCATTTTTATAGTTGATAATTGTTTTGCAACTCCCGTTAATCAAAAGCCAATTGATTTTGGTGCAGATCTTGTTGTTCATTCTGCTACTAAATGGATCGACGGACAAGGTCGTGTTCTAGGAGGTGTTGTAGTTGGCAAAAAAGAATTGGTGAAAGAAATTTATTTGTTCTGCAGAAGCACCGGACCAGCATTATCTCCTTTCAATGCATGGGTATTGAGTAAGAGTTTAGAAACATTGGATGTGCGTATGGAACGTCATGCATCGAATGCCTTATACATTGCACAACAATTAGAAAATCATCCAGCAATTCAAACATTAAGATATCCTTTCTTAGAAAGTCACCCACATTATAACATCGCGATCAAACAAATGCAGAACGGCGGTGGCATAGTTTGTTTTGAATTAAAAGGCGGCTTAGAAGCCGGAAGAAATTTCCTCAATAATTTAAAGATGTTGTCAATGACTGCGAACCTTGGAGATACCAGAAGCATTGCATCTCATCCTGCCAGTACTACTCATGCAAAACTTTCTGATGCAGAAAGAGCGGCAGTGAATATCACAGCTGGTCTAATCCGCATCAGTGTTGGGTTAGAACATAGGGATGATATATTAAATGATATTTTGCAGGCATTAAATTGAGTCACTTATTTTTTTGCTACAATTTTTATTTCGAATTCAATCTCATCTGAAACGGTTTGATCCGCTATCTGATCATAAAACTTTCCAGATCTATAATTGATACCCCATTGTGTTCTATCAATAGTTAGCTTGGCGCTGGCATTCAACATTCCGTTCTGAATCGCGATGGTAGCTGGAAAACTAACTATGTGTGAAACAGATTTAATGGTCAGGTATCCTGTGATTTGAAATGTTTTATTACTTAGTGAATCTATTTTGGTAATTTCAATAGAAGCAAATGGGAATTTTTTGACATCAAAATAATCCTCAGATTTTAAGTGTTTAATGGGTGTGTTTTTATCTTTCTTGTCTCCATATTCCATTGAATTCATGTCTATTTGAAAATCGCCACCTACCAATTGATTATTTTCAACCCACAATTCCGCTTTTGAAATAGATACAGTTCCTACATGTTTTTCTGCAGCACTAATTTTCATAGAACCTTTCCAGGTAATCAGACTTTCCTTTTGATCTATTTGATACATCTTCTCTTTTGTGGGCATAAAGTTCGTTACGGTCTTTCCATCCCAACGATATACACCTTTCCCAGAGCCAAACCAAATAGTTCCATCACTGGCTTCTATGATCCTACAAAGCATATTGTTGATTGTTGCTGCATCTGTTACTGTGGGTTTATCATCGTACAAGGTTTTTTGATCATAGCGTAACAATTTCCAAGCGCTAAAACCAACAGGATTTATAGCACCGGTCGTCCAGATGTTTCCGTTCTTATCTTCCATAATAGCAGAAGCACCCAACTGCGATACTTTAGTATAGTTACTGCCGTCATAACGCCAAAGACCAGGAGCTCCATCGATGTGGATGGTGCTACCTTTTTTTTCTTTGATGATCGACCCACCGAACCAGATATTGCCTTTTTTATCTTCTACAATTGACCAAACATTGTAAAAAGGTTTACCCTCATTGTTTTTGAAAACGGTAAATGTTTTTCCATCATAATAACAGGCATCGCTTCTTGTGCCAATCCATAATTTGCCAGTTTTGTCTTCCATGAAAGTATTAACACCGTCACTGGGAAGTCCTTCTTTGGTTGTGAAATGCTTAAATGTTTTCCCATCATATCGGGTTGCTCCATTTCCGATGCTGAACCAAATATTACCGGCTCTATCTTCATATAGATGCAACGCCATATTACTGGCAAGCCCCTGCCGGGTGGTATAATGCAGAAAGGTTGTACCATTATAACAATAGATCCCTGAATCCTTGGTACCAAACCAAAGATTCCCTTTCTTATCTTCCAGCACATCCCAAAAGCTTGGCGAGCTGATGCCAGTAGTTATATTGGTAAACAATTTTCCATCGTATCGCCATACCCCTGTGTAAGATGCAATCAACATATCTCCGTTTTTTGCTTGCTTTACACTGCGCACCATTCGGTTAGGTCCATAAACACTGACTAAGTTTTTGGCAGAAGGCTGGATTATTTCGGGCTGTTCGGAAGCTCGGTTTTGCTTACATGATGTGTACAAAACAAAAATTAAAACCAGAGCAAATAGGTGTTTGAATTTCATCATTTATGTTTTTGGTCCTTTCAAAATCGACTCTGCTAAAGTAGCTTACTACCTTTCATCAAAGGGAATTTGTATTGTAAATAAAAGTGTAACCTTTGTAAATAATCAGTAAATAATATGTCTGAACGCCAAAATTTACGTTTTAGAAATCGTAAATACCTTTACGGATCATTAGTTCTGCTTTTGATCTCAGTAATCTGTGTGGCTTTTAGCAATACTGGCGGTGACGATTTTGAAATGGCCAGAAGGGAAATTTTGATTCGAAAGATTGGACATGAACTGCTATTACAATCTGGCGATAGTGTTTCAAGAGTGCTCCCTGTAAATAAAATATCAGATAATGAATATCAGGTCAGTTTTGAACATGAGCTTGGTTTCCTTCCCGACTCTCTTGTAAATACCACCCTGCGTTTAATAGGTAACGACTCGAAAGTTCCAGATTATGTAGTGAATGTTTTGAACTGTGGTAATGCAAGTGTAGCTTATGGATATGCTATATCGAACAATAAGAAAAATGACATTGTAACCTGTAAAGGAAGAAGACTACCAGCAGCCTGTTACACGATTAACATTAAATTTAAACCTTCCACAATCATCACAGCAAAGAATGCCTATCTCTTGGGAAGCCTGCCAATTTTAGCATTTGTTGGATTTGTTTTTTTGAGATCAGTTAAGCCCGGCAAAACTTTACCTGAGTCAACTGACACTCAAGACAATGGTATGTTCACCTTGGGCTCAGTGTTGTTTGATCCAAATGGCCGGAAGCTGACGCTTAATGAAAAAACAATTGACTTAACTGGAACTGAAACCCGAGTATTATTGATTTTCGCATCATCGCCCAACGAAACGGTAGAGAGAAGCCGAATTCAAAAAGAGATCTGGGAAGATGAAGGTGTGATAGTTGGCCGCAGTCTCGATATGTTCATATCAAAACTTAGAAAAAAACTAGAATTTGATCCTACTGTCAAAATTGTTGTAATTCGTGGCAAAGGATATAAGCTTGAAATTGACTCCTGATTAATTGATTTTTCTCCTACCTTTGCCCCATGCCATTGGAACTCTGGAAAAATATTATTTGTAAGCCCACCTAGTTTCTAGCATCCTTTTGTTGCACCTACGCAACCACTATCTACCATTTTTATTGCAATCTCTTTTCGTTATTTAACCTTATAACATTGTTGTATGCGTACTATTATAGAACCATTCAAGATTAAATCTGTTGAACCTATCTTCTTTACCAGCAAAGAAGAACGTGTCAAAATTTTAGAAGAAGCTTTTTATAATCCCTTCCTAATCCATTCAAACAAAGTATTGATCGATCTTTTAACTGATAGCGGCACAAGTGCCATGAGTAGCGATCAGTGGGCAGGCATTATGCGGGGTGATGAATCTTATGCGGGAAGCCCCAGTTTCTTTCGCTTTGAAGCAGCTGTAAAAAATATTACAGGCATGCCTCTAGTAATTCCAACACACCAAGGAAGGGCTTCCGAAAAAATTCTTTTTAGCATTCTTGGCGGGAAAGGAAAATATTTTATCAGCAATACCCTATTCGATACAACCCGCGCCAATATTGAGTTTTCAGGCGCAGAAGGAGTTGACTGTTTGTGTAAAGAAGGAAAATTGCCAACAGTTCCTGCTCCATTTAAAGGAAATATGGACCTGGAATTATTAGAAAAAACAATCCAAGAAAAAGGAGCTGAAAATATTCCTTTAGTGATCATTACAGTTACAAATAATTCAGGTGGTGGTCAGCCAGTAAGCATGGCCAATATTAAAGCCGTTCGCAAAATTTGTACCACTTACAATATTCCATTGTTCATTGATGCTTGTCGTTTTGCAGAGAATAGTTATTTCATCAAACTGCGCGAAGATGGTTATCAAAATACTTCAGTAGAAAATATTGCAAAAGAATTGTTCTCTTATGCAGATGGTTGTACCATGAGTGCCAAGAAAGATGCATTCGCCAATATTGGTGGATTCCTAGCCATGAATGACCCTGCACTCGCACAACAGTGTAGAAATTTATTGGTGATCACTGAAGGATTCCCTACCTATGGAGGCCTTGCTGGCAGAGACTTAGAAGCCATTGCCATCGGACTAGTAGAAGTTCTCGATGAAAACTATTTACAATACCGTATTCGCAGTATCGAATACCTCACTAACAAATTAATAGATGCAGGTGTTCCCGTAATGCAGCCTGCAGGCGGACACGCCGTTTATTTAGACGCTAAAGGATTTCTGGATCATATTCCTGTGGATCAATATCCTGGTCAGGCTTTAGTTGGCGCACTCTATCTCGAAGGTGGTATACGAGGCGTTGAAATTGGCTCGCTCATGTTTGGTAAATATGACGACAATGGAAAATTAATTCCTGCACAAATGGAGTTGGTAAGATTGGCGATTCCTCGTAGAGTGTATACGCAAAGTCATATCGACTATGTGGCCGAAGTGATCATTGAAGTCTATCAAAACAGAAAACAATTCAAAGGACTTACCATAGTGGAAGAAGCACCATTGCTTCGCCACTTCACTGTAAAAATGAAACCTTCTACTAACTAAAAATTTATACAATGAACAAACCAATTAAAAGAAGCTGGGCTGAACCATACAAAATTAAAATGGTGGAGCTCATTAAAATGACAAGCCCTGCAGAAAGAAGGAAAGCCTTACAGGAAGCGGGTTACAACACATTTTTGCTAAAGTCAGCAGATGTATATATCGATCTACTAACAGACAGTGGAACATCTGCGATGAGTGACCGTCAGTGGGCAGGTATGATGCTCGGTGATGAAGCTTATGCTGGTAGCAGAAACTTTTATCATTTAGAAGAAGTAGTAAAAGATGTGTATGGTTATAAATATTTAATCCCTACACACCAAGGCCGTGGCGCAGAAAATATTCTTTCAAAAATATTGATCAAGAAGGGCGATATCATTCCTGGAAATATGTACTTCACTACTACCCGATTGCACCAAGAATTAGCGGGCGGAAAATTTGAAGACGTGATTATTGATGAAGCCCATGATTCAGAAAGTGAATACCCTTTCAAAGGAAATATTGATCTAGAAAAATTAGACAAGCTTGTTAAAAAACATGGCGCTGAAAAGATCCCCTATGTGAGCATGGCAACGAGTGTGAATATGGCGGGTGGTCAGCCTATAAGTATGCAAAACTTAAAAGACTTAAGAAAGTATACGAAGAAGCATGGCATCCGTGTGATCCATGATATGACAAGGGTTGCAGAGAATGCATACTTTATTCAACAAAGAGAAAAAGGCTACGCTGATAAAACCATCAAAGAGATCGTCAAAGAAATTTGTAGCTATACAGATGGCGCAACTATGAGTGCTAAAAAAGATGCGCTTGTAAATATTGGTGGCTTCTTAGCAGTGAACGATTGGGATGTATTTGAAGAAGCAAGAAATATGGTGGTGGTTTATGAAGGGTTACATACTTATGGTGGATTAGCCGGCAGAGATATGGAAGCAATGGCGATAGGTATTGGAGAAAGTGTGGGTGATGATCATATCAAGGCTCGTGTGGGACAAGTCATTTATTTAGGAGAAAAAATGATCGAATACGGAGTGCCGATTGTAAAACCAATTGGCGGCCACGGCATTTTTGTGGATGCAAAACAATTCTTGCCACATATTCCACAAGACATGTATCCTGCGCAAACATTAGCAGCAGAAATTTATCAGGACTCTGGTGTTAGAACCATGGAAAGAGGTATTGTATCAGCAGGCCGCAAAGCCAATGGCGATAACTATTGTCCGAAATTGGAATTGGTACGTTTTACAATCCCTCGTCGCGTATATACACAAGCACATATGGATGTGATTGCAGAATCAACTGCACGTGTGTTTGAACGCCGTGAAAAAATAAAAGGAATGAAAATGATTTACGAACCTAAGTACTTGCGATTCTTCCAAGCTAGGTTTGAGAAGATCAAATAAAATAATCAGGGGTGGTTCTTGGACGTTTGCTTATGAGAGCCATCCCTGTTCTTTATACCATTGAATGGCATTGTTCAATCCTTCCTCTAAATTGTACTTAGGCTGGTAGCCCAATTTGCTGATTTCAGAACTATCAACCGCCCAATTAGGCGCTTCAAATTCTTTTAAGCGTTCTCTATTCAGTATCGGAACTTTTCCTGTAATAGCTCCTACCATTTCTGCAAAAACTGCAACAGTTCTTACAATAGCCACCGGCATTACAATAGATAATGTCTTTTTTTGCAAGATCGATTTGATCTGCTGGTTAAATGTTTGGGAAGTATAAGCTTGTTGATCTGAAATAAGAAAATTCTTACCAACCACATCAGACAGCATCGCGATAAATATGGCAGCTGCTAGATCTGCGGCGTGTACAAAACTTAATAACTGTTGTTTGTTGCCGATATAAACTTCAAATCCTTTTTGAATAGAATTGATCAGGAAGAAAACGTCTTTGTCTTTTGGTCCGTATACAGCCGTAGGATTAATGATCACAAAAGGAAAATCTTTCAAAGAATATAAAAACTCCTCTGCCTTAAACTTACTTCTTCCATAAGCAGTAAGCGGTTCTTTAGCATCCGTTGCTTTTACGGGTGATTCGTTTTTAGCCGGACCATATGCAGCCAAACTACTGATCAATACAAACTTTTCAGGAATCTGCGTATTGCGTTGTAATGCATGAACCAATCGTTTGGTATTATCGCAATTTACCTGATCATATTCATCGTTCTTATTGGCTCTTGTTACACCTGCATTATGAATCACATAATCAATCTTGCCAAATCGATCCACGAATTCGCGGATTGCATGGTCCAAGGTTTGATCGCTCTTGAAATCAAGTTCCAAAAAGTGTATTGCGGGATCTTGAAGATATTTTTTATTGCTGGTTGGTCTAACAGCAGCAATAGTATTGTAACCCTTGAGCAGCGCAGTTTCCACAAGATAGCTTCCGATAAAACCACTGGCCCCGGTAATGAGTAGATTTTTTTTCACGTCCTTAGTTGTTAGGAATCCAAGCGTTTAATAAAAGCCCTGCGTCTTTTGTGTTGTACTGCATCAAATCGCTCCCAAAAAGATTGAACCTTTTCGTTCAATTCAAGCTCAGGATTTGATTCGGCATACTCCATACCGTAATCGATATAGGTTTTATTGCACTCATACATTAAAAGTGCATTTACACCTTTACCTTGATATGCTTTATCAACTGCAACAAGGTATAAATCTGCAAATTTGTTTTTTCCTTTTTTCAATGCACCAAGCAAATGAAATAATCCAAATGGCAACAAAGAACCCTTGGCTTTTTGAAGTGCCACTGACAATGAAGGCATTGTTACACCAAAAGCCACGAGCTTACCATTTTGATCTAAGATTAATGGAACAAATTCGGTTTTTATAAAAGAAAAATATTGTTTGGTATAGTAAGCAATTTGTTTTTCGGTTAAAGGCACTACTCCATACAAATGAGAATAGCAGGAATTAATCAATTCAAATATTTCTTTTGTATAGGGAAGAATTTCTTTTGGCTTTTTTGCTTGTACAACAGTCAGATTCAATCTCCGCTTCACGATCGAAGCCATTTTTTCAAAATCCGCAGGCATTTGCTGCGGAATCTTAATTTTGTATTCCACCCAATCAGCGTCTTTTACAAATCCTAGTTCAGCCAAAAATTTTGGGTAATACGGATAATTATAAATGGCTGCAAGTGTTCCTAATTGATCAAATCCTTCCACTAACATGCCTTCGTGATCTAGGTCTGTAAAACCCATCGGTCCATGGATCGCATCCATTTGTTTTTCTTTCGCCCATTTTTCTACTTCAGCTAATAATGCTCTAGGTATTTCAATGTCTTCTTCAAAATCTATCCAACCAAAGCGCATGTATTTGTTCTTCCACTTTTCAATAAATGCATGATTCAAAATGGCAGCAACACGACCTACTACTTTGCCATCTTTATAAGCCAAAAAGTATTTTCCCTCACAATAATCGTAAGCAGGATTTTTATCTTTACGCAGAGTACCCATTTCGTCGAAACTCAATGGTGGCACATAATACGGATGATCTTTATATAAGCGATACGGCAAATTGATAAATGCCTTTAACTCTTTATTAGAGGTAACTTCCTTAACAACAATACTCATATAATGGGATTATGCTTAATGTTAGTTTATAGGCCCCAGCTTGAAAGCTGGGGTTAACATATTCTTTTTCATGTTCCTCACCCTTCACTCCTCACTTCTCACTCCTCACTTCTCACTTCTCACTTCTCACTCCTCACCCCTCACTTCTCACTTCTCACTCCTCACTTCTCACTCCTCACTCTTCACTTTTATCTTTTATCTCTTCACTTCTTCAAGTACATGCAATTTAGTAGCAACTTTATCAAGTTTGTCAATTGCATAATCTAACTGCTCTTTCGTATGTGTAGCCATGATCGACATTCTTATTAAAGATGAGTCGCTGCTAACAGCCGGAGACACAACAGGGTTCACAAATACGCCTTCTTCGAAAAGTAATTGTGTGAATTGGAATGTGAGTGTATTGTCGCGAATATATATTGGGATGATGGGCGATTCAGAATGTCCCATATCAAATCCCATATCTTTTACAGCCTTAGTGATATAGGAGGTATTTGACCAGAGCTTTTCTAGGCGTTCGGGTTCAGCTTGAATAATTTCTAATGCAGCCATCGCTGCTGCTGCAGCTGAAGGTGGCATACTTGCACTGAATATGATTGATCTAGCGTGGTGTTTTAAATAGTTGATGACATCTTTGTTGGACGCAATGAAACCTCCTACTGAAGCCAAAGATTTACTGAATGTGCTCATGATCAAATCAACATCATCAGAAAGTCCAAAATGATCAGCAGTTCCTCTACCCAATTCTCCTAATACACCAAAAGAGTGCGCATCATCTACCATCACCGTTGCTTTGTATTGTTTAGCAAGGCGAACAATTTCTGGAAGATTACAAATATCTCCCTCCATACTAAAAATACCGTCGATCACGATCATTTTGATGGTATCTTCTGGGATAGATTTCAGTCGTTTTTCTAGGTCTGCCATATTGTTATGGGCAAATTTCAAAACCTTTGAAAAAGAAAGTCTACTACCCTCAATAATGGATGCATGGTCTAATTCGTCTAAAATCAGGACCCCATTTCTACCTGTAATACTTGCAACTGTTCCTAAATTGGTTTGAAAACCAGTGGTAAAAGTTAGTGCTGCTTCCTTTCCTAAATGCGCAGCCAGCTTTTCTTCTAACTCTATATGTAATTTAGAAGTCCCATTTAAAAACCTAGACCCAGAGCAACTACTCCCGTATTTGGTTAGAGCAGCTTTAGAAGCTTCTAAAACCTTGGGATGATTGGTCAAACCCATATAGCTATTGGATCCAAACATCAATAACTTCTTTCCACCAATCACAACTTCCGTATCGTGGTTCTCTTCAATTGAGCGAAAATAAGGGTACAAACCGGAGGCCTTCAAATCATCAGCAGCAGTAAAATTTGCTAATTTCTCGGATAAACTCTTTTGTATCATATGTCGATTTAATGATATTTATAAATTAATACAAAATTAACTGTGAATGTTGAAGATACACAACCATTTTCTGTATAACAACAAGTTCTGCCTTTTTCCCCTTTTTTAAGTTTCATTTAAAATTAATTCGGTAAATATAATATATAAGGATAATTTTGTCTTTTTTTATTTGATGCCTATGTTTCCAGAAAAGCAAAAATTCGTTGTATTCAGTGTATTATGTATTGGTTTTCTAACCTACACAAGTTTTTTATACACTCATTTACCCAATCCTAATCCAAGCTTTAGTAGTTCTGAAGCAAAAGGTAAAGCATTATGGCAAAAGCACAATTGTATTGCGTGCCATCAGATCTATGGCTTAGGCGGCTACCTTGGCCCAGATCTTACTAACGAATATTCTTTGAGAGGATCAATGTTCATTCATATTTTCTTGCAATCGGGTAATACAACCATGCCAAACTATCACCTTAGTGAAACCGAAATTCAAGAACTGACTGATTATTTAAAATCAGTTGATCAATCAGGAAAAGCAGACCCACGTAAATTTTCAATCAACACAAATGGAACTATCAATCAATAAGGCAAAGTTTACTCCGAAAGTTTTTATTCTAGTTGCACTGATCTTATTAGCTGCTGGTATGCTCTTTGGCACCATCGGCGGATTACAATATATTATCCCAGGGTTTTTAAAAGAAGCCCTGTCATTTGAAAAAACACGCCCATTGCATGTGTCCTCAGTATTGTTTTGGATTCTTTTTGCTTCCATGGGTGCTGTACTTACTTATTTGAAGGAACATACCAAAAACAAACTATACTCTACTAATCTTGCCCGTCTCTTATTTATATTGTTTGTATTTTCTGTTATTGCAATTTTAATTGCTTATTGCCTTGGCGTATTTGGAGGTCGTGAATATTGGGAATTCCCTCCTATCCTTTCGGCTCCAATTATTGTAGGATGGGTAATTTTTCTGATCAATTTTGTTTTATCTGTTGGCACTTTAAAAAATCAACCCGTATATATTTGGATGTGGTTAACCGGAATTATTTTTTTCTTGTTCACTTTTTCTGAATCTTATCTCTGGCTCTTCCCTTATTTCAATAATCATGTTGTGAACGACATGAATATTCAGTGGAAATCATATGGCAGTATGGTGGGCTCGTGGAATATGCTGATCTATGGTTCAAGCATGTATTTAATGACCAAAATTAGTGGTGATAAATCCTATGCGCATTCAAACAAAGCATTCATATTATATTTTGCAGGGTTATTTAATTTGATGTTCAATTGGGGACATCATATTTATACGCTTCCTACACAACCCTATGTTCAATACATCAGTTATTCTGTTAGCATGACAGAATTATTGATCTTAGGTAATATCATATATGGATGGAAAGCTTCTCTAACTACTGCTCAAAAATTTTTCAACCGCGATGCCTATCGTTTTTTGGTTGCAGCCGATGTATGGATCTTCTTGAATCTTGTATTGGCCATTGGCATGTCAATCCCTGCGATCAATGTATACACCCATGGCACGCATATTACTGTTGCCCATGCAATGGGTACTACGATAGGAATTAACACTATGCTTTTGCTAGCAGTATGCTATGATATATTGAAAGACACTTGTATTAGTTTAGATCCTTATCAAAAAATAATGAAATTTGGATTCTGGCTAGCCAATAGTTCACTTTTCGCATTCTGGATTGCATTGATTGGAGCAGGTGTTTTAAAAGCAAAATGGCAGATGAGTGCAAACCAAATTGCATTTAATTTAATGATGCAAAACTTAACACCCTTCTTTATAGTGTTTATGGTTTCTGGGGTGCTTTTACTGATTGGTATTGTACTTTCAATATATCCATTATTTAAAAATCACTTAGCTTGTTTCTTAACAGAGAAAACAAATCCTTAGTGTTATTTTTTTCGAACTGCAACTGCAATTTTAGAATCTGCAGTGCCATAATACAAAAACCATTTGCCTTGATAGTTTGCTAATCCTTCTAGAAAGCAAACATTGTTTACTTGTCCAGTTAACTCATAAGGTTTATCAGGCTTAAAGAAATAGTGGTCGAGTCTTTTGAGGATTTTTGTTGGATCATTTTTATCGAGTAACACTTGTCCGCCAGTATACGTACCATCAGGCAAACTAGTATCACCAATGCTTTTAAGATTTCGAGAATTATAAATGAGTAGAATACCTTGATCTGTAAGCATTGCGGGCGGACCAGACTCTACCAAATCAGCGTCAAACATTTTATCCCGTGTAGGTACTACTATTTTTAATAGAGGCATATTTAAAGCCTGTCCCTTTAAAGTAATCGGAGGTTTTTCATTTGATACCATTTCAACTGGTTCCCAATTAATCAAATCAGTTGATATGGCAGCCCAAATATTTTGGTCGCCCCAATACATCCAATACTTTCCATTGATTTTTGTTGCAACAATTTTTCCATTTACGTATGAAGAAACAATGGAACCTGATTTAGACCAAAGGTTTAAATATTTCCCATTAAACGCTTTTGTAAAAACAGACCCATGTTTGTTCCAATGAATAAGATCTTTTGAACTAGCAATTAATAGTCTGGCCAGATTGCCATCATAAGCAGTATAGGTCATATAATAAACACCTTGCTCATCCTCCACAATTCTTGGATCCTCAGCACCACCCTGCCATTCATATTTTTTTAGCGAATCGTTGAGTGGATAAAAAACAGGATTACTCAATTTAGTAAAATGCAAACCATCAACACTTGTTGCCCTACCAATTCTAGAAGTGCCTCCAGGTAACCCGATTTTATCCTGTGCCCGATACAACATAAACAAAGTATCGTGCCTCACCACAATGGCAGGATTAAAAACATCTTTTGCTTCCCAGGCAATACTTTTTTTTGTGATAGGATCTACAAAAGTATTAGTACCAGGCACCAGTACAGGGTTTACTGAGTCAGCTTTTTCAAATCCGAGCATTGCCCAATTGTTAGAACTATCAGTAGTAGATTCCTTTATTGGTCCATTAGTACAAGCAGAAAAAATAATCAAGAATAGAAAAACAGATGCATACTTGTACTTCATGAGTTGTTATTTTTTATTAACCGCGTAAGCAATTCCACCTGTAACATGCTGAATAAATAGTGGATCTGCATAAGATTCATCGGTATGTCCGAACTCTGTATAAAATGCTCTTCCACCTTCAAAATCGTGCCACCAAGCCATTGGATGATAATCACCATTTTCACCACCAGTGTATGATTTTTCATCGATGGTTATTAGCACATGAAGGTTAGGCTGAATACTTTTGAAATTATACCATTCGTCAAATCGCTTCCACTCTTTAGGAAGGTGCATAGTTGAAATGTGAGTAGGGTCAATGATATGCAATACCGCTTCTTGTTGTTTAGGATGACTTTTAAAATAAGCTCCTACCAATTGATTGTACCAAGGCCAATCATATTCAGTATCAGTTGCAGCATGGATCCCAACAAATCCGCCACCCTTTTTAATATACGATTCAAATGCAAGTTGTTGTTCATCGTTCAAAACGTTGCCGGTTGTACTTAGAAAAACAACAGCAGCATATTTCCTCAATTGCTTTTCATTAAAAAGAGTAGCATCGGTTGTGGTATCTACTTCCATACTATTATCCTTTCCTATTTTCTGTATCGCTGCAATCCCCGTTGGGATGGAAGCATGATGAAAACCTAAGGTTCTACTAAAAACTAAGATCCTTGTAGTTTTCTTAGTTGATACAAACGAAATCAAAAAAACGGTGAGCAATAAAAAGCTGGTAGTAAATAGTGTTTTTTTCATTTTTATATTTTTAGTTCAATTTTGATCTTCTTTCCATTAATTCGCGCCAAGTAGTTAATATAATTCCTTCCTTTTGAATTGCCGCTTTAAATTCAGGATCTATCATGGCTAATAAATCACCTTTACGAAGCGGACCAGATCCAGAAATAAAAGGAAAAACTTCCGAAGGCGCAGTGCAATGCATGATCACCATTGTGATACCTGGTTTGATCTTATGAATGCCTTCGATGTATTTTTTTGTTTTGTAATCTTGAATTTGTTGATCGTCTGATTGCATGGCTTTGGGAATTTCCCAATCGTAACTTTCATTGTGCAAATCATCCAAAACTGGAAGCTTTGCATCCCATAACATTTTTCCCAATTTTCTGATATACTCAATTTGTGCTTCGGGCATATGGTTTGTTACTTTTATCAAACTTGCATGTCCAGCAGGAAGCATCACAGGAATATGGTTTTCCATACCCAATTGAATATAACGCAATAAAAAATCAGGGCTCGCAAATAATGTTCCCATATGACTATCTAAATGAGTAGGTTCAATGCCCATATTACGTGCACGATCTAATTGTGCATGAATTTCTTTGTCCACTTCATCAGCACTGGCATGTTTAACTACATCTACTACATTCGGCCATAAAGCACCTTCTTTATCTACTAATCCAGGGGTTTGCGATTTACCTGCTAATGGTCCCCATCTGTAACCACTCCATTCTGAAGTTAGCGTCAAATGTAAACCAACATCTAATTTTGGATGCTGTTTATAATAGTGTACAAAAGCAGGTACCCAAGAGCAGGGCATCATTACACTACAAGAATTGGCAATCCCTTCTGTCATTGCACTAATGGCACCTTGATTTGAATCAAACGACATTCCTACATCGTCTACGTGCAGTATTACTACTTTAGTCCCTTTGGGATAACCCAATTTTTCTGCATAGGTTGTTTCGTTCAATTGGGCTTTAAGAACAGTGCACAACAAAAAGGGCAAAAGAAAAAAAATCGTTTTTCTGGCAAGCATGTCTTGGTTTTAATTAAATTGGCAATCCTTACTGATTTAATGGCTTCGAAGCGATTCTATTAAATCTGCACTAAATCTAATAAAACTAAAGCAAAATACCATCAGCCATATGAAAGCAAAAACTGGTTCTTTACTAGCCTCGATGATGTTTCTCGAATATTTTATATGGGGGGCTTGGTATGTAACGATGGGAACCTATATGTCTGAACACTTACACGCAACCGGGGTAGAAATTGGCGCAGCGTATAGTGCTTTAGCAATTGCCACCATGATCTCACCATTTTTTATAGGATTAGTAGCAGATAAATTCTTTGCCGCTCAAAAAATCATGGGTGTACTTCATTTAATCGGAGCGGCACTTCTTTTCTTGGCAACTAGAATAGATAATAGCACAGGTTTCTATTGGGTAATTTTATTTTATGCATTACTATATATGCCAACCATTGCTTTAAGTAATAGTATCGCATTTTCACAAATGTCAGATCCAGGAAAACAGTTTCCATGGATTCGTGTTTTCGGAACACTGGGATGGATTGTAGCGGGACTAACTATTGGCCAATTAGATATTGAAAAAACAGCCACCACATTTTATTTGGCGGCTGGCATCTCGGGCTTTTTAGGACTTATCAGTTTTATTTTACCAAACACTCCTCCCAAAGCTGCAACAGGTGATGCTTCAAGTGCTTTGGGAACAGAAGCTTTTGTGCTTTTTAAAGAACGCCCCTATTTGGTCTTCTTTATTGCAGCAATATTGGTTTGTATTCCATTGAGTTTTTATTACGGCTTTGCAAATCCATTCTTAAATGAAGTGCACTTAGAAAATGCGGCAAGTAAAATGACCTTGGGTCAGGTTTCAGAAGCTGCATTTATTCTTGCTATCCCATTTTTGTTTAATCGAATTGGTGTGAAGAAAATGTTGCTGATGGGAATGACTGCATGGATCCTTCGCTATATTTTCTTCGCATACGGCAATGCAGCTGATCATGCATGGATGCTATACGCAGGAATCATTTTACATGGGATCTGTTATGACTTCTTTTTTGTGACAGGTTATATGTATACCGAGAAAAAAGCAGGAGACAAGATCAAGAATGCTGCACAGGGCTTATTTACTTTTGCAACATATGGTGTGGGAATGTTCATTGGAACCTGGTTCTCAGGATTCACGGTAGACAAATATAAAGTAGGTGATGTTCATGATTGGCAATCTATCTGGTTTGTTCCAGCATGTATTGCTCTTGCAGTCTTGATCTTCTTTATGATCTTTTTCAAAGAAAAAAAAACAATTGCTCAATCCTAAAAAAAACACTTAATAACTTTACGCTTAATCACCTCTTTTCACTTTTATCTCTTAACTATTATCTTTTTTAAAATTAAAAAAAATACTCATGCAACAAATAGCCATGCTCGGTTCCGGTTTCATCGGAAGATTTTATGCAGATGCTTTACAAGGATATCGTTCAAAAGATAAAGTAGTTAGCATTTATTCTCGCCGAGAAGAAAGTGCCAAAAAATTTGCTGCCGATTATCAGTGTAACCATTGGACCACAGAAATGGAAGAAGCAATCGCACATCCTGATGTAACCATCGTATGTATTGCATTACCTAACAACTTACATGAAGCTGCTGTAATGCTCTGCTGTAAACATAAAAAAGCAGTCATGACTACCAAACCATTGGGCAGAAATTCTGCAGAAGCAAAACGAATGCTTTTAGCAGTGGAGGAAGCCGGCATTTTCAATGGCTATCTAGAAGATTTAGTTTACACACCTAAATTCATTAAGGCAGAAGCAAGCGTTCGTGAAGGAGCATTGGGAAGAATATTATGGGCTAAATCAAGGGAAACGCATCCTGGTCCGCATAGCGAATGGTTCTGGGATTTAGAACAAGCAGGTGGTGGATGTATACTTGATCTTGGTTGTCATTGTGTTGAAATTTCAAGAAGCTATATCGGAAAAGACATCAAACCAATCGAAGTAATGTGTTGGGCAGATACACAGGTTAAACCAATTGATGCAGAAGACCATGCGATTGGACTAGTGAAGTATGAAAATGGAGCGATTGGTCAGTTTGAAGTTAGTTGGACTTTCCGCGGTGGATTAGACCTTCGCGATGAAGTAATGGGCTCTGAAGGAACCATATGGATCAATAGTTTCTTACGTACGGGATTTGATATGTTCACCACAGGTAAAGGGGGCGATTACATCGCAGAAAAAGCAGAAAGCAATACTGGTTGGCTTTTCCCTGTAGGTGATGAGCTCAATGAACTTGGTTATAATCATATGTTTATGGATATGTTCAATGCCATTGAAAAAGGTGCTGCACCTAAGGAAACTTTCTACGATGGATATGTAGTTAATGCCATATTGGATGCAGCTTATAAATCTGCAAAAACAAAATTATGGGAGCCCGTACAATTGGATATCTGGAGGGGTAAAACTGGTTTAACAAAAGAAAGTCATTTAACAGAACATGATGCGGAGCATTGGTTAATCAAAGAAGAAATGACCCATTTCGGCACCAAAAAATTAATCTTAAAAAATAAGGCCACAGGAAAAATCACTGAGCAAAACATTTAAGTGAGGGGTGAAAAGTGAGGAGTGAAGCGCAGTCTTAGAATAAATTGTTACTTAGAAATATGTTACCCCCGGCTTTCAAGCCGGGGCCTCTCGTAAAAGAAAAATCATCCCTATGCTATCACAAAATTTGTTTGTACATCACGTTTATTTTTGGTTAGAGAATTCAGGATCGGAGGTTGATCGTGCTGCTTTGTTGGAGGGATTAAAAAAATTGAGTTCTGTTCCAACTATACAACAATTTCATATTGGTATACCTGCTGCAACAAACCGTGACGTCATTGAAACAAGTTATGGTTGTTCTTGGTTAGCAATTTTTGCAAACCCCGAGGATCAGGATATCTATCAAACACACCCGATACACTTACACTTTATTGAAACCTGTAAACATTTATGGAAAAAAGTGATTGTATATGATTCATTAGGAGGGTATTAAAGAAAAAGGAGTTACATAATGTAGCTCCTTTTTTTAAATATTTTCTCCTCGGTGAAAACACCGAATTTTTCTCAGAAAAACACCTTCGTGCTTTTATTCAAAATAATATTTACAACTTTACAGTGTTGCTTTAAACCCGCCAGTGAATTCCATATCTAACTAATTGATGAGTTTAAAATCCAATTTATCTATGAAATTCCAATGGATCATGAAATTGAAAACCAATTATTTTTTTACTACTTTGATTGCCTTGCTAACTTTTGCAACAGTTTCTGAATTAAAAGCGCAGCCAAACACGTATGACACTTCCATCGGGATTACAAAATCAACTGATGAAGGGCTGTCTGTTATTAATGCCGTAATCATTTCAGAAACAACAGAATTAAAAGGCCTGAATGCAGAATACAAATGGATCAAAGAGCATTTTGTAAATTATAAATTAAAAATGCAAACACTCAATATAGTAAATGATAAACCATACGACATCATTACAATCTTACAAGCAGACGGAAAAGAATTAAAGATCTACTTTAACATTGAAAGCTTTTACGGAAAGTTCTAAATAAAATAAAAAAGAGGATCCCAATTAGATCCTCTTTTTTATTTTATTTAAGACATTGATAGTCCATTTTTCACTTTTATCTTTTATCTTATCCCTATTTGTTCCACACCACTTTTGCAGATGAAACTTCAGAAGAATTGGTACCTATTTGAATGATGAAATCACCCGCTTCCCAAACCTTCTTTAGATCACTATTAAAGAATGATAATTGCTCAGGAGTGATTTCAAATTGAACAGTTTTAGTTTCACCTGATTTTAATGCAATTTTTTGGAAACCTTTCAGGTCTTTAACAGCGCGAGTAACAGAAGCAACTGGATCGCTGATATATAATTGCACAACTTCTTCACCAGCAAAGCTTCCTACATTTTTAATATCTATAGAAGCAATTAATTTGTCGTTGCCAGTTAAATTGGTCTTATTCAGATGAATGGCACTATATTCAAATTTGGTGTAGCTCAAACCAAAACCAAATGGAAACAATGGATCATTCGATTCATCTAAATAATTAGATTTGAATTTATGCCCACCTGTGCCATCATAAGGTCGTCCTGTATTTTTATGATTATAATAAATAGGGATCTGACCCACCGATCTTGGGAATGTGGCAGTGATTTTTCCAGAAGGATTATAATTTCCAAACAATACATCAGCCACAGCATTACCAGCTTCTGTTCCCGGAGCCCATGCCTCTAATATTGCAGTAGCATGTTGCTTCTCCCAAACTAATGTAAGCGGTCTTCCATTAATCAATACTATAACTAATGGCTTTCCTAGTTCAGATAAAGCTTTTAATAGTGCTTGCTGACTAGTAGGAATACTGATATCTGCTCTGCTTGATGACTCACCAGACATATCTGAAGATTCACCAACAACTGCAACGATTACATCTGATTTTTTTGCAGCTTCTACTGCTTCACTAATCATTTCTGCAGGAGATTTACTATCCACGTCAACTTGAACGCCGAGTGCATTTACATTTTTTGCAAACTCAGCATCGTCTGTAATATTGGAGCCTTTTGCATAAATGATATTGGCACTACTACCAACTGCATTTTTAATTCCGTCAAACACACTTACTGATTTTTCCCAATCTCCAGCTACCACCCATGTACCCAACATATTTCTACGGTTATGCGCTAATGGGCCTACCAACGCAATGGTACCAGTTTTCTTTAATGGCAAAACCTGATGATAGTTTTGCAACAACACCATGCTATGAGCAGCCATATTTCTAGCGATGGTTCGATTCTCAGCACTTAAAATATCTTTTGCAGGACGAGACTCATCGATATAACGATATGGATCATCAAACAAACCCAGTTTATATTTCGCTTCAAGAATACGTAAACATGCCTGGTCAATATCTGCCATTGAAACCTTCCCTTCTTTCAATGATTTCTGTAAGGTTGTAAGCATTCCCTCTCCCACCATATCCATATCCAAACCTGCTTTCAATGCTCTTGCAGATACTGTTTGCAAATCACCAATACCGTGAGCTGTCATTTCATTCACCGAAGTATAATCAGAAACTACAAATCCCTTGAAGCCCCATTGCTTGCGCAATAAATCTGTTAGCAACCATTGATTAGCCGTAGCTGGCACACCATCAATTTCATTGAAAGAACTCATCATACTTCCAGCTCCAGCATCCACTGCAGCTTTGTAGGGAGGCAAATAGTATTCATACATTTTGATCTTACTCATATCAACTGTATTATACTCGCGACCAGCTTCAGCACCACCATATAAAGCAAAGTGTTTTACACATGCCATCATGGTATTATTCAATGAAAGTGATTTTCCTTGATAGCCTCGTACAATTGCTTTTGCAATTTCACCACCTAAATAAGGATCTTCCCCTGAACCTTCTGAGATCCTTCCCCAGCGTGCATCGCGTGCGATGTCTACCATCGGAGAAAAGGCCCAATTCAAACCATCAGCAGTAGCTTCTTTGGCAGCCATCGCTGCTGCATTTTGTATCATACCCAAATCCCAGGATGCTGAAATAGCTAATGGTATGGGATAAATGGTTTTATGACCATGAATCACATCCAACCCAAAAATCATGGGAATATGCAATCTTGATTCTTTTACTGCAAGGTCTTGTGCCTTACGAACTTTTTCAGGAGAGTAGATCCCGAACAAACCTCCCACCAGACCTTTTTTAATTTTCCCTTCTACATCTGTACTCACCACTGAGCCAGTCATAGCTGCACCTCCCGGTATTATTAAATTTAATTGCCCAATTTTTTCTTCGAGAGTCATCTTGGCCATCAATGCCTTGGCTTTAGCCGTGAGATCGCTTTGTGAAAATGACAACTGTGCAATTAATAAAGATGCAATAATAGCAATAGACCTTTTCATTTTTTTCTTATTAAGGATGCAATAATTTGTGTAAATAATTGTAGCTATTGGTGATGTTCTCAATCGGATTTGGAGCACCGTCCTGTTCTATAAAAAAGTATTTCATTCCAGCATCAGAGGCATGATCAAATATTCTTTTGAAATCGAAATCTCCTTTTCCAACTTCTAATACTTTCTCGCGATCTTTATCCAGATCTTTTACATGCCATAAATGAAATCTTCCTTTATTGGCTTTGAACATTTCTACCGGATCTTTTCCAGCTTTCATGGCCCAAGCTAAATCCAATTCCATCTTAACCAATGCAGGATCAGTTTGAGATAATAATAAATCATAGGGAACAACTCCCTCAACTGTTTTAAACTCAGCGTCGTGGTTATGATAAGCAAATAATAACCCTGCTTTTTTTGCAGCAACGGATGTTTTATTTAAAGTTTCTATGGAAGCTTTTATTTCATCCAATGTACCAATCGGAGTATTTGCACAAACTAAATATGTTACACCACCCTCAGCTGCCATATCAACCAATTCTTGATAGTTGTCGCGTAAATTTTTCATTGGCGGAATTACCATAGGTTTACCATCTGTACCTAATGGCATTTTTGCACCAGCAGGCATTTTAAAAGGAGCCCCTAATACATGATGCGAACGCCATACCATTCCTAAATTCTTCAATGTTTCAGCAAATTCTTTTGGTTTCATTCCATAAAGACCACCCAATTTGCTAAACGCAGATTCTATTTCCTTATATCCAACTTTAGAAATCTTCTCTAAATACCCTTTGGGATCATTGTCTAATACGCCAAATAAGGTAAACAGTTGCAACCCTTCATTGGGAATTTTCGATTTTTTGAAAAATTCATTACCGAAAACTTGGTTCTGAAACAAAACAGAACCCAGGCCTAGAGCAGCAGTCTGTTTTAAAAACTTTCTACGTTGATTCATTTAATTTGATTTAATAGTGGCAGGAAGGAATTGCAATCGTTTACGTTCATTGCGTCGAACTGACACAATGATACAAATACTTAATCAAAAAAGGAAATAAATCGGGAGGGAATTTGTCTTATTTTCGAGCAACATGACACCCCAGAAAACTTTTAGAGAAACAATTGCTGAAGGCGAGGCATTATTCCAGCCTTCTGTATCCTTGGATTGTGTCATTTTTGGATTTCATGAAAACGAGTTAAAAGTTTTACTAGTAAAAGCTAAAGCTTCAGAACATTGGGCTCTTCCTGGTGGATTTGTATTTAAAGAGGAAGATTTGGACGATGCCGCCATCCGTGTGTTAAAAGAAAGAACAGGGCTGAATGATATTTTTTTACAGCAATTTCATGTGTTTGGATCAGCTAAACGTTCAGACTGGAATGTACATCGTACCAATTTTAAAAAAGACGGCATTGAAATCGGACCAGACCATTGGCTTCTCAAACGATTCATTACGGTTGGCTACTATGCCCTGGTAGAATTTGCGCACGTTAAACCAACACTAGATACCAGCTCAGACGCCTGTACTTGGTGGGATTTAAATGACATACAAGAATTGTTCATGGATCATAAACAGATTCTAGATAGTGCTCTTGATACTCTTAGATTGCAATTAAACCATTTACCAATTGGTTATAATTTATTGCCTCAGAAATTCACCATGCCAGAATTACAAAAGCTCTATGAAACCATTTTAAACAAATCATTGGACCGTAGAAATTTTCAACGTAGAATGACGGGATTTGGCATTTTAAAAAGGTTGAAAGAAACCCGCAAAGGTGGCGCCCATCGTGCACCATTCTTATATTCATTTGATATGCGCAAATACCGTAAAGCATTAAAACAAGGGCTTTACGGAGGCTGGTAAATTCAATTAATAAACCATGTCAGCATTAATTAAAGCAATCATATTTGACCTTGATGGTGTTATCATCGACTCCAACCCTGCCATTATCGAATTCTGGGAAGGCTGGGCTAAGCAGGAAGGCTTTGTTTTGAACGATGCGATGATCCGAGAATGGGTATTTGGCAGAAAGGTTTCTGCAACAATTGATGGACTATTTTCGAATCTTACAAATGAAAGAAAAAAAGAGATTGAACAAGCTGGCTATTTATTTGATCAGGCCATGCAACCTTCAGGAATTTTAGGTATTCAAAAATTCATAGAAAGTTTAACCGAAGTTCATTTTATTCTTGGGGTTGCCACTAGTTCACATCACGCTAGAATGTTGCAAATGCTAGAAAGGGTTGGCGTTGCAAATCACTTTATACATTTTGTTACTGCGCATGATGTAAGTAAGGGTAAACCCGATCCCGAACCCTATTTAAAAATGGCAGAAAAATTGTGTATCGACGCTGCCCATTGTTTGGTTTTTGAAGATGCCAATAGCGGGGTACAATCTGCGAAATCTGCAGGTATGCAAATTATTGGTATCGGTAATGATATTACAAGAGATGAGCTGCTATTGCACGGGGCAATGGAAGTAATTGCCGACTTCACAGAAATAAAACTCTTGACAAATCAATTACTCACCCTCAATGGAAATACTTATTTATTAGAAACTTATTAATGTGCTTTTACGATCATTTCTTTCGCCCATTTAAGTACCACTTCTAATTGTTCTTCACGAGTAAGATTTGTATTATCTAATTCAATTGCATCATCAGCTTTTCTAAGCGGACTAACTTCCCGGTGACTATCAATATAATCGCGCGATTCCAAGTTGTTTTTAACGTCCTCAATAGTAATATTTGGATTTTTTTCGAACATTTCTTTATACCTGCGCTCTACACGAATTGCAGGATCGGCTACTACAAATATTTTTAATTCTGCATGAGGAAATACAGTTGTTCCAATATCTCTTCCGTCCATGACAATTCCTTTTTTGTTACCCATCAATTGCTGCTGAGCAACAGCAAATTCGCGAACTTCTCTTACGGCTGAAACTGCACTAACATTATCACTTACAGGCATTTCCCTGATCGGTACTTCTACATTTTCATGATTCAAATACATATCTGATCTCCCAGAACTTGAATTAAATTGAAAATCAAGAGTAATCTGTTTTAATGCGCTAACAACTTCTTCCTGGTGATTCCAATCAATTCGATGAGTAAGAAAATAATGTGTAATGGCTCGATACATGGCACCTGAATCAATAAATACATAATTCAATTCATTGGCTAATTGGCGCGCTAATGTGCTTTTGCCACAAGATGAAAATCCGTCTAATGTGATAATAATTTTTCCCATACTTCTTCGGCCTTCCCGTTGGTTTAATTAGAGCAAAGTTGCAATAAAAAAAAGGTTTTTCAAACTAATCAGCACGTCTATTATTTCAAGCCTGCAAACAGATTGGGATAGTCTGATATAATGCCATGTACACCCATTTTTTTCAATTCTTGCATTCTCGGTAAATCATTGACTGTCCAAGGGATGATTTGAATTCCCGCATCACGACATTGTTTTACCAGCAAATCCGTTACAAGTATATGCGCTGGGCTATAAATTGTGGGCAAAAATCCAAGGTCTTTTAATTGCAAGGCAAAGGGCTTTTTATCGAAGTCTTCAATCAATAATGCAGTTTTAAAGTTGGGATATTTGAGGTGTAAATATTGGAGCGTTCTAATATCGAAGGATTGAATAATGACTTTATCCTCCATCTTTTTAGATTGAATAACAGCTACTAATAAATCAACAAATTCATTTGGACCGGGATGATACAAACCGTCGGTCTTACTATTTGTTTTCGTTTCAATATTGAATTGAGGGATAGCAAGGTGCTTTTGTAAACAATAAGATTGCACCGTATCAAATAAATTCGCAAGCAATGGTTTATGTGTCGCCAGTTTTAGTTGATTCGGAAATCTAGGATGCGGCTTTAATCCCACATCATATTTTTGTATCTCTGTAAAATTCATCTGATACATATTAAAATTCTTCTCTACAGATTCCTCAATAAAACTTCCATCCGGCTTTGTTGTGATCTCGTGATTAAAAAAAGGTTCATGGCTTAAAAAAACTTGGCCATCCTTGCTAATAGATGCATCCATCTCTAAAGTGGTTACACCTAAATCAATCGCTTTAAGCATGGCAGGAATAGTATTCTCTGGCATCAATCCTCTACAACCACGATGCCCCTCTTTATCAAATACCGTTTCTCCAAAACCTTTACTATGAGGCAGTTTGGTTGACATACAAGAAATACTTAAGAAGATGATTAAAATGCGAAAAGATTTCATTAATCAGGAATTTGATGGCTATTTTTTTTCATTTCCTCAGCAACAGTTATTGAAGCAAGATCACCTTTCTCTAGTTGCTCAACTATATTATGATAGCTTTTCTTATTACGATTCTGACTCATTTTAAAAACGTGTTGCAGATCTGTTATTTCAATTTCTAAAGCCACAATTGCCTTCATATTTGTTTTCATGTATTCATCTGAAAGGTTTTTAACCTGTGAAGCTGAATCAGGATCTTTTTCAAAATGTGCTGTAAGTTTGGTTAACAGTTCAAATAACTCCTGTTCTGATAAAAATCGCAATTGCCCCTTCGCATGAACAGCTTGATAATTCCAAGTACTTCCTCGATCATCGTTATGATACCAGCTTGAACTCACATAGGCGTTAGCACCTTGAAATATCACTAGCACATGGGCATTGTTTTCAAAAGCCAAATGGTGATCCTGCTTTCGCATGATATGCGCCTGCAGGTATAATTTTTCATCGCGTTCTACCATCAATACTGGCACGTGCGTTGCTACTGGTAAATTGTTTTTGTCAATTCCACAGATGGTCACAAAAGGATGGGCTTTCATAAAAGCCAACACTTCTGAGTTTTCGTTTGCTTTAAAATATGGGACATGATACATGCTTCGAATTTAAACATAAAAAAGCTCCCTACATTTTTTTGTAGAGAGCTTTTACACAACTTAAAAACTATATAACTACTGTTCAGTAATCGTAATCGTTTGGGTTTTGGGCATTTCTGCATTACGCATGGCTATATTTCTAACCGTAGCGGAGGTAAAATCGCGGAAAGCCTTTTTGCTGATTTCATCGTTACCTACCATGGATGGCACACCCGCATCTCCGCCTTCGCGGATCGACTGTACCAAAGGAATTTGACCTAAGAAAGATAAATCGTACTCATCAGCCAAACGTTTACCTCCTTCTTTTCCAAATAAATAGTATTTATTATCGGGCAATTCTGCAGGAGTAAAATAACTCATATTCTCAACCAACCCAATAATTGGAACATTGATCTGAGCCTGCCCAAACATTGCAATTCCCTTCTTCGCATCAGCAAGCGCCACATTTTGTGGAGTTGTAACTATTACAACACCTGTAACCGGCACTGTTTGCATTAATGTTAGATGAATATCACCGGTACCTGGAGGCATATCTACGATCAAATAATCTAATTCGCCCCAATCTACATCGGTCACAAACTGGCGCATAGCACTACTAGCCATTGGGCCGCGCCATACTACAGCATTTTTTTCGTCAACCAGCAACCCAATACTCATGAGCGTTATACCATGTTTTTGTAAAGGAATGATCATACCCTTTCCGTTAACGTCTTTCATTAATGGACGTTCTCCTCGAACACCAAACATGATCGGAACACTTGGTCCATATATATCTGCATCCATCAAACCCACAGTTGCACCACCTTCTGCCAAAGCCAAAGCAAGGTTAGCCGAAACAGTGCTTTTCCCTACGCCACCTTTACCGCTCACAACGGCTATGATATTCTTAACCCCAGCCAGTACCTCTTTATTATCCTTACGAATGCTAGAAGTATTTGAAGTGAAATTCACAGTAATCTCAGCCGCTTTATTCACTAATATTTTGATGGCGTTCTCACTTGCAGTTCGCATCATGTCCTTCATTGGGCATGCTGGAGTGGTTAAAACAATGGTAAAACTTACCTTATTACCATCCACTGTTAAATCCTTAATCATGTTTAAAGTAACCAGGTCTTTACCTAAATCAGGCTCCTGCACATTACTCAAAGCCTGTAAAATAGCCGCTTCTGTCATCACGAAAGTTTTTGTTAAAAAAGAAAATACCGCGCAAAGTTAACAGCTAGCAGCCTTACTTTGTTCTAAATCCTAGAGTTTAAATAAACAAGCGGCTAAGTCTGGGTTTTATGTACAAACGCTTTGTATTTTTGATGCGATGAAGAAATTTTTACCAGTTTTTATTTTGATGACGGCTTTTTTCGTTTCTATACGATCAATGGCACAAGAGGTCAACCCCTATCGAGATTCGGTTATCCAGTTCAATGGAGTGGTGATGACAGCCGATAGCCTCAGAGGAATTGGGTCAGCTAGTATCATTGTTGAAGGTAAAGGAAGGGGTACCATTTCTAGTCAGGATGGCGTTTTTTCAATTGCCGTATTAAAAGGCGATAGAATTACTTTTTCTTGTATTGGATTTAAAAACTACAGCATTTCAATTCCAAAAGATTTAAAAGAAAATCAATATACCTGGATCCAATTATTGGTGACCGATACAGTTTATCTCCCAGCTACGATCTTAAAACCACGTCCTACTAGGGAACAATTTGAACGCGACTTTGTAAATAATCGAGTTCCAGATGATGCTTATGAAATAGCGAGAAAAAATACAGACGAATCTCAACGCCGCATTTTAATAGCCAGCTTACCGGCAGATGGTAGAGAAGCAGTTAATTTCCAAATGCGTCAACAGGCAAATAAATATTATTATAACGGACAGGTTCCTCCGATGAATATTCTAAACCCTGCAGCTTGGGCCGATTTTATAAAGGCATGGAAACGAGGCGATTTTAAAAGCAAAAACTAAGTTATTAATATAAGAAATTGGAAGAGTGGATAGATTGTTTCTATTCACTTTTTTGTTTGTAGGAATTGCAGTTAACTTTGATAGGATTTTTGAACGATAAAACTTCCTTATGAACATTCAACAAGTTAGCGTTATTGGCGCTGGTACCATGGGAAATGGCATTGCACATGTCTTTGCTCAAAATGGCTTTCATGTAAACTTGATCGACGTGAGCAGTACTCAATTAGAAAAAGCTGTGCAGACCATTACAAAAAATATGGACCGCCAAATTTCCAAAGGAAGTTTAACCGAAGAAGCAAAACTAACTGCACTCAATCATTTAAAAATATTTACCAGCATCTCTGAAGGTGTAAGCGGAGCTGAACTAGTGGTAGAAGCTGCTACTGAGAATGCAGATTTAAAATTGCAGATATTCAAGCAGATCGATGAACATGCGCCTTCGGGTTGTATTTTGGCTAGCAATACTTCTTCGATCTCTATTACTAAAATTGCTGCTGCAACCAAACGTCCCAATTTGGTGATTGGTATGCACTTCATGAATCCAGTACCTGTCATGAAATTAGTTGAGATCATCAATGGATATGGTACCGACCAACAGGTAACTGATACTATTGTTTCACTTAGTAAAACATTAGGTAAAGTACCATGTGTAGTCAATGATTATCCCGGCTTTATTGCCAATAAGATCTTGATGCCAATGATCAATGAAGCCATCTGCAGTTTGTATGAAGGCATCGCTGGGGTTGAGTCGATCGATACCATCATGAAACTGGGTATGGCACATCCAATGGGACCATTACAGCTTGCCGATTTTATTGGTTTAGATGTATGCCTTAGCATTTTAAATGTGTTATACCAAGGATTCGGAAATCCAAAATATGCACCCTGCCCTTTATTAGTAAATATGGTTGCTGCAGGTAAACTAGGGGTTAAATCGGGTGAAGGTTTTTATACTTATACAGCAGGGTCTAAGGATCTTGTAGTCAGCAACAGATTTAAATAAGACATATGTTTTTCGTGCTCTCAAAGGTTTTATTTTTTTTATTGTCACCAGTAACTTGGTTGGGAATTCTGTTGCTGATCATTTTGTTTTGGAACGATACAAAATTCAAAAGAAAATTAAAACTGACTTTAATTGCAATTGCTATTCTGTTTTCAAATCCATACTTGTATCGAAATGCAGTGATGCTCTGGCAAACAAAACCTGTTGTCTTAAACAACAATACAAGCTTTGATGCAGGTATTTTGTTGGGTGGTTTTTCTGGCTATGACAAATCTAATCAGGGTTTTTTTAGTGAATCGTCAGATCGATTTATACAGGCAGCTAATCTATACCACCAAGGCATCATCAAGAAAATCATCATGACAGGAGGAAAT